>CAZEQY010000004.1:0-180043 GCA_964514655.1 uncultured bacterium
TACGGTGGTGTGAGAGGACGGTGGGCTAACGCCCACCTCCTACTCGATCAGAGAGGCCTTTGGCCTCAGATGTGAACGTATACACTATAAAGCCCAAGCCTTTTTAGGCTTGGGCTAGTAGGGATTATTCAAGATCAAGAGTGACGTAGCGTACTACTTGACCTGCTTTTACCTGTAGCAGGATGTGCTTTTGGTTTTGCACATCTTTCATTATGCGGAAAAACTCTTCTGTAGAGTTTACAGGTTTTTGGTTTACTGAAAGTATGATCTGGCCGCGGCGAAGACCGGCTTCTTCTGCTGGGCTATCAGATTCTACGTGTTTTATGATAACGCCATGGTCGCGGTCGATATTTAGCTGCTGAGCAAGTTCAGGAGTGATATCTTGCAGCAAAAAGCCGATGCGAGATTGTATATCGTTCATAGCAACTTCACTTTCAGGATGCGTGCCGATGACGACAGTGATGTCCATTGGCTTTTTGTCGCGTACGATAGAAAGAGAAATTGTTTCATCAGGCTTCATGAGTGCAATCGTGCTGCGAAGCGCGCCAACGTTTTCGACGAGCTTGCCATTTACCTTAAGCACAACGTCGCCAGATTGCAAACCAGCTTTATCAGCAGGGCTATCTTTTACAACTTCAGTAACAAGGGCGCCTTCACTTTTATCGAGGTTAAAGTGCTGGGCAAGCTTGGAGTCGATCTTTTGTAGCGCAACGCCGAGGTAGCCTCTTGTCACATGTCCCTGAGCACGAAGTTGCTCCATAACATGTCTAAGGATATTGCTTGGGATGGCAAAGCCAATACCCATATAGCCGCCGTTATTTGTTGCAATAGCAGTATTCATGCCAACAACCTTGCCATCCATATCTAGGAGGCAGCCTCCGGAGTTACCTGGGTTGATTGCCGCATCTGTCTGGATGAACTGTTCTATCTGTGCAATTTCTAGGTCATTTCGGCCTTTAGCACTTACAACACCCACTGTAACGGATCCCTGAAGGCGAAGCGGGCTGCCTACAGCCATTACCCATTCACCGATTTCGAGGTTGTCAGAGTTGTCTAGAGCAAGATAGGGTAGATTTGTTGCTTCAATCTTTAAGAGTGCAACATCTGTGTTGGGATCTGTTCCTATAACTTTAGCGGGAAACTCTTTTCCATCTGTAAAGCTTACAGTGATCTGTTCTGCTTCACGAACAACGTGGTTGTTCGTTAGGATGTAGCCATCGTTTGATATAACAAAACCCGATCCCTGGCCCTTTCTTGGAGTTCTTTGCTCAGGCATTGGAAAGCCAAAAAAGCGCTCAAAGAAGTCATCAGGAAATGGTCCGCCAAATGGAGCGTTCATTTCTTCGCGGCTTGGAGCCTTTTGAGAATACTGCGTGCGCACAGATACAACTGCAGGAAGTGCCTTTTTTGCAATTTGTGCAAACTCTTTGGACATTTCCTTGACGATGCTCGTTTTGTTGCCTGCGCTATCTGTAGTTGCGCTTGTAAGTTCACATGATGATACACATAAAGCAAATCCAGTGAGAATGAGCTTGTGGCATGCTGTACGTAGTGTCGATCGAGTAAAAAACATAAGTTATACCTCCATATAAATAAGTCACCATTATAGCGTATCTAATTAGATTCGCCCAAAGATAATCTTTTGCATTTCTTGCAAATGTTCCGATGCAGATTCTCGCTTTTTGGGATCAAGATCTAGCATTTTTAAAATAAGAAGTTCTGTGCGCTCCATCGCGGATAGTGCAGTTTCTTTGCTCTTTTTGATAAGATGTTCGCGTCGCTTTGTTGTCTCTTCATCTAGTCTTTTTTCTAGTATAGCCTTTTTCTTCTCTGCTGAGAGGTTAGGGGAGCGAAGATCTCCCTTTTGCCATTTAGGAAGCTTTTCATGAAAAAGGCGGTGAAAGATGCAGCCTAGTGCATAGATGTCTGTGGCAAAATAGTCACTTGCTTCAAGTTTTTTGTGGCTAAAGGCTTCTGGCGCAGTCATCCTCGTCGTCATTTGTGCAAGAAGGCCTTTTGCGTCGCTACTTTTTATAGTGCGACCAAGGTCTGCAATAACGGCGCGAATAGTGGTGTTGCCGTGAGCATCTCGTTCAGTATGATAGAGATAGTTATGAGAATGTAGGTCTCTATGCACTAAATTTTTAGAATGTATCGATTGAAGCCCTGTTAAGAGATCGCTCATCACAATCCACTTATTCCATGTGCTTAGCTTCATTTTTGTAATTACATCAAATAGTGTTCCCTCATAGAGTTCTGAGTAGATTGTGTAGTATCTGTTTTTCTTGTCGACATGGGTAGCAAAGGCATGCGTTTTCATTATGCCGGGCGCGCCGAGAAGTTCTTTATGGGCATATAGCTCAGCATCCATCTTAAGACTCTGCTCGCTTCTTGCCACAAGTTTGGGTGTTTGTCCGTAAAGAATAGCCTTATATACTTTCTTTTTCGCACCTTCGCCGAGGTAGGCCTTTTTTTCATCCAAAACAATGAAAATATGGCCACTTGCTGAATCGTATTCGATCGTATGCTTAATGCCTGTTTCTTGCTTTGTGAGGTAGGGCTTGTTAAAGTGCGTGATTTCGCCCCGATGCGTTTCTATGTAGTAGGCTGTTTCTAAAAACCTCTTTGGCTTAATACCAGGGTGATTATATCGCGAAAATAGCGACTCTTTAGCGCTTTTAGCACGTGCAAGGTGAGGGTCATCACCATAGCAGATAGCACATAGTATAAGCAGTAAAGCGAGGGTATGCCTAATCATTTTTTCTCTAAACTCATAATGGTGTCACACATGATGATGAAGCCATTTTGGATGCGATCCCAGCTAAAATTCTCGTTTGGGGCATGGATTTTATCGGAGGGGAGGCCCAGGCCAAAAAAAGCAACATCAGCTTTTGCAGCTTGTGCAAGTTCAGTTACAATAGGGATTGAAGCGCCTTCGTAGATAAATTCAGTTTTTTTGTGATATACCTTTTCACACGCTGCTGCAATTACCTTTACAAGCTCTGAATAGGGGCTTGTGCGTACGGGCTTACCCATTCCTTCATGTATCTGGCAGCTTACAGAATAGCCAGGAGCTGTTTTTGCTTCGATATAGTTTTTTACTCGCTCTGCAATAATATGCGGGTCCTGATTTGGCACTAAGCGACAAGATAGCTTGGCAACAGCTTTTGCTGGTATTACAGTCTTCGCCCCCGGGCCTCCATAGCCGCCTGAGATGCCATTAATTTCGAGGTTAGGTCTAAGCCATGCGCGCTCTAGTGGCGAAAATCCCTTTTCACCGCCTGTTGGCAGGCAGCCAAATTCATCCATAAAGGCTTGCTTGTCAAAGCCAAGAGAGATGTGCTTAAGCTCTTCAGCAGAAGGCTGGGCTACTTGCTCGTAAAATCCGGGTATGCTTATGCGTCCATTTGCATCTCTAAGAGAAGCTAGTATTTCGACAAGTGCGTGAAGGGGGTTGTAGACAATGCCGCCATGTACTCCTGAATGTAGGTCGCCAAATGAGCTTGACACTTCGACAGTAAAGCACGTAAGGCCACGCGTGCCAAGGGTTATAGCAGGAGTTTTTGCATCGCGCATGCCTACATCGACGATAAGTAGATAGTCAGCTTTAAGCTCGTTTTGTTTTTCTTGGAGTATGCCGGGAAGTGATTTGCTTCCGGACTCTTCTTCGCCTTCAATGATGAGTTTGATGTTGATGGGAAATTTACCAAAGTGCTTGTAGAGAGCTCTTAAGCTTGACATCACATAAAAACACTGGCCCTTATTATCTTCTGCGCCTCGAGCTACTATGTGATTTCCCTTGCGAGTTGGTGTAAATGGCTCTGATTCCCAAAGTTCTATAGGATCAACAGGCTGTACATCGTAGTGGTTGTAGATAAGAAGAGTGGGTTGATTAGGTCCTGCTGAGCAGTTTTCTGCAAAAAGAACAGGGGCGTCATCTTTATTCCATACAGATACTGTGAAACCGGAATTTTTGAGGTACTTTTCTACCCATGCAGCACAAGCCTTAAGTTCGGGTCGAAAGGCGCTATCGGCACTTATAGAAGGATAACGCAAGAATTCAAAAAACTCTTCCTCGAGCGCTTTTTCTTGAGAGGTAAATAGCTTTTTGTAGGTGTCGATTGAGCTCATAGTTATACCCATATTTTTTCAATGTGTAGTGTTGGTTGTCCAGCTTTTGCAAAGTAGACATTTTCTTTTTCTAGTAATTCTTTTCCACCAAAGGAAACGGCAATTGCATCTTTGTTATAGGGGATAAGATGCTGCTCTACAGCGCGCACAATATCTGTACAGGTGGCCTGCATGCATGCGTCTCTAAAGGCTTGTCGCATCTCTTCTGTTTTGCCTTCTCTATACCAGCCGTAGGCAACTTCAGCGCGTGTTCCAGGTGCGATAGGGCTATCTAGGCTTTGTACCATCTCGCGCTTTGCTTCTTCGAGGTCTAGCTCATCAAACTCGTGGTTGCGAATGTCTTCTAATGAGTCGTCAAAGGCTTTAAGCGTGGATACAATATTTGGGTCGCGATAGGAATAAAAGGCAAAGCTGCCCGACATAATGTTGGCGATGCTTCCAGCGCCGTAGGCGCCGCCCTGTTCACGCACGCGCTTATGCAGTGTTACGTTGTCAAAGATAAAGGCTGCAAGCGATAGAGCTGCAGACTGAGGATGGGTGTAGGAGAGTGTTTTTAGTACTTTACTCGTAAAGGCAACTTGCGATGCAATGATCCGGCCTTGGTTTGTCATCGAAGCTAATGGATAGTTTCCTTTCCATGGGCTGTAGGCTCTTTCCGGCAGGTCTTCAAGGCCGTAAAAACCTGATTCTTGGTACTTGATAAGCTCTTGTTGGTCGCATGAGAGTACAAGGTTTGCTCCACGCGTACACAACAAGGTATCGCGCATGCGCTCAAGGTTTTGGATAAGCCAGTCTGACTTATTGTCAAAATCTTGGGCTAGCTGTTTTATCTTATAGAGGTAGTCAAGGCCATACCAGGCATTATTGACAACGCCTGCAACGTTGATAGAACTTGCTGCTAGGTTCATAGCATACTTTAGGGCATTATTTACAAAGCTTGACTGCAGGTTTGTACAATGCTTTAACACAAGTTCTTTAAGTCGTGCGCGGTCTGTGAAGTTTGGATTTACGGCCATGTCAAAAAGCAGACTAAAAAACTTATCTGACTTATTGTACATCGCCTTGCCGCGTATATGTAGGCTTGGTATAAAAGAACTTGCTTCTTGCACCTGGTGGTTTAGCAGCGTGAAGGCACCAATGCCGCCGGTATTTTCCTGAATATATTCTAGCGTCTCTTGGTAGGAGCGGTAGCCATTTCCAAGCTGGGGCAAAAGCACGCAAAAGAGCCTGACAAGCCAGAGATCATCTTGTGAGATGTCTGGGATGTTAAACACCAAGTCTGCATAGGTGATTTTGTTGGTAAAGGTGTTGTGATGAAATACTTCGATATTTCCGGATTTTGTGTGCTTAAGAGGTAGTGAGCGCACCTGTTTTGGAATGTTATCTAGCGATATTTTTGGTAGAACATCTGCCCTTTCTTCGTCTTCATCTTCTTCTTGAAGCTGTATAAGGGCTTTTGCTTGATCGAGGATTTTTTGACGATCTTTGTCTTCAAGCGCCTGTCTGAGAGCTTCTAGTTCCTGTGCTTCTTTTGAAAGTTCTTGAGTTGCCAGGTCAACACTTGGCGTAAGGACAACGCGTACAAAGTGGTTATTTGTCAAGAAGTAGCGAGCGATAAGCTCGTTCATGTAGCGGGGGTTTTGAGAAAGCTCGGCGCGGAGCTCATCAAAGATAGAATGTATCCTCAGGCCATCTTCAGCTTTGCCACCATGCTGGGCAAGTAGGGCAGAGCGAGAAAAGAGCGATAGGCCAAATGGTGCAGAGTCTCCCGTAATTTCGCTGCGGTAGAGCTCTACTTGGTGTAGGGCGCTATCGATAAGCTTTTCGGAGATGCCCTCTTTTGCAAGGCGATTTAATGTATCAAAAATGATCTTCTCAAGTGCGCCTGCGTCTTCTGCTTTACAGCCCTTGAGAATTACACCGTAGGGGATTTCAGCAACTTCGCTATCCATAAGCGACTGGGCCTGTTTACAAAAGCCTGAGCGTAAAAGTTCCATTTTGAGCGGGGATGCGTCCGTGTCCATAAGGATGATGTCTAACACACTCAGGGCCAAAACGGTGATTTGATCGAGTATTGGACAGGTAAGCCAGGCAAAGGAAATAAGGGCTTTATCATCTGCCATTTCATCGGCGCTGATGGGGTATACCCCATCTTTATATACCGGGCGCATAAAGCGCGGCTGCTTTGGTATCGGCGCAAGTGGAGGAAGCTTTGTTACCCCTCTCAATGCCTTCTGAGCGATAAAATCGAGGTGCTTTTTTAGGGGGAGGTTGCCGTAAAAGAAAAAGAGGCAGCGGCTTGGGTGGTAGTAGTTTTTGTGGAAAAAGAGCAGCTCTTCGTAGGTAAGGCGCGGAATTTCACTTGGATCGCCGCCTGAATTAAAACCATAGGGCGTATTAGGATAGAGCGCAGCATTTACATATTCTATAAGTCGAGTCATGGGAGAGGAGAGCGCTCCTTTCATCTCGTTATAGACTACACCCTTGTAGACTAGTGGGCTATTAGGGTCATTGCTATCTTCAAATTCTACTCTACAGCCTTCTTGCAGAAAGCTTAGTTCTTTGAGGATGGGATGAAAGGCTGCATCGAGGTACACTTCTAGTAGGTTATAAAAGTCCTGCTCCACCTGCGATGCTGCGGGATAGCAGGTAAAGTCAGCGCCCGTAAGGGCATTCATAAAAGTGTTTAGGCTGCGCCGGTTCATAGAAAAGAAGGGGTCTTTTACAGGGTACTTTTCTGAGCCGCAAAGGACAGTGTGTTCTAGTATGTGGGCAACGCCGTTTGAGCTATCCGGCAGTGTGCGAAACGACAAACAAAAGAGATTTTCAGGATCTTCGTTTCCAAGATGAAGGATTATTGCGCCGGATTCATCGTGCACAAGTTCTGTAAGGTGGCAACGCAATTCTGAAATTTCTTGTGACTTTGTTACCGTAAAGCCGCGGTAGTGTTCGCCAACTGAAAATGAGGGGTTCGTCATGTAATCTCTCTCAAGGGTATTACGTCATTTTACTTGAAATGCCAATAAAAAGGAACCCAACTTACCTCTGTTGCATTTCGTCAAATTGTGCTATGCTCGGGGCTTAAATGAGGATTCTGAAATGAAGCGAACGCTTATTTTGCCTAACGTGCTTACGGCCTTCAGCCTATCTTGCGGCCTTTTTGTGATTTTTAAGATGAGCATGATTGCTCCCGGGCATGTGACGTATAACAACATCATGGTAGCAGTGGCAATTCTTTTGCTTGCGGCATTTTTAGACCTACTTGATGGCGCTGTTGCTCGCGCAATGAAGGTGGAAAGTGAGTTTGGCGGCGTGTTTGACTCTTTGTCTGATGCTGTCTCTTTTGGTGTAGCTCCTTCTGTTGTTGTCTTAAAGGCTTTAGCTGTTGAAACAAATACGATGCTCTATTTTCTTCTCACGATGGGTGGGATGATATACTCAATAAGTGGTGTTCTTCGCCTTGTGCGATTTACAGTAACAAAGCATGATAAAAAGACAGAGACAGAAGATGCAAAAGCAAGCTTTACCGGCCTGCCGATTCCTGCAGCGGCAGCAGTAGCCGTCTCTACAACTCTTTTTCTCATGAGCGAAGAGGCAAAAGCCCTTTTTAACTTTACTGACAATGAGCGCTCTTTAGTTGCGACTGTAGTCTTTTTTGTCATTGGCTATTTTATGATTAGCCGCTGGAAGTTTCCTAGCTTAAAGACGCTTAGCATTCGCGTGGGCTCATTTCAGGTGGTGCTGCTAACGGCATTTTTAGCTGCTGTTATTTTGATTACGGCAGTTCATAACTTTACGCTTTTAGTCTTTGCTATATCGTGGGGGTATCTGATTATTTCGTGGATTTTGTCTTTGGTGCGCATTATTTCAGGCCGTCGCCTGCATGCGCTTGAGGACTTTGAACCTGAAGACGAAGAAGGCCTACAATAACGCCCTGGATGTGAAGCGTTTCTTCTCCCGAAAGTATTTCAGGATAGGGGCCAATGAGCACGCCTTTTTTGCTGTGTGCGATGGTAAGCTCATTCATCTGAGGCTTTGTTCTTGCTTCTACGATAAGAAGATCACCCTGTAGCATATGTAACTCTATAAAGGAATTATCTTTGATTGTAAAGGCATAGAGCGTAGCGGCTTTAGATGCAAGATTTGCCGGTATTTCACATGTCTTTGCCTGCAAAAATAGCTCTATCTTTTGGTCCTTTGATAGGGCGCCGATGATAGGTATTTCGTGCTTTACAGCGGCCTTTACGGCTTTTGTTGGCTTTAGCGATCTCCAGCCACGAGGGGCCTCTTTGATATGGCCTTCTTTTTTGAGGTTTGTAATGTGTTTATGCAGCGTACTTGGTGATGATAGGCCAAGTAGCTGCAGAAGTTCACGATATGTTGGTGAATAGCCCTTTGACTGGGTAAAGGAGTTTAGGACAGAGAGAATCTGGCTCTGGCGTTTTGTGAGCATTACGCAGTTAAGTACCTTCTAAATCTCGCCAAAAGGGGAGCCTCAAATACGAGGTAGTCTACAAAATATGCAGTAAACCACATGATAAGGGCCGCTATATAGGCATCAGAAATAAAGTGGCCACCTTGAGCGATGCGTGCTAATGACAGCAGACCGCCGAGTGTAAAACCAAGAAATAGGCCAAAGCGGGCAAGAGCTTTCGAGCTATAGCGTCTCCCTATAAAATAGAGGCAAAAAAAGTAAAATCCACATGTTGAGTGGCCTGAAGGAAATGATTTTGATGGCTCCGGAGTATCATCAAAAAGTGGCTCGTAGTAGGCTCTAAAGCCCTGCGATCCACCAAATTCTACTATCTGACGCGGCCTTGGCCTGCCCCAGCATTCTTTTAGTAGCGAGTGGGTGATAACGAGTGATCCCAAAAAAAGCGTCAAGCACATGACAAGACATGCTCCACGATAAGCTTTAAGTTTTGTACTCCAGCGAGACGCGATAAGGCAAATGGCGGCTATAAAGGCACAAAGTGAAGCAGGAACGCCTCCATAGAGGTACATAAAGTCATAAAAAGGCGTGGTGTAAAAGCCAATTTCCTGTGGGTCAGTGCCCAGCCAGCTTTGGTAGTAGGTCATCTTTGCAACAAAAAGATCAAGCCCTGCGCTAAATGGAGCAAGCAGCAATATGCAAAAAAGTGGAAGTGCCCAGAGGGCATGTTTTTTTAGGGTGTCCAAGGTCTTATAACTCGTGATTATTTTCGTACATCCATAGTTATAGCCTATCGCAAGATTTTCAGCATGGAATTTATAGGGTTCGGTTGAGCTCGTCTATGAGGGGGCTAATGTAGGAGTAAGCTGCCTCTACAGTTTTTCTTTGGGAAGCATCTTTTGGGGTGCTTTCAAGGATGCCTTCAACGAGTTTTTGCATAACGTTTGCTTGAAAGTTAACAAGGCCCCTTTTTGCATTTTCTGGCACTACGGCAATGAGTTTTGATACAGCCTCTGCAAGAGGGCCATACTGTCTATTAGGATCTAGTGCATTTGAGCAGATTTTTGCTTGTAGGGGAGACTGCTTTATGTATTCCTGTTCATAAGCAATTTTTAATGCTCGAGCGGCATCAGCGAATTTTTGCCTGTTGTCTGCAGTTTTAGGGTCAATTAGCTGAATAGACAATAGTCCGTGCAGCTGGTTCATTTCGCGTATGTTTAGTCCCAGGCCTTTGATAAATCCGGGTATTTCTTCCCTTGGTTTATCTTTAACTTGTTCGACAATTTCGTCGAGGTCATGCTTTATAGGAAGGCTGTTAAATGGCACCATGAGGGCATTTCTAAACTGTAAAAGAAGCTGTAGGGCACTTTTAAGCTGCATTTTTGTTTGGGAAGTAATATCTTTTCGTTCGTATAACTGGCCTACTTCCAGTAGCTTTTCGTTTGTATTCCAGTGCATTTCGGCAAATTTCATGAGGGCTTTTTTATGGGCTGTGCTTTCAGATTCCTTAGCTGGGAAAAGGCGTGTAAGGCGAGCTTTCATGAGAGCTGTATGCATCTCTATGACTTCGGGATCATGGGGTATATGCTCATCGAGTTTTTGTAGGCATTCAGAGAATTTTTGCTCGCTCTTTTGTATGGTGCTAGAGTCTCGATATACAGTAGCGAGTGCTTTACGTAGTGAAAGGATGCGCTCGTCGTTTGCGGGCAGGCCAAGTTCATCAAATTTTTTGAAGGCTTGTGCAAGGGTTTTTTCGGGGTCGATTATCCCGGTTTTTTCGCCTCTTAGCGCTCTAATGCTTTCGCTAGCAAACTGCAGGTATACTTCTATAGTTTCATAGTCGCGCATTTTTTGCCTAATTGTCTTTACTTGTGGGTCATCTTTCATGCTTGAGTTAGCAAGTCTTTCAAGAGTTGTTTGAAGAGTTCTTTTGGTTTCATCTGAGCCTTTGCCACTAAATAGCTGCTTGAGACACTCTTGGGCATCGCTAATATCCCGCATAGCTTGAGTAGATTCAGTTTGTGAAAATAGCTGTTCTTTGATTTTGCGTTCTTGTTCTGTAAGAAGGGGAAGAAGTGTAGAGGTAATTGTGGCGACAACCTCTTTGTCTTTTGCGTTTAGAGTAGTCGCAAGTTTTTGTACGTGGGCTACCAAGGTGGCCTTTTGATTTTCTATTCCTTTACCAACCATCGATAGGGTAGCAACTTGGTGCTCTGATAGGGAGGTGCCTTGGGTAGGCAGGGTTTCTTTAAGGAGCTTTTCTACCCTTTTAACCTTGCCTTTTATGTCTTTTTCTAGGGCTTTGGCTGTAGGGGTTTCCGGTAAAAGGTTTTCTTTATCAAAAATTCCTGCTATTAATGACATAGTACCCTCCTTTTCTCGCTTCCCTCATTATAATATAATAATTATTTATTGAAAAATAAATAAAAATGTGGATAATAGAGATTGGATAGGTGAGGCATTGATCTTCACATTTTGTATCCAAAACGGCTTTTTAGCCGAGGAGGTTTGCTCATGCACATGAAGAAGATCCTAGAGAAAGTTGCATACCTCGAGTTCGTAAATGACCAACTCACGACTGAGCTGCAATACGTAGATAGGCTGCTTAGGGCTGTTGGCTTTAGCGATGGTTTAACCACCGTAAAGCAGGCTGCTAAGGAACTCTTCGAGGAGGAAAAAGCCGCTACAAGAGATGAAGCGCCGCCTCGCGAGTAGGTTACTTTTTTTAGGAGCCGCTAGTCAAAGAGCTCATGCAAGTCATCGAGTTCGAGAGTAGCGGCTCCGTTTTCTTCTAGTAGCTCTTCTATAAGTTGTCCCTTTTTCTCCTGTAGGGCAAGTATCTTTTCTTCGATAGTTCCCTCTACATAGTAGCGCTTACTAAAAACAGTCCCTTTTCTGCCTATGCGGTGGGCGCGGTCTACGGCTTGAGCTTCTTGGGCCTTATTCCACCAGGGATCGTAGAGAAGTACATAATCTGCTGCTGTAAGGTTTAGCCCAACACCGCCAGCCTTTAGGCTGATAAAAAAGAGGGGGTATTCATTTGTGGTCTGAAAGGCATCCACAAGCTCTTGGCGATTTTGGGTTTTGCCTTCTAATAGTAGGTAAGGCCAAGAGCGGGATGCAGCCTCTTTAGCCAAAATATGGAGCATGCTTGTAAACTGGCTAAATAGTATCACCTTTTTGCCCTCAGCAATAAGTGTGGCAATATCCTCAAGGACAAGCTCGCACTTACAAGAGGGAGCTCCCTCTCCAATTTGTGGCACAAGGCCCGGATGGCACGCTATCTGGCGAAGGCGGAGCAAGGCTTCAAATATCTCCATCCTATGCGCTTTTAGGCCGTCTAGTCGCACCTTTTGCAAAAGGCCTGCCTTTAATTGACCTAAAAAGCGGTCGTAGACAAGCTTTTGCTCTTCAGACATAGTGACAAAGACGCTTTCTTCTATTTTTTCTGGCAAATCTTTTGCCACATCGCTTTTTTTTCTTCTGAGTAAAAAGGGGGCAATTTTTTTTCGTATTGTTGGGATGTGGTTTTCAGCATCGTCAAGAAGCTCTGGCTCTAAAAAGTGAAAGTGGGACTTTAGCTCATCGAGTGAGTTTTCGATGGGAGTTCCAGTGAGTGAGAGCTTAAATCGACCTTTAAGCTGCAAAACACTTTGGGTAGTTAGTGTGGAACTATTTTTTATTGCCTGGGCTTCATCGAGTATGAGGCATTCGTATTCTTCATCTTTAAAACGGTCGATATTGCTCCGCAAGTTGCCGTAGGAGGTGATGATGATATCTTTATCGCTACCGGTATTGATAGCTACAGATTTTTGAGGCAAAAAGTGTTCGATTTCCCTTTTCCAGTTATGTAGTAGCGATGTTGGCACAACTATAAGAGCCCGCTTTTCAATGCGGCCAAGAAAGGCAAGTGCTTGTACAGTCTTGCCAAGGCCCATCTCATCTGCCAAAAGGCCATTTACACCGTGTTCATAGAGGTTTATAAGCCATGAAAGCCCCTCTTCCTGGTAGGGGCGAAGTTCTCCTTTGAATGTGCTTGTGGAGCCAATTTTATTGGGAATATGACGAAGTTTTGGCGCTCTTTGACCCAGGCTAAACACCTTACTTTTTGCGACATATTGTCCTTCTGAAACAAGTTCTAGAAGCTCTTTTACCTCCGTATAATCATCAAAAGCAAGTAAGCCTGTATTGCCGCTTGGAAGGGCAAGTAAACGATCTTTAACGTTCTCAATGGGTATTTCTTCAGGGCCAAAGGTGATGCTGCCATGCACTTTATAGCCTTTTTTAGCCTCTTGAAGGTCTATTTTGCATGAGCTTATGGGGACTATGGGTGATCCCTTTGCATCTACAAACTTCCATCCTTTCTGTAGGAGGGTATACACGGCGCTAAGGGATTTGTCAGTAGGGCAGTAGTAGTTTGATGAGGCTAGCTCTTTTTTCATAAAGCCGGCTTGTATAAGCTCCTGCTCATAGCAGGCTTGCTCTTTATCAAGCTTTATAAAGGAGCAGGTAGAGTCAACAAGGCATGCTTTTTTTTCAACCGCAACTTCGGGTTCATTGCTGACAAGCTCTACAAGACTTTCTGGGGCTACTTCTTTTTTAAAGCGCTGATATTCCTGTTTTGTCATGGCCTTTGGCCCGGATAAAAAGGGAGCAAGGTCTTGCCAGGCAACATCTGGGTCTATAAACATAAGGCGGTTATCTTGAATGGCGATGTGGGGGGAGCCCTGCAGAATAAGGTCATATTCACAAAGTGCGCGGTTTTGCAAAAGGGCATGCACCATATAGCCTTCATCAACAAGGTATTCAACTTTTAGCCGCGAAAAAAAGTCGCCAAACACCTTTTTGTCGCCAATCATAAGCTTTTGTGTGACAGCAAGTTTTTGAAGCAGCACGTATGAGTGAATAGGCCTCAGGCGAAAAAAGGTAATCCTATCAAGCTTTTTTTCGCGCTTTTGCCACTCCTTTTCATCTTCCATAAGGTCGTGCACAGGGGCGCCTTGAGACTCTTTTGTGACAATTACAACCGTGCGATACTGCAAAGACTTTTCTTTATCTATACAAAACATGCCAACAAGTATCTCACACCCAAAACTAAAAAATCCACTACTTGACATAAAATAGGGTGAGGCTTGATCCTTGTTAGCCATGAAGAAGAAATTTTGGACAGATGATTGGGGCGTTGCTGAGAAGGCGTGGGATGATGGGGCGATAGCTTCTGAAAAAGAAAATCCCCTGAAAGTATTAAAGACGCTCCCGAATATGCCCGGCATGACGCCCGATACGGCAAAAAACCTTAAGTGGAAAAGCCTTAAGTGGATGATTCAGAAGGATGAGCATTTTTCTGTGCTTCGTCATGTGCTGAAGCGGCCATTTCGTCACCTTGTAGGTTATATAAAGTCTCTTTGTAAGGTAAAGCCCTATATCCGCGACGATGATTTTTTTCTCTATGGCATTGCAAATGTCGACGAATTTAAGCAATTACTAGATAGAGAGGACACTGTTTTAGTTGTTGGTTTTTCCTATTGCGAAAAGCCTTTTGAGTGCCCATCTGGCCGTTTTACTGATCAGTGTATTCACGATCCGGAACATTCAGTATGTCGCCAGTGCTTTATTGGAAAGTGCGTCAATGCGCTACCCGAAACGCGCACAGTGCCCGTCTTCATTCCTACCATTCACTATATTGCCAAAAAGGTCTTTGAAGTTATTGAGCAGCATCCGGGCAAGCAGGTGATATTCCTTATTACAGCTTGTGAGATGACGCTTGAGATGTTTGGCGACTGGGGCAATTTGTCTGGTATCAAAGGCATTGGCGTTCGTCTTGATGGGCGTATTTGCAACACGATGCGCGCTTTTGAGCTATCAGAAACAGGAATCAAGCCTGGTCTTACTGTTGTTGTCGATCACACAAAGTCTCGCATGCTTGATCTTATCAAATACTGGAGAATGGCGTTGAAATAATTGCCCCGATTTCTCATATAGAGAAAAAAGGTAATACGCATGGATCTTCAGTTACAAGGAAAGCGAGCATTAGTTACAGGAAGTAGCTCCGGCATTGGCGAAGCGACAGCAAAAGCGCTTGCAAAAGAGGGCGTACAGGTAGTGGTGCATGGGCGCAATAAGCAGGCTATTGACCGCGTTGTGCAAGAGATCACTGAAACTGGTGCAAAAGCAGTTGGTGTACGAGGAGATCTTGGCTTTGACTCCCAAGCCGAGTCTGTAGCAAAGGATGCTCTTAAAGCTTTTGGCGGCATTGATATCTTGGTAAATAATGCCGGGGCTTTTCCTGTACGAGACTGGAGCAATACGCGCCCTGAAGACTGGCTTTCTCTGTTCAATGTAAACGTCGTATCCATGATTCGCATGATCAACTGGATATTGCCCGATATGCGAAAAAGTGGCTGGGGCCGTATCATCCAGATTGCCAGCATTGCGGGCTTTATACCAAGCCCATCAAATCCCGACTACGCTGCTTCTAAAGCTGCAAACTTAAGCATGAGCGTAAGTCTTGCAAAAGAGCTTGCAGGCACCGGCATTACCGTAAACACCATATCTCCAGGGCCTATCGTCACGCCAGGCGTCAAAGAAACCTTTACGCAAATAGCTGCCGAGCGCAAGTGGAACCAAGAATGGAAAGAGGTGGAGCGGCGCGCAGTAAAAGAGATCCTCCCCACCCTTGTAGGCCGCTTTGGCAAGCCCGAAGAGGTAGCAGACTTAATAACCTTCTTGTCATCACCCCGCACAGACTACATCACAGGCTCTAACTTCCGCATCGACGGCGGCCGCTCCGGCAGTGTTTAGGGCATTGTTAGGATGGCTCGAGAGAAACGTTCTGGTTGAAGTGAACTTGTACGCCGTATTCTTTTACAAAGTAAAAAGCGGTAAGGTTTTATGATGGTTCGAAATAACCTCATAGACCCTATTATCAAGTCCTAAAGAGCCTACAGTTGCCCAAGCTTTTTTAAACTTTGCTACTGTGTCTTGTACGGTGTCATGTACAAGTCTTTCAGGAAGGGCAGACTTAGTAGAAAAGTGCCTAAATTTTTCAAGGGTCAAATCTTGAAAGGCTTTTGAATGAACAAAATTCAATGCAAGATTCTCGCCAGGAATGTAGGGAAGAGTGGAAACGTAGTCATATGCAGGAGCAAGTTTTGGCAAACGCTGATCTGGATAAATAAGTGACCAGTTTTTAAGATGCATATCGCCATTTCCAATAAGAGCATTAAAGACGAATCTGCGAATAAATTCCTCAAGACCAGAAGCGCCTATTTCAGTCCAGATGACCTCAACAACATTGCGGTAGCTTGCAGTTCTGTATTTCTTTTCAGGGTAGACCCCAAAAACCTGTGCAAAATCTTCGATATGCACAGCCTGGTTTTGCTCATCGCGATCAAACCGCTTGATAACAAAAGCGTTATTGCCCAAATTCTGAACATCAGAGGGGAGTCCTTTAATAGCTCTGAGTGGCACTAAAGCCGTTTTTGGTACTTCGATGCCAATCTGACGCGCAAGTTCCATCATTACAAATTCATTTTCAGGGACACCCGCATATGTCGGCGACGGCAGCTTAATTATCCAAGAACCTCCAACGCCATTTACAGGGATCGTTAACCCAACTTCATGATCCCAAATTCCTGAAAATTTTAGCTGTACACCGGCAAGGGAAAAATGAAGTATTCCATCTGCTGCATTTTTAGCATCTTCTTGTTCTGTTGTAGGGGGGGCTATTTGTGGAACATGCCTAATAGCTCCTACTGTAACTGCTCCAGGCAGATCATTACCGAGTGCGTGAAGGAGATAAAACTCGCGATCAGGATTTACCTTTGCATGCTTGGCTAAATATTCTCGTAAATAGCCTTCTGGAAGGACATTTGCAAAAAATGGGGGCAGCCGTGTTCTTGTAGCTTTACTATTTGTTATAAGCTGATCAAACTCATCCTTAAAAGAAAGGCTTAGCGTTGCGCGCTGAGGATTGTCGATATACTCCTGGTGAAAGGAAAATATATTTCGATCATCTGGAAGGTTTGTTAAGGTTCCTATCGGTTTATTATGCAAAAAAATCTCTACAACAGCAACTTCACTCTTCATTTTCTTCCTCATCGAGTCGATACATTGGGCGGGGCTCTGAAACATTTTCATTGCGCTGTAGAGCCTGTACAGTACGTATAAGCGTGCGTGGAACCAGCATAAGCTCAAGATCTAAAATACGAGCAATTTCCACAAGTGAGCTTGTCTGAAGATCAACACGGCCATTTTCAATGTTAGAAATATGGCTTTGTGGCATGCCAACACGCTTGGCAAGTTCTTGCTGACTCAGATTCTTCTCTTTTCGTGCATTTTTAAGCAACTCACCAAAGTCTCTCGTCATAAATATATGCTATCCTATATATTTTGATCATGTTTATATGTTATCACATATAAAAAGCTTTGTCAATCCCTTCATCATAAAAAGAAGTAAAAGGGGCTGTAAAAGGGGCCGGATACTGCGATTCGTGCGATTCGTAAATCGCAGCCCCCAGCCTCTTTCGCCTTTCGGCCCCTTTCGTTGTTGATTTCTATTTGTACAAGACGTACCGTTTTATATTTTCCGAGGCATGTTATGAGTTGTGTTGCGCGGTATCTCTTCACAATTTGTACTTTTTTCGTGGTATCTACACATTTGTTTGCAGAGGATGTACAAAGGCTTTCGGCTTATAATGCGGGCGCTCCACAAATGATGGATACTACCGAAGATCCAGTCAGTTTGCCATTTGATACAGTAATGCCACAGGGTATTACCCGCGCAAGTCATCAAAGCTTTACGTTGCCAGCAGGCACGTTTCTTGTGAGATGGAATGCTCTTACCTTCTATACGACACAGTATATCAATGATTTGACTCTAAATCTTGGTATAGCGAATACCATTGCACTTTTTCCTTCATTAAGTAATGTGAAATCCTATGTAATCGATGGGGAAAAAGTAATGGCAACAATTTCTGGAGCAAGCCGTATCACCCTCACTTCACCTACAGAGATTTGTTTAGTTGCAACCGAAACTACAGGGCATCAAACTGGAATTTTTAATCCATTTATTGATATCGTAAAAATTTCAGATTGAAAAGGGCCCCTTTTGTACTACCGGCGAAAATTGAGGCGACTCAGGCCTTGCCCCGGGGGGGGTACAGTCGTAAAACCTCATATTTATCTTATTTATAACATAAAAAATCTTAGTCTTGAATATACTGACCAACTAGACGGAGTTGTTTATGGCAATTGATGGGATTCTTAATAAGCGCTGCAGTATATCTGGCAAAGCTATTGCAAGTTTAATAACAAAAGCTACAAAAGAAGGTCGACAGTTTGCTCTTGCGATTATCACTGATCCAGA
Source organism: uncultured bacterium (assembly GCA_964514655.1). GTDB lineage: Bacteria > Chlamydiota > Chlamydiia > Chlamydiales > FEN-1388 > SZAS-7. Next base: position 17,931 of record CAZEQY010000004.1, read on the forward strand.
TGGCTCACGCCACTATTTTGATGCACTGCTTCTCAATCAATGGTTTTTGAAAGAACCCAAAGTAACCAATCCAAATACACGCAGTACGACCTTTACAGTTCAGTATTTATGGAATAAAACCCGTACAGATGTCTTTGAACCCTTAGGAGAACTCCCTGCATTTGAACTAACCTTAGAAAACAAAAAATTTTCTGAAATGAACAGGTATGCAGTCGCCTGCAATCATGTAAAAGGCATAAAGCGAATCAAATCTATAGGTAAGATTTTGCTCGATAACCCTGTCAAGAATAAAGACTGGATCTCGGCGTTATACAGTAACTTCTCTCACCAACTATCTCTCCAAGAGGTCTTTGCCGACGTGTGTAGTGATTTTGGTGCTGAATTAGTCGAATGTGATGGTGAGAATGATCATGTTCATCTATTAGTGAATTATCCGCCTAAAGTCGCTGTATCCAAACTCGTAAACAGTTTGAAGGGCGTGTCTTCTAGGTTAATCAGGAAAAAAAATTACCCATCGATTAGAAATGCACTTTGGGGAGAAAGTCTTTGGTCTCCAAGTTATTTTTCAGGCACTTGTGGAGGGGCACCTCTTGCGATTGTGAAAGAGTATATCCAGTCACAATCTAGCCCAAATCACTAAAAAAGACGCGCCTTACATCCCGGCCATAAATGACCGGGTTTTACGGCGCGAAGGATAAATACTAGAAGTAAAGCGGGGTCAGGCCTGGCATTCGGGCATTCGAAAATTTGAAAATAGGGGCCGGACTCTGGTTCCAACTTTCGCATCGACGGCGGTCGCTCCGGCAATGTTTAGGGCATGGTTAGGATTGCTTCGAGGCGGCTTTTTTCTTCTTGGAGGGAGACGTTGTGGTTGAAGTGAATTTGTACGCCGTATTCCTTTTCATTCGTGATATACTGGTCGATGCCATGTTTTCTTGCTAGGCGTGAAAAGATGATAAACTCATAGTCGTCAGTGCCATCAATGTAGCTCAGCTTGTCAAGGTGTTTACTGTTTATAAGATAGGTGCAGTGCACAAGGTCTACTTTAAATGTGCCCACAAGGGTGCGCTTAAGAATGGGTATGTGGTTTGGGTGGTCCATATAGTAGCCATTTGGTTCGCAGGCATAGAAAAAGTTAGAGTAGAGGTCATAGGGCTCCGGAATGGAGCGTAAGTAGGGTGCGATAATGGGCTTATCTTTTGCAACAAGGTCTGAAAGGGTGTAGCGGGCTATGAAGTTGTCACAGTCTGCAACAAAGTAGTAGTCAGAGCCAGTTTCTTGGGCTTTTTTTAGGCTTTTATTGCGTATGAGGGCAAGGGTTTTAAAGCGTAGGGGGCTCCATGCGTGTGGGTCGCTATCTACAATTGCCTTGGCAGTCGGCTCCTCATCAAAGATGATCTCTTTATAATAGGGCTTATTGGCTGCTGTCCATGCTTCTAGCAGGGCTTTTGTATTGTCTTGGTTGTTGTCAGTTTTGATGTATATGGTGATGAGCTTTTTGGGGTAGTCTTGGTTTTCAAGGCACTGCAAAAAGCGGGGTAAAACATGCTCTTTATTGCGCGCTAAAATAGCCACGAGCACTGTTTTATCAGAACACATTACGTAAGGTGCGTAGAGCAGCGCTAGAAAAAAAAGTATTCTCTTCATGCTTAAAATGCCGGAATTATGGCTCCTTTATATTTATCGAGAATATGCTTTCTCATCTTTTCTGAAGTCATAGCCTGCTTTAAGGCTATAAGCTCTTTTCGGTTTTCATCGCCCTCGCGGATGGCTATTACGTTGGCAAAGTTTGAGGTGCTGTCTTCGCGGATGAGTGCATCAACAAGCGGCTTTAGATCTGCTTGTAGCGCAAAGTTTGTGGGGATAATGCTTGCATCAACATCTTGCAAAGTGCGCGGTAGCATTGCAGAGTCCATCTCAACAAAGGTGATGTTTTTGGGGTTTGACGTGATGTTGAGCACTGTAGCGTGCAGGTTATTTGGATCGTCCATTTGGATGATGCCTGCATGATGCAACAGAGCAAGGGCTCGAGATTCATTTGTAGGGTCATTAGGAAGAGAGATAATGGCCTTTTCTTTTAGGTCGTGGATGTCCTTTATCTTCTTTGAATAGACGCCCATTGGTTCAATATGTACCGCCACTAAACTCTTTATAGGGTAGTGAAACATCTCTTTTTGCGACGCTAGGTAAGGAGCATGCTGAAAGAAGTTGGCATCAACTTCGCCATCGGCTAAAGCTCTATTGGGGATATTATAGTCATCGACAGTGACAATTTCGAGTTGTATACCCTCTTTAAGTAGATCAGGCTCTACATAGCTCAAAAGCTCGCCATGAGGGACTGTTGTAGCTGCTACTTTTAGCGTATGTTCATTTTTAGAGCAGCTTGCAGCAAGTAAAAGTATGCAAAAGAAGAGTGCTTGTTTCATCGTTCGTAGATTCCTCTTTTTTTATAGATGTTTGTGGCTAGTAGATTACCGCCCCATTGAGTCAGCTGTACGAGCAGGATCATTAAAATCACTGTTGCAGACATCATAAAGAGGTCAAAGCGGTTGTAGCCATATTGGATAGCCACTTTGCCAAGGCCGCCGCCTCCCACCATGCCTGCCATAGCACTATAGCCTATGAGGTTGATGAGCGTTAGGGTAAGGCCCTGAATAAGGGCTGGGGTCTGTTCTACTAAAAGTACCTTGGTGATGATCTGCCATGTCGAAGAGCCCATTACCCGTGCAGCTTCAATAATTTCCTTGTTGGTTTCTTTAAGGGAGCTTTCTACAAGGCGCGCAATGAGGGGTATTGCAGCTATTGCAAGGGGCACTATAGAGGCTGCTGTTCCTAAACTTGTGCCTACAATAAAGCGGGTGAAAGGAATGATTGCTACAATCAAGATAGCAAAAGGAAATGATCTACCTATGTTGACGAGAGTGTCAAGGGTCTTATAGAGCCATGGCGTATCTTTAAGGTGACCTTTTGACGTGATGGTCAAAAGCACCCCTAAGGGCAAGCCAAAGAGGCATGCAAAGAACGCTGATGCTACAACCATAATTATGGTGTTTAGGCATTCGATAGGTAAAATCTGTATTGCTAAAGCGAGTTTATCTTCCATCATAGCACCTCATACTGAATGTGATGCTCGGAGAGGTAGGCAAGAGACTTTTTGATGTTCTCTTGGCTGCCGGTGATGTCGAGCATAAGGTTGCCGATAAGTACTCCCTGAAGAGAGTCTAGCCAGCCGTAGAGTATGTTGACATCCACATCAAAGGTTTTGATAATTTTGGATATATGCGGCTTACTTGCTTCATCGCTTTTGTAGCTAAGCTTTAAAAGTACGCCATTTGCCTTCATGTTTTTTGGCAGATCGTGCGTTGTATGCTGCAAAAATTGCTTTGTAGTAGCGTGTTGAGGCGTTGCAAAGATGTCTACAAGGTCTCCGGACTCAACAATTTTTCCCTTGTGGACGACAGCTACCTTGTTGCAGAGCTGCTTGACAACGTCCATCTCGTGCGTAATAAGCACTATCGTCAAGCCTAGCGTGCGGTTGAGCTTTCGTAAAAGAGCTAGAATGTCTCGCGTAGTTTTGGGGTCTAAGGCACTTGTTGCCTCGTCGCAAAGGAGTACATCAGGATGCGATGCTAGCGCTCTAGCAATACCCACGCGCTGTTTTTGGCCGCCACTTAGCTGGGCAGGGTAGACGTCACGTTTTTGTTCAAGATCTACAAGATGCAGCATTTCGTTGATGCGCTCTTGGCGCTCTTGAGGCGAAAATCCATGGATCTCTAGAGGATATGAGATATTTTCAGCAACGGTTCTACTTGAGAGCAGGTTAAAGTGCTGAAAGATCATCCCAAACTTTCGTCTGCAGCAGCGAAGTTCTTTACTTGGCATCTGGACTGTATTACAGCCATTGAGGATAATATCGCCAGAAGAGGGCTTTTCGATGGTAGAAAGGCAGCGAATGAGTGTAGACTTTCCTGCGCCACTTTGGCCGATGATGCCAAAGATATCACCCTTTTGGATGGTGAGGTTTATGTCGTGAAGTGCCTCTACCTTCTTGCCAGAAGAGTAGTAGAGCTTCGACAGGTTTTTGATTTGGATAATGGGAGCATCAGTGAAGGCGCGTACCTATACTTTTTAAATAAGAACATTGTATCATAGCAACGAATTAAAGGTCTATTATGAAAACAAGATGTCCATGGGCAACTCCTGGAAATGCCCTGTATGAAGAGTACCACGATAACGAGTGGGGTGTACCGGTGCACTCTGATAGCGTGCACTTTGAGTTTTTAGTTTTAGAGGCAGCGCAAGCGGGCCTTAGCTGGATACATGTTCTCAAGCGCCGAGAGGGCTATAAAGAGGCCTTTAGCAACTTTGATCCCGCAAAAGTGGCAGGCTATGACCAAAAGAAGATTGAAGAGCTTCTTTTAAATCCCGGCATCATCCGAAATAGGCTGAAAGTAGAGTCTGCTGTCGAAAATGCAAAGCGATTTTTGGCAATTCAGGAAGAATTTGGCAGCTTTGATGCCTATGTTTGGCAATTTGTGAATGGTAAGCCTATCCGCAATCACTGGCATAGCCTACAAGATGTGCCTTGCGAAACTAAAGAGTCAAAGGCACTATCCAAAGATCTAAAAAAACGTGGCTTTACCTTTGTAGGACCTACTATTATGTATGCCTATATGCAGGCTGTAGGCCTTGTAAATGACCATCTTGTAAGCTGCTTTAGATCTCAAAAGCAATGAGGAGGCAGTCGTCGCACTTGCCGGCAAAGCTGACTTCATTTTGCCTAAAGCGGCGGCCAAGCTCCTGTAATTTATAGCTGTCTTGGGCAAGCGCTGCTTTTTCCCACTCTTGTAAAAGAGCATCCTGGGCGGCCTTTTTCTTGGCAGTAAGCATTCTGAGGTAGTTGTTGAGCCTTATTACAATTTTTTTGGCAGTAAGGCTGTTGTCACCTTCATAGGGTTTAAGAAACTCTTCAAGCTCATAAGCACTTGGTTTTTGGGAAAATTCAAGCGTTGAGAGCGTATCAAAGAAAGGGGAATTGACGATGAGTGATAAGACGTCATCTTCTTCGTCTCTTGATAGATTGTCTAAAAGGCCATCGCTAGCAAGTACAACAAAGTCCTTAGCTGCAACTTGGGTAGAAAGTACGCATATATTGTCCGGGCGGTAGATCATGCCGCGCCTTGTCAAGCAGCCGCCCGTGTCAGCGGTATTTGTGCGATCATCCTTTAGTATAGTTTCAAAAAGGTGGGCCCTTTTGCTTGTAGAGTCTATGTGGATGATGCCGGAGTCGCCAAGAGCGCCCCCATTTAGCATATAAAGGCCTTTTTGGCTAAGAGGTGCTATGTCTACAAAGATGCATGTTGCATCTCCATACATAGAGGGACGACTAGGCTTTGCAAGAGATGAGCGCACTAAAAGCTCTGTCACAAGCCTTCTAGCTTGGTCGCTATCTTCCGATATTGGAATATGGCTATTGCCAAGCTGCCTAATCATCTCGTCAGTAAAATCTTGTGCCGCATAGGCACTATCAAGGCCGCCACCACTTGTGCCGTCAAACAGGCAGGCATAGATAGTATTATCATCGCGTATACCAAAACCTCCGCGGTCCATATTGACCCCAAGGCTATAGTCTGGCCCATATTCAAGCTTATGAAGAAGCGGTGGATAGGTAGAGTCGTGGATGAGGATAGCGCGCTCATCCGTTGAAGCGATCAAGCCTTGTGAACTAATAGAGTCTGACTTTGTTGCATACTGCATACATGTGCCCTCAACTTGAGCATATATACCTATAGCGAGAAAAACAGTATAAAAATAGTTCATAGATTACTCCCACAGGATTCGACGTGCGTGTACATTCTGGTTTACTCGTTGAACAGCAGCTTGAGCGCTTTGGCTTGCGTGACGAGCGTTTGGCGTTGCAAAGACGCTGTCGGCCCGTAGTGCTGACTGGGAAAGGGCATTTGAAAGGGCTGCATGAATAATTTGCGAGCCTCCTTGTTCAAAGTCTGGTGCATCCATCGCAGCAAGGGCTTTTTCGCAGTCGGCAATAAGCGCTACTGTGATTGGTGTGTCTTTGCTGATGGATGCTTTAAGCTGAGCAAGCACATCTTCAAGCGCTCTACGAGATTCATCATCAGGTGTGGCTGCAACTTGCAAGGCAACGCGTACAAGTTCGCGATTTTTGTGGGAGTTTATGAGTATGCGATCTTCTTGCGATACCGCCTTTTTAATGCTTTGATATTCTACGACCTTTTCTTGGTTGCTTCCTGGCTGTTTATAGCGTACTTGAACTGTTACAGGTTGCTCTAGGCGGATGAGGCTGCAGTGTTCTTGCTCTTCTGTAAATAGGGGAAAGCGCACCATCTCGTGGCCCGGTTGAATAACCATCTCCACGTTAAGAGCGGCTGCCTTACGAGCTGCGCCTATAAAGCCGCCAGCTGTTTGTGGGATTGTTTGGGCATCTGGGCAATAGACAAAGGTGCCGTTTGAGCGTTGCTGAAGTTCTGATAATAGCCTAGCATCATGTTGCTGACCAAGGCCCAAAAAGCACATGTGCGCTTTTTGTTTTATTGAGGCAATTGAATCTCTTGTGCTTTCGTAAGCGTTAGCATCTTGACCATCTGTTAGGAGGATAACTAGCGAGACAGGATTTGGCTCGTGTCTATCTGTAAGCACTCTATCGGCAATTTGGAGAGCTTTGCCAATATCTGTATTTCCACCTACTTGAAGAGAGTGAAGTGCTTGGTTTTGTATTCGTTTTCCTTCAGCGTTCATAGGTGTGAAGGGGGTGATGCGCCTTGCATGGCCATTAAAGGTTATTAAAGAAAGACGTTGATGGGGTTGAAGTTCATCTGTCAGCCACGCAAGCGTTTGCTTTACCTGCCCTATTTTGCCATCGTAGTTCATGCTTTCTGAAACATCGGCGACAACCAAAACGTCCATTGATGTCTGTTGATTGTCTGCATGTTCCGTGCGTGGTGCGCGAATTTTAATGAGCGCATCAAGATTCTCATCGGGGCCGATGCACTCTACCTCTAAATCAGCTCGTACATATGCTAAGGGAGCATCTGCAATTGGCTGATCATCATCAAAAACTTCTAGATCTTCTTCCTCTTCTTCTATCGGATCAGCAAAGAGTGATTGGGTAAGGATAGCCCGGTCATCATCATCCTGAGGCGGAAGTTTTATCTGTGAATCAAGGATGTGGGCAGCGGCTGGAGCGCGACAAAGGGGGCATTTTTCTTGCCACTGTGCAAGAGCTTTTGCGCATTTTATATGGAGGATATGATTACAAGGAAGAGTCCTTAGGAGTGTAATGTCCCTTCCTAAGTAATCCGTACAGATGCAACATTCATCTTGTGCTTCCATTGGTGTTGGGGGGGTGCTTCTCTCAAGTGACACACTGCTCATAGAATCCTCCTTGTGGGTTGAATCTACGTGTCAGTGTAAATAGCTCCAATCCTATTCTGCAACTGAAATCGCGGCTTTCGCGATAGAGAGGTTTTCATTTGTTGGTATAACAAAAACTTCAATATCACCAAAAACGTGGAGCTTATCTAGAATCATTTGGCGTATTTGGGGTGAGTTTTCGCCGATGCCGCCGCTAAAGATGATGGCGTCTATGCCGCCAAGTATAGCGATGTAGGCTCCAATGTACTTGACAATGCGGTAGATGAAAAAATCTATAGCAAGCCTTGAGCGCTCGTGGGTGTTATAGAGAGTTAGTAGCGTTTGCATGTCGCTAGATTCTCCAGAAAGTCCCAAAAGCCCTGACTGAAAATTGAGCATTCCAAGCACCTCATCCACTGTCTTATCCTCTTTTTTTGCGAGGAAGTGGATGACTTCAGGGTTTATGTCGCCTGATCGCGTAGCCATGATAAGACCTTCATTAGGTGTAAAGCCCATGGAAGTGTCTTGGGCAATGCCAGCCTTTGTTGCGCATATAGAACATCCGGCTCCAAGATGTAGCGATAGTATTTTGGCATCTTTTTTGCCGGTCTTTGCCACGTAGCTATCCCATAAGTAGCTATGAGAGATGCCGTGAAAGCCAAAACGCTCTATCTCATATCGCTCAGCAAGATCCCAAGGAATAGCGTAGTAGCGGCTTTCTTTTGGCATGTTTTTGAAAAAGGCCGTATCAAAGACTGCTACTTGGGGGATGCTCTCTCCAAAAAACTCGCGAGCCGCTTGTATTACCTGTATACTTGGTCCGTTATGGAGGGGGGCAAGTTCGGCAAGGGTTTGTAGGTTATCTATCACTTCAGGTGTGATGAGGGTCGGTTCCCTATAATGCCCTCCGCCATGTACCACGCGGTGGCCTATGCATAGAGGTGATTTGATTGTCTTAAAGTAGCTGACCAGTTCTTGAAGTGTTTTACAGTTGTTATATGCAATCTGTTGAAGATTGGATGTAAAAACCGAACATTTAAAACTTGAGCTTCCGGCATTTATTGCTAATATGGCCATTTCCAACCCTGAATTTCCGGCATATCTTCGCCGTGAGTATTGATATAGCGCTTATGGTCTATTAGCTTGCCTTCTATCATCTGCCTAATATAAGCGTGTAGGGGTTCTAGTTTTGGTGTGCGTACTACAACATCAAGCGCAAGGTGAAAGCGGTCTAGGTCATTAAGCACTACCATGTCAAAGGGTGTTGTTGTTGTGCCTTCTTCTTTATAGCCTCGTACGTGTAGGTTTTTGTGGTTAGTGCGTCGATACGTTAGGCGATGAATCAGCCACGGATAGCCGTGAAAGGCAAAGATGATGGGTTTATCCTGAGTAAATAGATCGTCAAATTCACGGTCAGATAATCCATGAGGGTGTTCTGAAGTAGGCTGCAACGTCATGAGGTCTACAACGTTTATCATGCGGATTTTAAGTGTTGGGATGTGCTGGCGTAAAAGATCGATTGCGGCAAGTGTCTCAAGCGTTGGAACATCGCCACAGCAGGCCATAACAACATCAGGTTCAGAGCCAAAGTCGTTACTTGCCCATTTCCATATGCCTATACCTTTAGAGCAGTGTTTGATGGCATCATCCATGTTTAGGTACTGTAGGGCCGGCTGTTTGCCTGCAACGATGACGTTTATGTAGTTGCGGCTTTTCAGGCAGTGGTCTGTTACAGAAAGCAAGCAGTTGGCATCAGGCGGCAAGTAGACGCGTACGACATCTGCCTTTTTGTTTACGACGTGGTCGATGAAGCCTGGGTCTTGATGTGAAAAGCCGTTGTGGTCTTGACGCCATACGTGAGAGGTAAGGAGATAGTTTAGCGAGCTGATAGGTGCTCTCCAGGGGATGTTCCGAGTTACCTTTAGCCATTTGGCATGCTGGTTAAACATAGAGTCTACAATATGAATAAAGGCTTCGTAGCATGAAAAGAGACCGTGCCTTCCTGTGAGAAGATAGCCTTCAAGCCATCCTTGGCATAGATGTTCGCTCAGTACTTCGAGTACTCGCCCATATGGAGCAAGGTTAGTGTCTTCAGGATATATCGTGCCTAAAAACTGGCGGTTTGTTACTTCAAAAAGAGCATCTAGTCTATTTGATGCCGTTTCATCTGGTCCCATGACCCTAAAATTTTTGTTTATTTCATTGCTTTTCATCACGTCGCGCAAAAAATAGCCCATGACCTTTGTAGCTTCTGCAATGGTAGTGCCAGGTTGTTTTACCTCCACGGCATAGTCACAAAAATCTGGTAGGCGAAGGTCTCGTAGCAGCAAGCCTCCATTTGCATGAGGGTTTGCGCCCATGCGCCTCAAGCCTTTTGGAGGAAGACTAGATAGTTCCGGGATAAGGTGACCATTTTCTGTAAAAAGTTCTTCTGGCCTATAGCTTTTGAGCCACTTTTCAAGCATTTTAAGATGCGCTTTGTTTGTAGCAAGTTCGCTTAGAGGCACTTGGTGAGAGCGCCAAAAGTCTTCTGTCTTTTTGCCATCTACCTCTTTTGGGCCTGTCCACCCTTTTGGAGTTTGTAGAACAAGCATGGGCCAAAGGGGTCTTGTTGGGTCGTTGGCACTTCTTGCTCGGGTTTGTATTGCCTTTAGTTCTAGTACTATTGCTTCTAGCGTCTCTGCTGCAAGCTGGTGCATGGTTTCAGGATCATGTCCTGCAACAAAATGGGGGTTATAGCCATAGCCGCGCAAGAGACTTTCTAGCTCTTCATGTGGTATACGAGCTAAAAAGGCAGGATTTGCGATCTTATAGCCATTAAGGTGCAAGATTGGTAGTACGGCTCCATCGTGTATGGGGTTAAGAAACTTGTTTGAGTGCCAGCTTGCAGCAAGTGGGCCTGTTTCTGCTTCGCCATCTCCAACGACAGCACAGGCTATAAGGGAGGGGTTATCAAGCACTGCCCCATAGGCGTGGGCAAGGACATAGCCAAGCTCGCCACCTTCGTTGATAGAGCCCGGGGTTTCTGCCGCAACGTGGCTTGGGATACCGCCCGGAAACGAAAATTGCTTAAATAGGCGTTTCATGCCTTCGATATCTTGCGAAATATTGAGATAAAACTCGCTGTAGCTACCCTCAAGATAGGTATTAGCAACAAGGGCCGGGCCTCCATGGCCAGGACCTGTCAAAAAGATCATGTCGAGGTTGTATTTTTTTATAAGGCGGTTAAGGTGCACGTAGATAAAGTTAAGCCCCGGAGTTGTGCCCCAGTGGCCTAAAAGGCGTGACTTTACGTCACTAAGCGCAAGCGGACGTCTTAGCAGGGGATTATCCATCAAATAGATCTGCCCCACAGAAAGGTAATTTGCCGCTCGCCAGTAGGCGTCGATCAGCTGAAGTTCTTCTTTTGATAGCGCGTGCATTTCAAGGCCCTCATTCCCTTTTTTCACTATGCACGCCGAACGGATTTTTGTTAAATTAAAATTATATATATGATAATGAGTCAAGAAAGCAGGGAAATTGACCTATGACCGGTAAAGTAGAGCTTATAGCAAGAGTCATTGCATGCCTTTTAGCGCTCTTTCTCTTCCTAGTCCTGGCACTTTGCTGGGCAAAGCGCGACCTTCATAAAGCCGTCTTTGGCCTAAGCGACTGGCCACCACCCCAAATGGTCGCTGCCATCAGATATTTTTCTCTCCCTTGCGACTAACAAATAAAGTATCGCAACACCTATAAAACAAGAGCTTTAAGGTATTCTTGGGATTCGAGGGGTTTTAGTTTGTCGCCGCTTTTTTTGATGATGACCGTGAATGGGTCTTGAGTCACACTTTGGACCTCGGCGAGTTTGTAGAGGCCTTTGATGTAGCCTCCGTCTCTAGTTCTGCTTGGGATAAGAATCCACTGGCCGGGTTGCAAAGAGTGAATGTCAACAGGGTGGCTTCGCTCGTCGCTCATCTCGCTTTCTGTCGCACGTCTGCCGGCTATGAGGTGTCTTCCAAGTGCATTGTCAATTCGCTGATAAGGCTCGAGGGGTTTTGGAGTCGAATCGATTGTGGGGGCTTTTTCCACCTTTTCCTCATCCCATGCTGCAGGGGAGTCTTCTTCGTAATCAGTGCCAGAATCGTCATTATACACTTCTACTGGTTCTGCAAAGCCTGCAGGGACCTTGCCCATTTGAGGGGTTGGCCTATCGACTCTTTCTTGAATGCAGAGAAGGCTTGCAAATTGCCCCTGCTCTACAAGGTAATTAATAAATGTAAAGAGTAAGTCTTCTTGTTGACTCGTGGCAAGATATTCTGCATATGCTGCACATAAGTCAGGATACAAGCCACTGCCTTCAATTTCGCCCGGTCCCCCAGATAGAAATAGAGAAAAATCCTCTTGAGAAATCTTATTCCAGAACAAATGAATGAACGTAGTGTTAAGTTTAGCCTCGGTGATAATTAGCCGTTTGACAGGGTCAACCGGAACTTTGTGGCCATAAGAGCCTATTGCAACCTGTTTATCGTCTTTGTTGGTGGTAAGCTCATGCATAAATAGCGCGCTTAGATTTGCAAAAAGTTCTTGGTGGGTATTTGCTTGTACATGAACGCCGACCTCATGTAGCAGGGCGCACACATCCTCTACAGGTATTTTATCCCCTCTAGCAAATACTTGTTTAACAAGGTCCCAAACATAGATGTTGCCCCTTGTGGACGACGACAGAAGCTGCCTAAGCTGTCCTGGATTGCGTATAGGAACACTAAGTACCTGTGGATTTTGCGTAAGAAGAGCATCGGGATAAAGGACTGGAACAGTGCCAAAATTGCCCGCAAGGGTAGCGACTGCAGCATCAAGTATAAGCGTGCTTACTTTTTTAATATCTTTAGAGCATTCAAGTGTGCAAGAAAGCTGTTTTGTGCCCTCGTCGTACATGGGGATAGATGTCATTTGTAGACCATCATTCCAGCTACGAGAGGCAAGAAGAAGGGCTATAAGATCCATACGATCATTCATATTATGGCCGTAGACATCAAATTTTAAAGTGGTAGTGCCTCTGATAAGATTATGCTCTATGGTGATTTTGCCGCTATGGTACTTAATTGGTAGGTTGTATACCGTTGTCACGATGGGATAGCGAACTGTTTGGCAAGTCATAGAGGGATGCAAGGATAGATGCGCCTGGCCGTATATAATGGGCTCATCAATGCTTTCTATCGAGGACAGCACCTCATTTAGGCTATCTGGAAATAGGCGTGTGTTGTAGGCCGGACGAAAGCAGTCAAGAGCCGCTAGCATATTCTGGTGACATAATGTGAACATGTCTTCAAGAGTTGTCTCATCAGGGAAAAAGTTTAGTGAAAAGAGTGCACCGCTATTTACGCATTGTGCCATGACATTGGCACTAGCGCTTGGTTCAACTTGTGCGGCGGTTCGTATGAGCCTTATTTTCTCAAACGTACTTGTGATTGTTTCTCTCATTAATTGACGATAGCTTGCGCTTCCTCCAAGCCTTGGATTTGCTGTGCAAATTCCTGCTGTCCATGTGCTAAAATTCTCTTCAGGAATAGCGTCAAATAGCTGTAGCATAAGCTCAAGGTATGTTTCTAGCATGGTGCTAAATCGTTCTACCTTTGGTTCTACGGCTTCTTGTGTATCGCTTCTTGCAAACTTGATGCTATGATCAAGTGCTTCAACTCCATCAATAATAACCCTGTGCAGCGCGGCTTGTAGAAGTTTATTTTGTTCTTTGCTGCCTACAAGGGCTGCTATTTGCGTCTTAAGTGGAGCAACAACGTCGCTTTGCATCTGATGCCAAAGGGCATCAAATGCCCTTGGGTTCTTCCAAGCAGCTCCTGCAGATTCAAGCTGAGTGAGGTTTTTCTTTAGCTGAACAACTTCATTCATGATAGGTCTTATGCTTCTCCACTGATCTCGCCACTGTACAATAAGCCCTAAGGAGCTTCCCATATCGACAGGGGACTCTGCCACAACAAGATTGAGCCACTCAGTTAGAATTCCTGCCTTTTCAACTTGCGTAATAAGATCGATAAGAAGCTGATTGGCAATCCGTGAACGTGATGCTACTAATTTTGTTGTAAGCTCTTCCCACCGCGCTTTAGAGGCCTCATCTAGTAAGAGCGGTTTTATAGACCTAAAGACAAGGACGCAGGCATCAACTTCTTGGTCAGTCATAGGTTCTTGGAGCGCTTTTACCGTGGCTTCGTCTGAAACTTTGGAGAGGGTAGCATGCTTAAGGAATGTAAGGATGGTTTTATCGCTTGCATCAAGCTGGAGTGGTGTTCTATCAAATCCCATTACTGCCTTTCGTGAAACAAGTAAAGTTCTGATGGATTCACATTCTAAGATGCGACAGGAGCTTTCTTGGTAGCATAGGGCTTCAAGTCGTCTTGCAGCGTGTAGTAGCTGCATGCGATCTTCTGTTTGAAGCATCGTTTCAAGTATCACAAGTGCATTACTTAAAAGGCGTTTTCCGCTATCAGCAAGGCCTGTTTCAGATGTGTGTAGGTTTTTTACTGTCACCGCGATGCGCGTCACAATAAGCCTTGCAGCCTCTTTTACTTCTTGGGGATTTTCTGAGGATAGTTTTGCAAATAGATTTGTGAGGTTGATATCGCCTACGGAAACATCGGTGACAAGTAGATGGCCAAGGCGTCCATAGTCTTCAGCTGAGAGTCCATAATCTTGGAGTGATTCATCAGGGCCTATAGGGTGTTTATGCCAGCCTGGTTTTAGCGTGTTATCTTCTAGAAGGGTAGTTTTTACCTCGGCAGCTTCTTTACCGGCAAATGATTCACTTTGTATGGTGCCAATGAGAGCTTGCTGGCTATCTAACACGGCAACGGTGCCTTTTGTCCTAAAGGCTCCAGCGTCTATGCCGGATGCTACAAGTACAGGAATTCCATTTTCACGAAAGACGCAGGCAGCATGAGATAGAGCGCTTCCCATCTCTTCTACAACTACTGCACGGATTTGTCCTCTTACTTCTGGCTTTAAAAACTCTTTTAGCGCTGCGTCTAGGTTTCGTCGCTGTATAAGCTGAGAGGCGTCTGTGAGGATCACTGGCTCTCCACCTCTATGGACAATCATGCGTCCTTTAGCTACTTGTGATAGGCGCTCTTGGTTTACCACACCGGGTTCTGCTCTAAAGCGCTGCACAAGAGGTCTTGCCTGCACTACATAGAATGATTTGTTTGTGGGATCATACACCCATTCGATATCCATGGGCTGTCCATAGGCATCGTGAATGGCTTTACTGACTTTACGCATATGCTGCAGCTGTTCGGGAGATAGGGCAGGCTTTTTAGCTAATGCGGCGGGGTTTGAAGAGCGCTCAAAGCGCGAGTCGCCCATAGAGGCATCATTTGCAATGAGTCTATCGGGCTTTTGTGCAATGATCTGATGGGTTGGATGATCGGGGTAGATATAGTAGGTGTCTGTAGGTATAAGCGCATTTACGACACCCTCATTATGCCCAAAGGCAGCTTCGACAACGGTTAGCTCCTTGGTTTCACCGGCCATCTCTTTGGTGTAGCTAACTCCTGCTACCATAAGTCCTTCGGCCGGAATGGGAGTATTTGGCTTTTCTCCAACCATGACCTGAAGCAGAACTGGCATAAAGGGCTTTTCTTCAATGTTCATGCCGGCGATTAGTTTTTGCATCATCGAAGCTTCTGAGAGGTATGAGGCAACAACAGATCCTATTGCGGCTGATACCTCTTGTGGATCACTAGCAACGCCAGCAATAGACTCATTGGCACCTGCCATAGCGCCTTCTTTAGTGTCTTCACGGCCGGTGCTGCGTACCATAAGCGGGCCTTCACCGAGTGTTGAGAGGTCTACCTGTATAGGGTGTTCTTGAAATAGGGTGCGTATGGTATTGCGAATGTCTTCAAGAACTTGTAGCCCTTCTTCTTTTCCTTGTAGAAGGGTAAATCGCTCCCAGTCTTTATCAAAATCTGGATAATGCTGCTGGATATGCGCATAAATTTGCGCGTGTGATAGAGGCAAAATTGGGGGGACTTTAGTCTGAAATGTGGGGCTTGAAACTGAAGATACAATGCGGTCAAGCACCATGAGGTTTGCGGCTTTATTGCCAAACTCTTGGGCATGCTTTTCTACCTCGCAATCCAAAGCGCTTGATGCTGCGGTTTTTTGAGAGTGATCAGCAAAAATGAGTGTGATCTCTTGTTCGGTAATGTGATCTTGATCACGTACCTGAATTTCTGTGACCTGTACATTTGTGAGGCTTTTGGCAACTTTGTGGACAATTTCTTGAACTTGGGCGATGTTTTGGACGGGTTTGCCACCTTTTGTGATAGCTATTTTTCTGCCATCGGGCATGTGAAGGTTGCCGGTTTTTGAGTCAAATTGGTAGCGCTCTTGCCCAACAGAAATATACTCGCGACTCTCTGAGTGTAGGCTATCCATCTGACCCTTCCCCCTCTAATTTTAGAGTAGCATAAAATTATTCTTTTACACAACGGGCTATTGAGGGAAAACTAGGGTAACATTGCGGCTTTTATGACTAAAGTTAGAGGTAATGACCTTGTTGCAGCCAAGAAGCAGGATTGTGATAGGGTGATCGCTTTGTAACAGAGCTTTTGGGAGGTGGGTGATGGGGGTGCCTCTTAGATCCAGTATTTTTAGCTCACGAAGCTCGGCAATGCTATCAGGGATCGAAGCGATGCCCGTATTGGAGAGGTTGAGGTACTGCAGGTGAGTGAGCTTTTCGATTCCGGCAGGCACATGGTCAATTTTGGCATCGTTGCAGCACTTAAGTTCCTTAACCTTTTCAGGATCAGGAACTTCAAAAAGCCCGTTTTCGAGGTTCACGCTTGTTACAGTTACGCTCGACATAGATAGCTACTCCTTGTCTAAAATATATTATATATTAAAGTAGAAGGATTTGTCAATTACTAGCGACTTACGGGTCTACGTTTTGACTTAAATTTCCATTGTACGGGCTTTGCAGCGGCCTTAAGTTTAGGCTCCATACCGGCAATTTGGTGTGCAGGAATTTTTTGGCCGGTAAATTCTTCGATGCGGCGAAGAGAGTCTCTATCTTTAAGTGAAGCAAATGAGAAGGCAATGCCTTTAGAGCCCGCTCTTCCCGTACGGCCGATGCGGTGCACGTAGTCTTCAGCACAGTTTGGCAGGTCAAAGTTAATAACGTGGCTGATGCTCTGCACGTCAATGCCGCGAGATGCAACATCCGTCGCAATAAGAATATTGATTTTACCTTCGCGAAGCTGCTTTAGAGTTCTTGTTCTTGCTCGCTGGCTCATATCGCCATGTAAGGCTGCAGCCTTAAAGCCTGTTGAAAGAAGTCTATCTTCAAGCTCGCCCGCATAGCGCTTTGTACTTGTAAAGATGATAGCCTGGTTAATGTCGGGGGTATTAAGGAGGTGATCAAGCAGGCGATGCTTGTGGTTAAGATCATCTACATGTAGAAGTTTTTGTTCGATGTTTTCGTGTCTTGCTTGTACTTCTGCAATGCGGATCTCTACAGGGTTTGTAAGCAAGCGCTTTGATAGGTTCATTACAGCCCCTTGCAGGGTTGCAGAAAACATCAGCGTCTGTCGCGTTTTGGGCAATGCTTTTGCAATTTTTTCTACAGGTTCAATAAAGCCCATATCGAGCATGCGGTCTGCTTCGTCCAAAATAAAGAGCTCAAGACGAGAAAAGTTGATGCGGCCTCGCTGCATATGATCGATAAGTCGTCCGGGAGTTGCAACTAGTATTTCGTACGGACGAGATAGCTGTCTATTTTGGATCGGATAAGGCTCGCCGCCATAGATACAGACTGTTTTTGTTCTGTTTAGGTATTTGCTATAGCGTTCGGCTTCTTTTGCAACCTGCATAGCAAGCTCACGTGTTGGCACAAGGATAAGGACTCGTGGACCTTTTGGTGGTAAATCGCAAGGCTGTGCAAGCTTATGTAGGGCAGGCAATATAAATGCCGCTGTTTTACCAGTACCTGTTTGCGCAGAAGCGCGTAGGTCGAGTCCAGCTAAAATCTGCGGTATAGCTTGGGCCTGTATCGGTGTTGGTGCTTCGTACCCAGCATCGCTGATTGCTTTAAGGATGTTTTCGTGTAAGTTTAGCTCTTGAAATGTCATGAAACTCTTCATTTAAATGATTAAAAGAAAAGAGCATACCATAAATAAAGAATTGTTAGATATACAATTTACTAAAACTTGACATCTAGCATTGAATGTACCAAGATATACCCAATGAAACAAGAAAAACGAGTCTATAACTCTGAATCCCGAGAGGCAGGGGCCGCTATAACGCGTGCGAGAATCCTCAAAACGGCCAAGGACCTCTTTCGTAAGGAAGGGTTTGAACAGGTGACAATAAGTAGCCTTGCAAAGGCCGCCGGCGTATCTATGCCGACGATTTATGCCGTTTTTAAGTCAAAAGCCGGGGTTTTAGAAGCTTTAGTTGATGAGGCGTTACCTCAAGAGCAGTTTATAGAGCTTGTGCAAGAGTCTATGAAAGAGCCATCGCCTATAAAACGCCTTGGCATAACAGCGTCAATTGCCCGCAAAATCTATGATGCCGAACGCGAACTTATGGAAATTTTGGAGGCTGCAACCGTCGTTGCACCGGAATTTAAGGAGCAAGAGCAGGCAAAAGAAAAGCGCCGCTATGAGCGTCAGGGCGAATACGTCAAAAAGATGATCCAAGAGCAGATTGTTAAAAACGGTATGACACTTGAAAAAGCCCGCGATATCCTTTGGGGGCTTACTGGGCGCGATATGTACCGCTTGTTCGTTATAGAGCGCGGCTGGTCATCAGATGAGTATGAAAAGTGGCTACATGAGCTTTTAGTTATATCGCTTCTTCAGGGGCCACATGAGGCCAATAAGGGCAAATGAAAGAAGAAGGATAGGTAGATCCCCATACTTTCCATAGAGCGTAGGGTAGTGATAGGTTGAGAAGGTTGCTATAAAGCCTGAGGGCTCATCGGTGCCTTCTTTAATAATCACATTTCTTCCAAGGCTGTCAACAGCTCCTGAAAGGCCAAAGTTGCAGGAGCGAAGCAGGGGAACGCCATTTTCTACCGTGCGTGGTCTAGCATGTTCAAAATGCTGTACAGCTAGGGTAGAATAGGGAAACCAGTAGTCATCAGTAAGGTTTACTAAGAGAGTGGCACCTTCTTCAGAATTTTGGCGCATAAGGCTGCCTACAGTTTCTTCATAGCAAATAGAAGCGCCAATCTTGTGTGAGTTATACTGAAATGGCTTTGCACCGTCTCCGGGAGTAAATGAGTCGTAGATGCCATACTTGGCTGCCCACTCTTTGGCAAAGTTGCAGGGGATATATTCGCCCATGGGCACTAGCACCTGTTTATCATAGCGCTGAGCAGGTATTTTGGGGTCGCTTGTAAAGAAAAATGCTGAGTTGTAAAAGATGGGTCTATCTCTATTTGCGGTTCTTTTTATGCCCTCTAAACCAATAATTAAGGGGCATTTATAGAGCGTGGCAAGTGTTTGTGCAATGTCTTCTGATGAGATAAGGTCGTCTTCAGTTGGTGGGTAGGGGGTGTTAAGCCTTGCTTCAAAGAGCGAGTTTATTTGTATAGGGTTAAAGATTAAGGTTGTGCTTCCATAGGGGACAACGCCTTCTGGCATGAGTATGAGGTCAACAGGCTCTTTGTTGTAAAAGGGAGCGATGGCTGTGACTAGTTCTTTCCATGCTGTAAAGGCTCTTTGTTGCGGTGTAATGCGAGCTCTTGGTTTTGGCTTAAATTCTTCCGGCACCTTTTTTGAATGTACAATAAGTGCGTTCATGGGAGGGTTTAGCGCGTCATACTCCTTCATCTTTTGCGTGTGGATGTTAAGGTGAATGGTGCCATAAAGAAAGGGTAGTGTCGCTATAGTAGCGGCAAGCAAAATTGCTCTTTTTGAGAATACAAGATAGGCTCTTGCTATAGCAACGTTTGTAAGCATCACCATAAATGACATGCCAAGCACGCCAAATAGCGAAGCTGTTTGCAGCGTGATGAGATTTGCAGCTAGCGACATGCCTACAAGGTCAAAATAAAATCCGGAGCACCAGTAGATGCGGCTCCACTCAAGCACGGTCCAAATCGCCGGTATTAGCAAAAACATGATGCGCGATGAAAGTACGCGTTTTGTGATAAATAGCGATAAAAACCCAAACTGCAGCCCCATGAGAGCAGCGAGCAAAATAAAGGTGCCTCGTACTGCCACTACAGGGTGATACGAAAACCAAAATAGCTCCACGCACTGAACGAGAAAGAAGAAGCTTGCGCCATATAAAAAGCGTGCCTTTGCTTCAAATTTCGTAAGTTCATAAAAAAGTATGGCAAAACCTACTGTGCTTGCTACGAGTGCGCATAGTGGCGAATAGGCGGCCTGACCAAACGTTATTACTACATACGAAAAAAGTACGAGGGCTATTCTTTTTATATGACTTCTATCAAAAGCCTTGCAGAATGCAAACAAAGGTATAGAGTGCTCATCTTTTGTCATCATAGCTAGGATATCATCAATGTATATTTTTTTTGAACATTTTTTTGCACCCTAGCGCATTAAGGGCTTTTTGTATATAATCTTCTTTATGTCTTTGCAATCTGAGCGTTTTCGCCAAAAACACCTTCTTTTACTTCTTGAAGGCTATGATCAGCAAAAGGGGCCAATAGACTTTTATGTGGCAACCTACTTTCGCGCCTGTAAAGCCCTTGGCTCAAAAGATCGCGCCTATATTAGTGAAGAGGTATATCGCCTGATACGCTATAAGGCCCTGTGCGATCACTTTATTCAGCCCCCTTATAGCTGGCAAAAGCGCATTGAGTGGCTGCAAAAGGGCGATCCTAAGCGCTTTTTTGAGGATGAATCTATTCCTCTTCATATCCGATATAGCCTTCCACAGGAGCTTTTAGATCTACTTATTGCTACTTGGGGATTAGAAAAGGCAAAGTATATTGCTGCAAGCTGCCTAGAGCCTGCTCCTACGTGTATTCGGGTAAATGTAAGCAAGATAACTCGCGATGATTTGCTTATGAGGCTTATTAACTCAGGCTACGATGTTTCAAGGGGTGAAGAGTCGCCCCATGCAATCTACTTTCATAAAAAGGTGAACTTTTTTTCGCTTCCGGAGTTTAAAGAGGGCCTTTTTGAAGTCCAGGATGAAGCATCGCAGCTTGTAGCACTTCTTGTAGATGTAGAGCAAAATGACCAGGTGCTTGATTTTTGTGCAGGCTCTGGTGGTAAAACGCTTGCGTTTAGTCCTAACATGCACGGCAAGGGCCAAATCTACTTGCACGACATTCGCTGGCATGCACTTTTAGAAGCAAAAAAGCGCTTAAACCGCGCAGGAATTCAAAATGCCCAAATAGTAGCAGCATCAGATGAAGCTAAGCTTAAAAAACTTAAAAAAAGCTGTGCCTGGGTGCTTGTAGATGCTCCCTGCTCTGGAACCGGCACTTTAAGGCGCAATCCTGACATGAAGTGGAAGTTTACTACCGAAATGGTCGAAAGGCTTATTTCTACCCAGCGCGTCATTTTTGAAAAAGCCCTAAGCTACGTAAAGCCAGGCGGCCACATAGTATACGCCACCTGCAGCATCTTAAAACAAGAAAACCGCGACCAGCTCGATCACTTTCTTGCCCATTATCCGGTAGACCTCGTAGGCACACCCTTTGAATCCATACCAGAGCCAGGCAAAAAAGATGGCTTCTTCGGCGTTGTTTTACAAAAACGCCTAAATTAAAATTGATATACACATCTGTCCAAAAGCAAGACTAGAGCTTTTCTTATATAAAAAATGGCACCTAATACATGCTTTTTGTGCTTTTTGAGATTTTGCGCCTTTGCGTTGAATCTCACTCTACATACACATGCCTGGGGGGGTAAGTTGCGGACTTGCAGCCTCTCGGTTTTTTGACATGAAAAATTCAACGCAAAGGCGCCAAATCGCAAAAGCGCAAAAGAGGTCGTGCATGTATAATCACCTTGTTATAAGTTTTTTAATCAAAGTTACTAGGGTGAGCATTGGGGTGTGGAAAAATGTAAACCGTGAGTGTTATGGTGAAGAATTTTGTGCTTTGAGGTTTGGTAAGAATTTGCGTCTTTTTGGGAAAAGCTTTAGACTTGTGGCTTGATTTGAGAGAGATTATGAAAAAAATACTTTTGGTTTTGTTGGGGTTGATGGTCAACGTGGCGCTTTTTGCTGATGCTTCGCAAGAGGCTAAAAAGCGCGTTGGCGTAAATAACCGCGTCTTAGCATCCGTAAATGGCAATGTCATTTCGGTTATCGATGTAAAGAAGAAGATGGATATGATCCTCTTTCAGTTCTATCCACAGTATCTAGAAGTGCCGGAAGCTCGTTATGAGTTTTATAATTCGCACTGGAAAGAAGTATTAAATGACCTAATCGATCGCGAATTGATGATCGCCGATGCAGAAGAAAAGGGCTTTCCCATAAGCTCTGGCGACGTGAGAGAAGAGCTTGAAGAGATATTTGGGCCAGATGTGATGATCAATCTAGATAACGCAGGCCTTACCTTAGATGAAGCGTGGAAGATGGTAAAGGCCGATATCACTATTCGTCGCATGCTTTTTTATCAGGTGCGCATGCGGATTGCCCCACAAGTTACTCCAAACGAAATACGTAAAGCCTATGAAGAAGAAGTAAAGGTTCGTACTGCACAAAAAGAGTGCGTATGGCGCTGTCTTACGCTTAAGTCTAGCGACACACAAGCAGCTTCTAGCTATGCAGAAAAGCTACGCACAATGCTTGCTGAAGAACATGTCACACTAGATGCACTTTCTGAAGAACTAGAAAAGCGCGGCATGCAAGAGCCCCAAATACAGCTTCTTATCTCTCAGGCCTTTCGTCAAAAGCAAAGTGAGCTTTCAAACTCTTTGCAGGACCTTCTGTTGAATATGCAGGAAGGTACCTACAGCAAACCGCAAATCCAGACAAGCCGCTCTGATCCAAAGCCTGTAGTGCGTATCTACTACGTGCAAGAATTAAAGGCTGAAGAAATTCCCTCTCTTGAAGAGCTAGAGCCTAGGCTTAGAGAAGATATCACGCAAAGTATGACAGCAAGAAAGACGGCTGAATACCTTGATGATCTAAGACGCCACTTTCACCTTTCAAAAGAAGAGATCGAACGTGAGCTACCTATCAACTTTCAGCCTTTTCAGTTGAAGTAAGATGGCTCGTTTTCGTCCCTCTGAGCTTGTAGAGTATCTTGAGTCAATAGGTGCAAAGCCCGTAAAAGGGCTTTCTCAGAACTTTCTTATCGACGGCAATATCCTTAATAAGATTGTGCAACTTGCAGCTGTTGAGCAAGGTGATACTGTACTTGAAATTGGCCCAGGGCCAGGAGCTCTTACTGAGAGGCTGTTAGAGACAGGTTGCCGAGTTATTGCTATTGAAAAAGACCCTCTATTTGCAAAAGGGCTTTCACGTCTTAATAATCCTCTTCTTAGTGTTATTACAGCCGATGTGTTAGATGTTGACCTTGCGCAGTTTGGCAAAAAGATAAAGGTCGTTGCGAATCTGCCCTACAACATTACCACACCTATTTTGCAAAAACTATTGCCCCTTGGGGAGTGTATTTCTTCTATCACCGTAATGGTGCAGGAGGAGGTTGCAAGGCGTCTTATGCTAAACTGCCCGCAAAAAGACTATGTGGCTTTTACAGTATTCTTACACTACTATGCAAGGCCGCGCTATGGGTTTACAGTGTCGCCAAAGTGCTTTTATCCGGCGCCAAAGGTGCATTCGGCCGTGATGCGTCTTGATCTTGAGAAACGCTTTTCTGTAGCAGATGAAGAGCAATTTTTTGCTCAGGTGAATATGGCTTTTTCACAAAGACGTAAGATGCTTAAGGCAACCTTAGAGCATAAAGAACAGGTGGAAAAAGCCCTTATAGCAATAGGTAAGGCTCCTACAGCTAGGCCAGAGGAACTAACGCTAGAAGATTGGATCCGGCTTTATTCTATGAGTAATCCGCAAACAAAGTAGCAGTAGGTGCCAAAGAGCGCTGTAAGCAATAAAAAGGTGCCTACGCGGTCTACCGCGGTAATTTCCTCTGCATCTCTTCTGAAATGATCAAAAACAGAGTTTGTTACCCACGCGCTACCGATAAAGCCTGCCGGCATAAGAATAAAGAGTAATAAGGGCGCAAACATCGACATATTATCTTCTCGAATTAAAATAATAAGTTAATAACCAATTGTAGCACGTTTGCCTTTATTTGTTAAGCTGATAAAATAGGGATATGGAAAAACAAGAACACGCTCCCTTAGTTTTATGCTCCGTTCAGGCGGGGTTTTCATCGGCAGCAGATGAGCATATCGAGACCTATCTAGATCTTAACGAGCTTGTTGTAAAGCATCCTGCCGCAACCTTTTTTGTGCGAGCTTCCGGCAATTCTATGCATGATGCCGGCATTCATGCGGGCGATATTTTGGTTGTTGATCGCTCTCTTACTCCTGCAAGTGGCAAAATTGTCATTGCATGCCTAGATGGCGAATTTATGGTAAAGCGCCTCATGATTAAGGGTAAGGCTGTAACCCTCGCTTCAGCAAATGTTCAGTATCCAGATATCAGGATTAATCCTGACGAAAGAGACTTTCGCGTGTGGGGCGTAGTAACGTACGTTATTCATGCATGCTAGCGCTTGTCGATGCCAATAACTTCTTTGTCTCGTGCGAGCGGCTATTTAACCCTAAGTTAGAGGCAAAACCTGTCGTTGTACTTTCTAGTAACGATGGCTGCATAGTTGCACGCTCACAAGAAGCAAAAGCTCTTGGCATTCCTATGGGAGCGCCTCATTTTGAATATGAAGCGATGCTTAAAAAATATGGAGTTCACGTCTTTTCATCAAATTTTGCGCTCTATCTTGATATGTCGCGTCGCCTGATGCAGGTGGTGCGCTCCTTAGTGCCTGCTATTGAGGTGTATTCGATAGATGAGGCTTTTATCTTGCTTGACGGTATTCCGGAACGAGATATTGAACCACTTTGTAGCTTGATGCGAAAGAGGATCTATGACTGGATAGGCCTTCCTGTCTCAATAGGGGTAAGTAGCACCAAGACCCTTGCAAAGGTGGCAAATCACCATGCCAAGAAAGAGGGCGTCTATATTCTGACAGAAGAAAAGCGCCAAAAGTGTCTTGAAGCCTTTGGTGTCCAAGAAATATGGGGAATTGGCAGAAAACTTGCTGAAAGGCTGCAAAAAAGGCAGATTTATACTGCCTGGCAGCTAGCATCTTGCAGCGATAGTTGGCTCAAAAAGGAGCTTACTGTAGTTGGTCTTAGGCTTGCCTGGGAGCTTCGTGGCATAGCCTGCCTTGAGCTACACGAGATGAGTGATCCCAAAAAGTCTATTAGCACAGCAAAGTCCTTTGATAAGCCTGTAGAGTCTCTTGATGAGCTTTTAGCCATCTTAGCAGACTATACAGCCTATGTAGCGGAAAAGCTAAGAGGGCAAGAGAGCCTTGCATCATACATCAGTGTTTGGCTTACGACAAACCGCTTCAAAGACGAGCCTCAGTATGTGCAGGATGCTTCTTATGTGCTGCCTGAGCCCACCGCCTATACGCCTACGCTCATTCAGTGTGCAAAGCGCGCCTTAGAAAGCATCTACAGGCCACAGTTTCGCTACAAAAAGGTGGGGGTGTTGCTTGGGAACTTTGTTTCTGAGAGAACAGAAATTTTAGATCTATTTAGCCAAAAGCCAAAACCTCGCCACGATAAAGAGCGAAAGGCCATGCAAGTACTTGATAGCATCAACGAAAAGTGGGGTAAAAAAACGCTCTACTTTGCCTCTGAAAAGCCAAGAGGTGTACAAAAAAACTTCTGCACACCGCGCTACACCACAAGCTGGGACGAACTTTTTACTGTTTAGGCTTCGTTTTGGAGGTTTGTGATTAGCTCTTCGTTTTCTTGGATTTCTGACAAAAAGCGCTCTAGCACTCTGAGAACAAGGCGCGAGGTGTTGTATATGCCGGAGATCGTAAAGGCCATTTCGAGCCTTGGCTTTGGGGGAGAGTTTAGTGCTATAAGAACTAATGTATGTGGTTCAGTGTCAAGTTTTTCTGGAACAATCCAGATGACAAACTGGTCGTTAAAGAGGGTGATTTTGTCTTTTGACTCTACAACATGAAAAAAGCGCGTAAGGCTAGTTGAGGTGTCATTTTCCACCTCTTCATGCAAGAGGCCAAGCTTTTGTAGGAGCTTAAGGTCTACCTGTACGATCCCATCTGGAATGAGTTCCGGAAGGCGGTTGATGAATTGTTCGTAAGATGAGTCTAGTTCTGCAATTTTATCCATTAGGGGGTCCTATGCTGCTTTCTTGTTCATTTCCCCCTCTTTAAAATTTTTGTATAACATAAGTCAAGGGTCTTTTGCAAAAAAGTGCATTTTCTCTCTAGATGGGCTCTAAGATGCCAAGCTTTACTAGCATATAGGCTGCAGCTTCTGGCTTGATTTGCATGGTTGTGGATTGCATATCGACGATAACGTGGTCTGCTAAGTATTGAAAAGCATCTGGCAGGTGTTTTTCAGGGACATTTTGTTGAAACCAGGAAAGGCAGTTCTCTCTAAAATCGCCATTTTCTTGGAATTTGGGCAGGATGCATTCAAAGATGATATTTCTTGGCGTATAGAGCTTTTTGAAGCTTAGACGAGATTGATTTGTCTCTACTGAGCCATAAGGGTCTTCGAAGGTTGTTACAGAACTAGCCCCGGGTATACCAAACTCTTTTCCATGGGCTCTTAGCATGTGGTTGTATGTGTTTACATTGTGATCTTCTTTCGGGGTGATCTGGATAAAAAGAAGCTCTCTATAGTCTGCAAGCAGGAAATGTAGCTCGTCTTTAAAGGTGACAGGTCGATCGCGATGCACAGTTCTGTACCGCTCTACAGCCGTCCTAAAAAGCCTTCCACCACAGCGCCCTGAAGCTTTTAAAAATTCGACGACAAAATCTCTGATAGTCTCTTGCTTTTCTAGAGATTCAGGCATGCTTTTGATTTTCTGTATTGTGTGGGTGATCATTGCTTCTACATCTTCATAAAACTGCTTTTGTGCCCACGAAGCAGTCGGAACGCCCATGTAGGGCTTTTGCTTATTTATTGATGATATAAGCATCTTTAGCTGTATCCATAAGAATGGGCGAAATGAAGTTCCTGTATCACGCTCATAGCTTTCAGGGCTAACGTAGAGATTGTTTTGGGGGTTAGTTAAGTTTACCTGCCGAAATAAGCTTGTAAGTTCACTTACCGAACATCCTGGAGCCTTCGTTTTTGGCATGCTCATGAACTCTTTATCGCGATAGTGCGCCTTTTGAAGTCTATAAAGAAGGTGCATGACAGGCGTTTTGGGGTATTTTTGTTCTAGTTTTTTTACCTCAGCTTCTTTGTCCAGGGTTGCAATGATTTTCTGAAACTCCGGTATATCCTGGAGCAAAAAGGCTTGTTCAAGTCGGCTCTTTTGTTTGAGGTAATGGGGGATTAAACTGTAGGCGGTTTGATCTTCGTCATTAACTCGTGTTACATCAAGTCGCTGGCTAAGCCACTCAAGCATTTCATAGGCACCTTTACTTGCTGCGATATGGAGGAGGCTATTAGTGTTGTCACCATGTACGTGCAAGCTTTCTCCAAGATCTGCAAGCTGCTTAACAAGCTCAAAGAGATTGGCTTCACATGCCTCTACAATTGCGCTTTTGCCCTTACGCGGGCCAAGATGGGCTTTTGCAGCTAAGAGGGCAGCGATAGCAGTGGTGTTTTTTTGCCTAATAAAGTGACAGAGTAGGGGATAGAGGTTTCCTGTACGTTTTGCTCCGGCATAAAAGAGCGTCTCTGCATGATTTAGGTTGTTAGACTCTAAGAAATAGGCAAAAAGCTTATCTTTACTTTCTTGGCTTAAGGAAGAGATATCTGCTTCTTGCTCAATAAGAACGTGGGCTTCTGGTAGTGCGTCACAAGTGCAGGCAAGTTCTACAGGGTCTATTTGACGTTTACCTGCTTCAGAGCGTAGTAGCTCGCATGTTGATGAGTAAAGAAGTACCCGCGTAAACTCGGAGTCTTTGCCCTGTAGCTCAAGTACCCTTTGTGCAATTTTTGTAAGGCGAGAAACTGCCTGTATTGCCTGTAAAGGGTTTGTGATTAGATCGGGATGATCGGTGATGTGTTCACATACTCTTTTTGCTGTTTTTGAAATACTGTAGCTTGTGCCGAGTAGGCGCGATTTAAAAAAGGTTGCAATCCCTGTAAAGAGGCGAGGCTTTCGTTCAATAGCCGGCCCGCAACCCGGATAGAAGGTAATAAAGTAATTATGAAGCTCTTGTTGAGGAATGGTAGATAGGCGGTCAAAAAAAACAGAATATAAAGCCATTTTATTGTTCCTTTGACCGATTATACTATTTCAGCAATTTTTACTCTTCGTCGTATTTGTTTTTTAAATTTTGTATTACGCTGGCATCGGCAAGCGTAGTGAGATCTCCAAGTACGCGTCCCTCTGCAATATCGCGTAAAAGCCTGCGCATAATTTTGCCGCTTCTGGTTTTTGGAAGGTCTGGAGTGATGATTATTTTTTCAGGCCTTGCTATGGGGCCAATCTTTTTTACGACGTGCTGACAAAGCTCAAGCTCTATTTCTTGGGTGTGGATCGTGCTATCTTTTAGCAAGACAAAGCAGACAATGCCCTGACCCTTTATAGGGTGCTGAATGCCAACAACGGCAGCTTCTGCCACTTTTGGAAAGTCAACAAGAGCGCTTTCTACTTCCATGCTGCCAATTCTATGGCCGGAGATATTCATGACATCATCGACCCGGCCATGTAGCCAAAAGTAGCCCTCTTCATCTTCGCGCGCGCCGTCGCTTGTAAAGTAGTACTTGCCATTCCACATTTTCCAGTAGGTGTCATAGTAGCGATCCGGGTCGTTGTGAATGCCGCGAAGCATCGATGGCCAAGGCGACTTTATGGCCAAAAATCCGGATGATGCTGGGTTTCCTCTATCATCAAGTATAGCAGCTTCTATGCCGGGAAGGTTGCGGGTTGCGCTTGCTGGCTTTAATGGCGTATGGGCAGGCAGGGGAGCAATCATTATGGAGCCGGTTTCTGTTTGCCACCAGGTATCTACTATGGGGCATCGTTTTTGGCCTATATGTGTGTAGTACCACATCCATGCTTCTGGGTTTATTGGCTCGCCAACAGAGCCTAAAAGGCGAAGCGATGAGAGGTTGCAGCCTTTTGGCCACTCTTCGCCCCATTTCATAAAGGTTCTAATGGCCGTTGGTGCTGTGTAGAGGATTGATACTCCATACTTTTCGATAAGCTTCCAAAAACGGTCTTTTTGTGGCCAATCTGGGGCTCCTTCATAAATAAGTTGCGTAGCGCCATTTGAAAGGGGGCCGTAGACAACATAGGTATGGCCTGTAATCCAGCCTATGTCTGCTGTACACCAGTAGACATCGCTATCTTTTAGATCAAACACCCAGGCAGTTGTTCTGTTAGCGCCTACCATATAGCCACCTGTTGTGTGGACTATACCTTTGGGCTTTCCTGTAGTTCCAGAGGTGTAGAGGATAAAGAGCCTGTCTTCAGCATCCATCTCAATGGGAGGGCATTCTGGGTTTGCATCTGCCATAAGCTCATGATACCAGTGGTCTTTTCCTTCGTACATCGGAATGGCATGGTTTGTATGGCGCACGATGAGCGCATGTTCTACACTCGGGCAAGATGATCTTGCTGCATCAAAAGCATCTTTTAAGCGGACTATATTACCTTTACGAAAGCCCCCATCTGCTGTGATAACAAGTTTTGCCTGAGCATCGATGATGCGCTCTTTTAGAGCGTCTGAAGAAAAGCCGCCAAAAACAACGGTGTGTATCGCGCCAATGCGGCTGCAAGCAAGCATGGCAATTACAGCTTCCGGAATCATGGGGAGGTAAATGGCAACCGTGTCGCCCTTTTGTATGCCAAGAGACTGTAGGACATTTGCACACTTATTTACTTCGCGATAGAGGTCCCAGTAGGTTAAGGTTTTTGTTTCGCCGCGTTCGCCTTCCCAGATGATAGCTGCCTTATTTCGAGTGGGCGTGTTTAGGTGGCGGTCTAGGCAGTTATAAGAGGCGTTGAGTGTTCCTCCAACAAACCACTTAGCATAGGGAGAATCCCATTCAAGGACCTTCTGCCAAGGAGTAAACCAGTCAAGGTGCTTTGCCTGCTCTGCCCAAAAGCCCTCACGGTCAATTTTAGCGGCAAGATAGAGCTCACTTGCCGAATGGCTTGCCTTTTGTTGAAATTCAGGTGATGGGTAAAAAATTTTGTCCGAGAGCAGTTTTTGATCCATGGCTTCATCCTCAAAATATGACCCATGAAAATAGTCGTTCTCTTACATTTTGTTCAAACAAATAGCAGTTTCATGCCGAGAAAGACGAGTGCACTGCCCATTATTCTATCGAGCGAAGTTTGATAGCGCATGAGCTTTTGGTGAAGCTCTTTGGCGGTGACGAGGTAGGCAAGAAGCGAAAACCAGCCGATGGTTATGGACCAGTTGATCAAGCCGTACGTAATCTTATCAAGTACTGGGGTACTTTCGGTGATAAATTGCGAAAAGAAGCTGATAAAAAAGAGGGCGCACTTGGGGTTTAAGAGGTTTGTTAAAAACCCTTGCGAGAAGGCATTTAGCATAGATAGTTCAGTTGCTGCTTTTGTATACTCATGTGTCTTTTTACTGCCCTTTTTAAAGCCCATACAGCCTATGTAGATGAGGTATGCGGCTCCGGCATAGGTGAGAAGTGAATATATAAAGGGGCTTTTGGCAATAAGCATGCCAATGCCAACGAGTGTATAGGCAATGTGGACGATGAGAGCTGTAGATACTCCAAAAGCTGTCTGTAGGCCATTTTTTCGCGAGTAGGTGAGGCTGTTTCTGAGCACGATAAAAAAGTCAGGTCCCGGACTTAAGACGGCAATAAGCGATACGATAAAAACAGTAAGCATTACTTCCTCACAAAAAAGAGTGTGTCTAGGTGACAGCGTGAAAAGCCTTTCGGTAGATCTCGCTCTGTAACCGGTATAAAGCCAGACTTTGTGTAAAACTTATGGGCTCTTGTCACTTTTGCAACAGCTCCTAGCCATATGGCGGTAAAGCCGTGTTTTGTGGCTGCCTTGAGGAGTGTTTCTAAAAGCTTTTGAGCGATGCCTTTTCCTCGATAGCGCGTATCCACAAAGAGCTTAACAAGCTGGCCATTTTTGTCGTCTATCTTTTGCAGGCCTATTGAGCCAATGACGGTGCCTTGTTCATTTGTCGCATACCAGAAATTGTAGGAGTTGTTGTAGTAGAAGGTCTCTTCAGCGCGCAGTATAGAGGCATTTACATCATCTGTGATAGGTATCGCAAATTCGTTCTTTTGGATATCTTCTACCATGGCAATAATCTGTTTTC
Source organism: uncultured bacterium (assembly GCA_964514655.1). Classification (GTDB taxonomy): domain Bacteria; phylum Chlamydiota; class Chlamydiia; order Chlamydiales; family FEN-1388; genus SZAS-7. Next base: position 48,760 of record CAZEQY010000004.1, read on the forward strand.
TAAGTGGCCTTGAAGTGGAAAGGGTAAGAATCTTAATACCGCTTACTACCTTGCGGCTTACTTCTAGCGCGTGGCTATAGGTATCTATGGCTTTAATTATGGCATCTTGTTCATCTTCAGAAAGGTACTGGAAAGCACCTTGTACCTTTGCATTGGAATAGTCGTCGATATTTTTTACTTCGGATGTGCCTTTAGGGGTAAGGTAGAGAGATTTTTCGCGTTTATCAAGGGCGCTTTCGGTCTTGATAAAGTCCTTTTTTACTAGTGACTGGACAATCCGAGAGGTGGCTGATACTGATAGGACAAGTAGCTCAGCAAGCTTTGAGACCGTTATCCCGGGCTGATTGGCTATCTCTACAAGCGCATGGCAGTCTTGTGGAACCCGGCCGGCAAGTTCGCGATCTAGTGCTAATATCCCAAGCTCCCTAACAAGCTTGCGTGATGAATGGCGTAGGGCATCAATTTTTTTGTAGTCCATATGCCACAATTTTAACAAATATACTTGTTTTTTGCAACTAAATATCCTGATGCGGAAAAAATGAAGAAATGTATATAATAGCTTTTTTTTGGAGAAAACACTATGCAAGCAGCCCAATCAGTCACACAATTTCAATCAGCCATAATGGGGATCCAACAAAAAATTTCGAAGGGAGAAGGTGATCAGGTGGGGGTGAGCTTTACAAGCCTACGAGTGGCGGCAGTTGCTGCGATGATACTTTCCGGAGTAGTAGGTTTTAGTTTAGCATCAGCTGCTTTTGGGCTTTCTAAAATTACATTCGGGCTTTCTAAGATCGTGCTGCTACCACCGGCTGCAGCGCTCTTTGTCATTTGTTTTGATTCATATAAGGTGTTTCGCTGCTGTAGTATCATAGTAAATCGGGAAGCATCGTGGGTAGAGCAACTTCGGACAGAAGTCGATAGCTCACTTATTTTGCAGTATTTTATGAATAAGCCTATTGCCCAGAATTAATGGGAAGGTTGTTTTCGAGCCAGTAGGCTATCTGGCGGGCAAGGTCTCGCTGCAGGGGGACGTCGACAACATCGTATGTAGTGTCAATGTCTGTTAGCTGGCCAAGAGAAAATCTGTTAATATTGTGGCTCAGGTTGTAGTAGCGATGATCAAACTCGCATGTGCCAACAATGTAGGCAGGTCCTAGCACCTCTTGATTCGTGGCGGTATTGATAAGCGTAACCTTTGCAAGTAGGCGCCTTCGCACCTCGTCCGGAATTAGCTTCTTTTTGCCATTTTCTAGCTTGTGAGGGTCGTAGCGAAAGCCGATATTTTCACTTTTTGCATCTAATAGTGTTACCTTGAGAGTATATTCTCCGCCGGATTGTACGTAGTTAAAACCCGTTTCTTTTTCTACCTGGGCTATAAGTTCTGATGTCAATAGCCCGTTGCCATCCCCATAGGCGTAGGGGATAGATATTGTGTGGGCGTTAGTTTTTGTGTAGTTGCTAGCTACATGCCATCCGCATGATGTGGTAAGAATAAGTGCTAGCAATACTATTTTGTACATATTACTTAGCCTGCAGTTCTATTTCGTCGGCATAGGGCTTTAGCGCGTCTAGACGCTCTTTACAGCTTTTAGCAACTTGCGTGTCAGGAAACTGCATGAGGCTTGTGTGGTAGTAGAGAACCGATGCTTTTGGCTGTTTTTTACGCTCATAAAACTGGCCTGTTTCGTATAGAGCGTTAGCAAAAATTTCCTTCATCTCATGAAGGTTATCTTCTGTCTTTTGGATTTTTTCATCTCGTGGAAAGTCCTGGATGAACTTTTTGAGGTTAATCTGTGCTAAAGGCAGGATGTCTGGATTATGCACATCTACCTGTGCCTGCAAGAGGTAGACACGGCTGATGAGGGAATAGGCATTTGAGGCATGTTCTGTCTTTGGAAATTTGCGAATTACCTGGTTATAGGTGTCGATGCTTGAGCGGAATTCTTCGCGCTTTCGTAAGAGGTCTCCCTTAGAAAGAAGTGCTTTTGCTGCAGTTTCACTGTGAGGAAGTGAGGTGATAATTTCGTCGTATATTGTAAGTGCAAGGTCAGTGTCCGGCATCCAGGCAGGCATCTTTTCGTGGCCAAAAAGGTGGCGTTTTGCTCCCTTTTTAAAGGCATCAGCTATGGCAAGCTTATACTGAAATGTCTCTTCAAAGAAGTTTGGGTGGGCATTTTCTTGTAGGTATGTCGAAAGGTTTTGGTTTGCTAAATCCTTGTCGTCAGCATAGTAGTAGGAGACGCCTAGAAAGTAGTAGGCCTCTTTTGCCCAGGAGCTATCCGGAAAGTTAATGGTTACAACGCGAAACTGGTGTACAGCTTCTTCCCAGTTTTCAGCGTTTAGGGCGCGGGTGCCTAAGTTATAGTGGTCTTCAACTGGCAGTGTGGCAATATCCTTAGTGTCGATAAGCCGGCCATTTTTGAGCACGTAGGCAGCATCAAGCTGCAGAGTTGCTAGAGCGCATACGAGCGAGAGAAGAAATATACGTAGTTTCACTATACCCTCGAGATAATTTGAATAAGGTATAGTACTCGATTACCCCCATTTTTCGCGAGGAATTATCTCTGGTAATTATATATAAATAATTTTATAATACTTATAGGGGAAAGGAGGACAAATGTATATAAAGTGGTTACTTAGTATAGGCCTCTTTGTAGCATCAGCGATGGGCTCAACCCTATTAGCATCTACCTATCATATCCAACAGGTTGGCCATCACGCTGAGTATTGGGATTGGCATCACCATCACGACCATGATGGAGATCACCACCGCCACGGAGGCGACCATCATCATGAGGGCGGCGGACACCACCATGGTGGCCATCATCACTAGTAGTAGTAAACGAGCTTGGGGCCAGTGGTGTCAACTCAAGAAATTTTCTCTTAATCTCGATCTTAATCTTTTTTTTCTTCTCTCACAGACTGCTTGAAGAATGAGGACAAGATCAAGATTAAGATCAAGATCGAGATCAAGAAATGACCTTAAGTTGACACCATTGGGCTTGGGGCTATCTGCCAGCGATGGATCTTGCCATGTTGCGGAAGATGAAGCAGTGAAAGGGGAACATTGAGTACCAGTAGAGGCGGCCCATGAGGCCTTTTGGTCTAAAGGTGGCTGTTTGTACGAGGGTGTTTTGTTCTATATGGAATTCAAGCCAGGCGTCTCCCGGGACTTTCATGCTCGCAAAAAGGATAAGATCGCCCTTTTCTCTATCGGCTTTTATAACGCGCCAAAAGTCTATTGAGTCGCCGACAAGAACTTCGGTGGGGTGGCGCCTGCCGCGGTTTAGTCCTACACCCCCTAGCATCCGGTCGATAAACCCTCGTATTTTCCAGGCCCAGTTTGCGCTGTAGTAGCCGGTTGTGCCTCCGATACTAAAGATGCGCTCTATGGTTTTTTCTTTTGAGTCGTAGATGCTAAAGCGCTGTATATCCTTTAGGCAGCCTTCTTGAGGAACCTTTATAACTGTGCTTATGCTTGCTAATTCCCATGAATCCATCCATGTTGATGCCACTTCGGTTTCACAAGCAAGTTCTAAAGCTTTTTTACATGGAAGGCATGTATGGGGCAGTATCTTTGTTATCTCGTTATGCCGGCATACAGAGCTACTTTTTATACTTTCTACAAGGTAGTAGCAGAGCGAAAAGCGAACTGAAGTGATAAATACAAGCCAAAAACTAGATAAGCGCGGTGTAAGTACAGGAACGCTCACGATTAGGCGCTTTAAGCCGCGAATGGCTGCATATTCTTGCAAGAGCTCTTTAAAGGTCAGTATGTCAGGGCCGCCAATATCAAATACGTTGTTGTAGCACTCTTTGTTTAGAAGTACATGAGAAAGGTAGTAGAGTACATCTTGTATTGCTATAGGCTGGCAGGGAGTTGAAAGCCATTTTGGCGCTATCATAAATGGTAGTTTTTCTGAGAGGTCTCTAATAATTTCAAAAGAAGCGCTACCGGAGCCTATGATGATACTTGCGCGAAGTATTGTTGTTGGGATATTGCTTTTTTGCAAAATGCCTTCCACAATAAGTCGCGACTTAAGGTGGGGTGAGAGATGCTCTTCATCATTTATTATGCCGCCAAGGTAGATGAGCTGCTTTACTTGCCTTTCTTTAAGGGCAGTGACAAAGTGCTCGGCAACGTCCATTTCAGTTTGTACAAGATCGCTCATGATCTCTGCCATTGAATGTACAAGGTAGTATGCAGCGTCAATGTCGCTTGGTAGGTCTTTTACAGTTTCGGGATTACGCAAATCGCCCCATAAGTAATGGAGGTTTTGTTTCTCTTCGCTAAAAGCCTTTGTGCCTTCTGTTCGCATCAGGGCATATACAATATGTCCCTGTTCGAGCAGTTGTGAGACCAAACGTTTGCCAACAAAGCCGCTTGCGCCTGTAACAAATACTTTTGCCATTTACGTGATCTCAAGTTTTAAAAAGCTTGGAAGTTCTTTGAGTTCTTTTGAAAGGGCATCAGAGGGCTCTAGGCCTTTTTTCGCATCAAAAATGAGTGTGGAATGTTCCTGCTCTTGGGCAGTAAAGTTTATCTCAACAGGGAGCTCTCCGGGATAGCGAGTCAAAAGACTTTGCATATGCAAGATATGGCTTATGCGAAGCTGCAAAAGATCTACTGTGATAAGGATCTTTTGTTGAGGTGCTACTTCTTTTTGCTTGGGTGGTTTTTTTTCTGCGCCCGGCTTTTTATTTGACTGGATGCGAGCGCGCATCGCCTGCTGTTTTTTAGCTTTATCGTAGGCTTCATCGCACTCTTTGACTGTTGATTCATCAAGGCTTTTAAGCTCTGAAAGCCACTTGCAGGATAGCTGCCAAGAGTTTTCTCGCTTTTCTTTTGCAAGGACGCCCCATACAAGGCGGTTTTCTATTAGTATGCCTTGTAGCTCTTCATACAGCTCAGGCCATATCGGAAGTTCATACTTTCCGGAATTGCCATCGCTAATCTTCAGTATCGCAAATTTCTTTTGTGTCTTTGAGGATATGCGTGCAGCCACTTCGTCGATGATAAAGGCTGTACGAAAGACGGTATCGATAGGAAGTTCTTCTGCCTGGGAAAGGCTTGAGCAGCTTAGGCGCTTTAAAGTGGGCTGCAGAGCATCTAAGGGGTGTCCTGACAAAAAGAAGCCCAAAAGCTCTTTTTCGCGAATAAATAGATCTTCTTTAGGGCGCCTGAGGGGGGCTGCCCCAATAGTTGGTTCCCTATTAGGTTCGATTTTTGCAAAGAGGCTGATGACGCCTTGCATATTTTCTTTTTGCTCGCGCTGCACCTGATCATAAAAGGCGTCTATACTGATCCGTAGGTCGTCTCGGTGGTAGCCAAACGAGTCAAAGCAGCCGGCTTCTATCAAAAGCTCTGTCGCCTTTTTGCCTACGCGCTTTAAATCTATGCGCGAGATCATATTGTAGAGGCTTGTGAACTTGCCTCGCTTTTTTCGCTCTTCGCAGATAGCGTCTACAACGCCTTCTCCAACGCCTTTTATGCCGTTTAGGGCAAAGCGAATGCCGGAATCTGTTGCAACAAAGGTGGTTTCTGATTCATTGATGTCAGGAGCAAGTACCGGAATTTGCATCTCGCGGCTTTCGTGAAAGAACTTTGCCACCTTTTCAGTGTCGTCGCGATCACACGTCATAAGCGCTGCAAGCCACTGGCTGGGGTAATTTGCCTTGAAGTATGCTGTCACATAAGTAAGATATCCATATGCTGCAGCGTGGGACTTGTTAAAGCCATATTCAGCAAACTTTTCCATCTTGTCAAAGATGCGAGTAGCGGTTTCAGAGTCAATGCCATTACTTTGGGCACCTGTCAAAAACTTTTCGCGCTGCTTCATCATTTCGTTTTTGTCTTTTTTACCCATCGCGCGTCTAAGCACGTCACCTTCGCCAAGTGAATAGTTAGCAAGCTTTTGGGCGATCTGCATGACCTGCTCTTGATAGACCATAATGCCATACGTTTCTGCTAAAATCTCTTCCATCCATGGGTGTTCAGATTCGATTGCCTCCTTGCCGTGCTTACGTGCAATAAAGGATGGAATCATATCCATAGGGCCCGGACGATATAGCGACAACACGGCGATGATTTCTTCAAACTTATCAAGGTGAAGCTGCTTTGCTAGCTCCTGCATGCCGCCAGATTCTAGCTGGAATATACCGAGTGTTTTTCCTTGGTTAAGAAGGTCAAAGGTAGGTGCGTCATCAAGGGGTAGGTTGATCCAGTCGATACGCTTGCCGGTTTTAGCGTAGATAGCATCTACACATATCTTAACCGAGGTAAGGGTTTTAAGGCCCAAAAAGTCAATTTTGAGCATTCCCACCATCTCAACGGGCTTCATCGAGTACTGCGTGACAAGAAGTGATGAGTCTTTAGCAACGCATATAGGGATATGCTCTACAAGTGGCTCTCCGGATATGATCATGCCAGCTGCATGCGTGCCTGTATTTCTGATAGAGCCTTCAAGTTTTTTGCCGATGTCTATGATGGTGCGGGTCTCTTCGTCGCTATCGTAAGCAGCTTTTAGGTCGGGGTCTTTTTCAAGGGCTTTTTCAAGCGTGATATTAAGGTCTTCGGGAATGAGCTTGGCAATAGAGTTTACCTTAGCTAAGGGCACGCCCATAGCACGGCCTACGTCTTTTATCACCATCTTCGCTTTCATTGAGCCAAAGGTGATAATCTGGGCAACGTTATCTTTTCCAAAGCGGTCTATTGTGTAGTTGATAACTTCGCTTCTTCTATCCATGCAGATGTCAACGTCAATATCAGGATAGGAGACGCGCTCAGGGTTAATAAAGCGCTCAAAAAAGAGGTTAAACTGTAAGGGCTCGATATCTGTAATTTCAGTGAGGTAGAGGATGATGGAGCCTGCTCCGGATCCTCGCCCAGGGCCCATTGGAATGCCATTTTTCTTTGCCCAGTGAATAAAGTCCCACACAATAAGTAAATAGTCGCACATGCCTTTTGGGCAGATGACGCTCATCTCATACTTTAAGCGTTCATGAACGACAGTAAGTGGGTCTTTATCGGGGTATTTTTCTTTAACGCGCGCAAGCTGATGTTCTGTATAGCGTTTAGGGATTCCCTGCAAACAAAGGTCCCAGAGGTATTCTTCGACGTTGGCGTGACTTTTTCCTTCAGGAACAAAGACAGGGTAGTGCTTTGTTTTAAGGTCAATTTCAAGAGAGCATTTGTCAGCAATTTCTAGCGTGGTGCTAATCGCATCCGGCATGTCAGAAAAAAGCTGCATCATCTCTTCAGTGCTTTTAAAATAGAGCTCGTGAGAGGCAAAGGTTGTGCGCTTGGGATTTGGCGTGCGAAACTTGGGGTTACCCATGGCATCGCGCTGCCACTCTTCTACAGGCTCTCCGGACTGGATGTTAAGTAGTACTTCGTGCGCTTTCCAGTCGTCTCTTTCTAGATAGTGGACGTTATTTGTTGCAACGCATTTGATGTTGAGCTCTTTTGCAAGCGGCAAAAGTCTACCGATAAGCCTCTCTTGCTTTTGGATATGTTCTTGGTAGTTACTATAAAGCCAAGACTCATCAAACATGCCATCTAGCTGCAGCTCTTCTTGGGCGCTTGAATGGCGCTGAAATTCAAAGTAAAAATCTTCGCCAAAAAGGGACTGATATTCCTGTATTACGCTACGTAGTGTTTCATCGGGGCTGTTAAGTGCTGCTTGCGAGATGGCACTTTCTAGGCAGCCGGAAAGGCAGATAAGGCCCTCTTTATATTGTTTTAAAAGTTCTAGGTCTATTCTTGGATAGTAGTAAAAGCCTTCTGTATAGCCATAGGAAGATAGTTTAGAGAGGTTGTGATAGCCTGTGCTATTTTTTGCGATGAGCGTAAGGTGCTGAGCAACGCGAGAGCCTATTTTCTTTTTTTCAAAGCGCGTTGTAGGTGCTACATATATTTCGCAGCCTATTATGGGCTTGATTTTGTGCTCTTTGCAGCTTTTATAAAAGTCGATTGCTCCAAAGAGGTTGCCGTGGTCAGTAAGGGCAAGCGCCGGCATGCCAAGTGTTGCTGCCTTTTTTACAAGGCCACTTAGCGATGCCGTTGCATCTAAGATAGAATACTGCGAATGAACATGCAGATGGATAAATGAGCTCATGTAGCATATTGTCGCATATTCGAGGTTAAAGCGCTACGATATGACCAACTTGCATAACTTCAACCGGGGTGCCGTCAAGTTCTTGGGGCATAAGGGCCATAAGCTCTTCAGTTGATTCTCTAACAAGTACAAGTACTACCGGTACTTGATCATCAGTAGATGAAAATCCAACAGCATGTCCTACAACGCCAGGTATTTGCATAAGCTCTTGGGCGTATTTTGTCTTTACGCTAAGAACAGTTCTGATGAGCTCATGTTCTACAAGAGGCTCTTCTTCCTTAGCAACGCCTACCATCTCTACGTTAAGGGCATTAAGCACGTCTTGGATGGGGTTTGCAATAGCAATTGAGGAGCTTCCGGCAAATAGGAGGCCTATTGGACGTGGGTTTGTTGCAACATCTTCGACAAGTAAAGAGCCTGAGTCGCCGCCAGCTAAGAAGGAGCCTGGGGAGATCAGAATTTGATTTTCAAAATTTGAAGCATATTCGCTTCCACCGCATTCTGTTGAGTATTCTACAGTTATTGAGGCGTGAAGTCCTGCAATTTTACCGGTCGTAAAACCTGATGTTCTGCCATTTTTTTTCACTTTTTGGCCAACAAACGCTGCAACAGGTGTGCTTGAGATGGTGCCAATACCAAGGATAGTGCCCGAAGCGTCAACCTTGCCGGGAATAATCTCTGCGATGGCAGCATCGACAAAACTTGTGCCGTTTGGTACTATTTTTGCCCAAGCAGTAAGTTTTGCTACATAGTCGTTTGCGTTATTTTGGCAGTTTATGTCGATATAGCCTGGCTGGTTAATTGGATCGCCTTTAGCCGATACCTTGTGGTTTGCACCTGGGGCACTATCACCTGCAAAAACGTGGGTATTGCTGAGGATATAGAAGGTGCCGCTTGCGTCTTTTACCAAAGAGCCAAGTGTGCCGCTGCAGCAGTAGTCTTTGGCTTTGTCAACGGTGCTGCCGCCACTTACCCCAAGTGGTATCGGGCGAGTTTGGCGCGCCTTTGGGCTTTGGGCAACACTTTTATTTTTATGTGGAACAATAGCTGGTAGTGATGCATGGAGCATCATGCCGAGTGCAACAGTTGATAATAAAAAGTTCTTTTTCATAGGGTCATCTCCTCTTTTAGGTAAAAGATGACCTTGCCAAAAAGAACCTTTTTTTTCAATTTTTACTGCTTGTCATTCACTAGTGCTAGGTTAAGTGGTGGCACTGGAACTAGTGGCTGAGGCGCCTGACGTACTGGCCTTCGTTTTTTCCAAAATCGAACAAATTTTGGAACAGCTCTTGGGAAATCACGATCAATTCTGACTACATCGTTTAGTAATTTGTCATATACAGATTGGTTTGGGCTAACGCCAAATCTACTGTTAAGAGTTTCGCACGTTTCGATAATAAGTGGTTTCCAGCCACTATGGACACTGCGGTCTGTTATGCCGCAATTTGCACACCAAGTAGGCTTGGAGTCTCGAGCATCCGGATACCAGGGTGCATTCTGCATGCACGTTAAGACGTTTGCAAGTATTGGAGCTGTTTCTGCATTACATGGCATTTGCTCTATTCTGCTTAGCATGCTCCAGACTTCAGAGAGCGTGAAGTAGGACGAAAGCCGGGTAATTAAAGTAAATGACTTTGCCTGTAGGGCATGACGCTTTATCTCAGTGACAACTTCGCTGTCAATGCTTCGGGAGTGTACAAGTTCACAGTATTGTTCCACATAGGGGCAGTCCGTAGATCTTGCTGCAAGCTTTTTTGCGACAGAGGCAATTTGCGCTTTTTCACTTGGCTCGAGAAGCTGCGCCGCACTGAGAAGAAGATGAGATGGGGCATCATCAGCTAAAAATCGTTTATACAGCGCTTGCTTTCGTTCTTGAGGAAAGTGTCTACTTTCTACAATATCAAGAAAAAAAGATATTCCAGGGTATTGAGCATCTTTTCGAATTTCAGACTCAAAATAGTCTAAAAGGTCTGGATATTCAACAAAAAGATCGTGAGTTCTTGACTCAAGATCGCTATCGATGTGTGTAGCGTTTAGCATAAATTCTCTAAATAGAGTACTTGAGCCCTTGCTCGTTACTTCATCATCCATGCGCTGAACAAGTGTTTGGATATTGCTAAAGGTAAGCCACCTAGCTGCTGCAACGGCAATCCTACAGCTTGTTGGTTTGGCTGTTTCACTCACATAGTGATTGATTAGCTTGGCTCGCAATTTTACAGGAAATGTTTTTGCGTTGAGCGCTCTGATAAAGACAATATACTCAAATCCCTTTGGCATTCTCTCACACATCTGCTCAGACATTTTGATCAACTGCTCTTTTGAAGCTTCGTTGCCTTTATATTTGGTTACAATGTGGTAGAGCGTTTCAGTGATAAAGCGGCCATCTACTTTGCCTATAACTAATTCAGTTAGGATTCTGGAGGCAGTTTTTCTATCGTATTTTGCAAAGAGATCTACTCTGACGGCCATGTCGATGCTTGAGCAATCTGTTTGCTTTTTCCAGGCAATGAGAGCCTCGCCTACAATTCTAATGGATGTGAAAGGGGCCTGTTCATTTACATAGGCCATAGCTTCCGGGCAGTAGCAGGCTACAAAATACATAAGCTCTAGATACTTATCTTCTTGAGTAGTCTCATACATGGATTGTAGAAGTGTTACTGCCTCAAGCTTTTCTTTAACTGAGTAGCCGGCAAAACGAACGCCCTCTTCTTCTCCAAAAAGCACAGATGCAAGGTCGTTAACTTTATCATCGTCGGTTTGGGGGCCAACAGCTAGATTTGATAATTCATTAATAAGAGAATCTAAATTAAGTTGTACGCTCATACTATCCTTTAACTAAAAAAAGGAAGAAAGTGTACACTGTTTGCGAATTTATTGAAATATCTTTTCGATAGATCGTATCGCGGCATCGACCCAGCTATGCAGTCTAGCTTGCTTGCGCTCACCTTCTTGCGTGGGGATGTCGTGGGTCGCTACGCGTGCTTTTATTCGCTGAAGACTAGTATTTAGTCTATCTGAAGCTTTAAAGCCCTCTGTTTTACGTAGTTCGTTGACTTTGTCAGCGACTGCAAGGAAATCTTTGGAGGATGCCCGAGTAGGGGTTTGTTTTGTCACAAGCCGTCCTTGATAGACGTACACGGTCTTGCCGGCTTCAAGTGCATCAGCAAGAGCATTTGCCTGTTCTTCTAATCCAAAAGCCGTTAAATCTCGGCCATGTGCCTGTTGTAAGCGATGAAGGTCAATGTCTAGAGCCATAGGTCCTCCCTTTATCCTAAGTCTATAATTAAAATATATTTTTGTCAACAGTAGGAGGTTGGGTTATATCTTGCGTAAAAGTCAGTGAGGGCGTACACTTGCACTCAATATAAATTCTGTGAACTTTTATGCCTATTGCTATACCTACAGGCACTTTTGATATACTGCCGCAAGATCCTAAAGAAAAATGGCACGAATCGCATTTATGGCAGTTTGTAGAGTCCGTAATGCGTGAGCATGCAAAGGTCTATGGCTTTGAGGAGATTCGTACGCCTATATTTGAGCGTACAGAGCTTTTCTGCCGTAGCGTTGGCGATGCTACCGATATCGTATCGAAGGAAATGTACACCTTTATGGATCGCGGTGAGCGCAGTATGTCCCTGAGGCCTGAGGGCACAGCTGCTGTTATGCGCGCCTTTATAGAAAAGGGCTTACAGTCTCAAGCAAACATTCATCGCCTCTACTATATAGGCCCCATATTTCGTTATGAAAGACCTCAGTCAGGGCGTTTTCGTCAGCACCACCAGTTTGGTGTAGAGGTAGTTGGGGGAGGTCAGCCGGAGCAAGATGCAGAGCTTATCGAGATGCTCTACACCCTCTACGAAAAGCTTGGTCTAAAGAACCTTAAGGTGCTTATAAACTCTCTTGGCGACAAAGCTGCAAGGCAGCAGTTTCGATCAAGTCTGCAAGACTATTTAAGGCCCAAGCTTGCTGAGATGTCTGATGACAGCAAGCACCGCTTTGAGGTTAATCCGCTTCGTATCTTAGATTCTAAGGATGAGCGAGATAAGGAAATCGTGCGAAATGCGCCTTCTATCTTAGACTTTTTAACGCCAGAATCTAATGCCCACTTTGCAAGGGTGCAAAGGCTTCTTTCGCACCTTAACATCCCTTACGAGATCAACACCAACCTCGTGCGAGGCCTTGACTACTATAACAACACCGTATTTGAGGTTACTTCAAGTCACCTAGGCTCACAAAATTCTCTTGCCGGTGGCGGCCGCTACGATGGCCTTATGAAGAACCTAGAGGGCCCAGACCTTCCGACAATAGGGTTTGGAGCAGGTATTGAGCGCATGATTTTGGCCCTTTTAAACCAAAGCCACATAGTTCCAGAGCGCGAAAGGCCCGGCCTTTATATCATTCCGTTAGGGGATGAGGCTATGGAGCCCGCTTTTGCCCTTGCAAGAGCCCTTCGTCTAGCGGGTACAACCTGCTTGATAGACTATAGCGGCAAAAAGCTGAAAAATGCCATGCGAGAAGCTGATAGTGTGAAGGCTCAGTATGTGCTCATACTCGGTGAAAACGAGCTTAAGATGGGAAAATGTGAGCTTAAAGAAATGGCGTCAGGACAAAAGCTTGAACTTGCAATCGATGCTGTGTCTCTCTTTTTTAAGACAAGGACATTGGCAGCTGGTGCGCACGTGGAGCATAAGATTTAAATTTCAACCATATAGGAGTATAACTATGGTATTTCATTCGTTTAGCAAGTATATACTTGCAATTAGTGTCGTCTCAGCGCCGCTTGCGTTGATTGCAGACGAAAAAGTAGCCCCAGGCCAAACGGCACCTGCTGAGCCCCAAAAAAAGGTTCCGACACGCGAAGAGCTGCTTTCACAGGCGTCTGTCGACAATCTTTCTAAAACATATGGCCACCTTATTCAGCGCAGCCTTGCAAACCCAATGGTAAAGCTCAATCCAAAAGCTGTGATCCAGGGTATCCAAGAAGGTCTTGATGGCAAGCAAGCGCCTCTTACAGAAAAAGAGTACGAAGAGGCTCTAAACCTTATCCAGCAGTATGCCTACGAAGATATGGCAAACAAGAACCTTCAAGAAGCAGAAGCTCTTCTTAAAAAGAATTCTGAAGAGTCTGGCGTTGTTGTCATTGCTGATGGCAAGGTGCAGTACAAGGTGCTAAAAGAAGGTGCTGGTGATGCTGTAACAGAAGAAACAGTGCCTACCATCAACTACGAAGCCACATATTCTAACGGCCAAAAGCTTGGCTCATCAGAGCAGACTGGTGGTCCAATCGATGTAAAGCTTAACGACACAATCCCAGGCTTTAAAGCTGGCATGCTCGGCATGAAAGTTGGTGAAAAGCGCCGCATTATGATCCACCCAGAAATGGGCTTTGGCAAGTCAGGTCAAATTCCAAATGGTCTATTAGTATTCGAAATCGAAGTGACAAAGCTTTCTCCATTACCTGCTGAAGAAGATGTTGCTGAAGATGAAGAAGAAGATGACGATGATGATCTTTCAGACCTCATTAGCTCAGATGAACTACTAGCTGATGATGAAGATGATTATGATGATGAAGATGATGACGTTGAAGAAGATTTAGACGCTCTTCAAGTCGTTGAGAAAAAATAACCTCAAAATAGAGCCCCGGCATATCTCCCGGGGCTTTTTTGTATGATTCTCATACTTTCATTCATTATAGTATTTGTCTTGCTTTCTATATGCTACTGGACCATAAAAAATGGCATTAGCCCTATGCCCACTTCTTATAAAGTAACTAAAGCGCTTCTTACATCACTTCCGGAACATGTTGAGAGAAAGATTGTAGAGCTAGGCTCCGGCTGGGGCAACCTCGCAAACGCCCTTGCAAAAAAGTATAGGGACTGTGAAGTGATAGGCTACGAAACATCGCCCATTCCCTACTACGTAAGCCGTCTCATCTACAGGCAAAAAAACCTCATCTTCAAGCGAAAAGATTTTTTCTCTGAACCTCTTCACGATGCGTCTTTAGCTGTATGTTACCTCTATCCTGGTGCCATGCAACAGTTAAAAACAAAACTTGAAATGGAGGGTTCGAGCCAGTTATTAATAGCTACTCACACCTTTTCTATACCGGGATGGAAGGCTACCAAAACAGTTACAGTTGATGATCTTTATAGAACCAAGATTTATTTTTACCTTACATCGCCCGAGAAACAATTTTCTTGAGGGTTTCGAGGTCTTTTAGGCCTACGATGCGTTCATGTTCCTTGCCGTTTTTGAATACGATCATTGTTGGAACTGAGGTAATTTGGTAGGTTGATGTTGTCTTTGGTGCGTGGTCGACATCGAGTTTTGCAACTTGCATTTTGTCGCCCATTTCGGTTGCCAAGGCTTCTAGAATTGGGGATAACATGCGGCAAGGGCCACACCAGTCAGCATAAAAGTCAACAAGCACTACGCCTTGTGTAATGATGTTGGTAAAGTTTTCGTCGTCGATTTTTATAATATATTCTTTCATTTTCTACTCCAGCATCCAAGTTATCCTCATTTTTAACAGAGAAGAGGTATTTTTGACCACGTAAATAGTTGAGAAAATTGGTCCTTTACGGTACTATCTTAGGTCATTTGCGGAAAAGTATATATGACGAACATACCGTTTAACACATGGGTAGCTACCAAAAACTCGAATCTAGAATTTGATGCTACGCAGCCATATTTTGTTTTGGCCTACTACCATATCACTCCCGTTGAAAAGCCTGAAGAACTTGTAAAAGCTCACAAGGCATTTTTTCAGGGCAAAGACTTTAAAGGTCGCATCTACCTTGCAAAAGATGGCATAAATGGGACGTTAAGTGCGCCATGCGCCGTTATTTCTGACTACATGCGTTGGCTGTGGAGTCAAGCAGGCTTTAGCGATGTTGAATTTAAGGTGCAAGAGTTTGAAGATCATGCCTTTGGCAAGCTTACTGTAAAAACGCGAAAAGAGCTTGTTGCACTTGGCTTTGAAGTGCCCCTACAAGAGCGTGGACCGCATCTTTCACCAAGAGAGTGGCGCAAGATGTATGAAGATGAGCAAGATAAAGTCGTCTTAGACGTTCGTAATGACTATGAATGGGAACTTGGCCATTTTGAAGGAGCAGAATCTGCCCCTTGCAAGACCTTTAAAGACTTTAAGCAGTACGCTGATGAGCTTAAAAGCCGCATAGACAGCAACAACACAAAAGTGCTTATGTACTGTACAGGCGGCATACGCTGTGAGTTTTTTTCTAGCCTCCTTATGCAGCAGGGGATTAAGCACGTATACCAGCTCCAGGGCGGCATCATAAAATATGGCGCTGAAGAAAAGTCCAAGCACTGGCGAGGAAAGCTTTTTGTTTTTGATGATAGGCTGTCAGTACCACTTTCTGAAGAACAGGCTCCGGTAATTGGCAAGTGCCATCACTGCAAACAAGATGCTGAGCGCTACTATAACTGTGCCAACATGGACTGCAATGAGCTCTTTTTATGCTGTCGAGACTGCCTCAAGCAGTTTTGTGGGTGCTGCCAGGACTCGTGCCAAAAGGGCAGTCGCGTAAGACCCTATAAACTTGCCTGCACGCCATTTCGCAAGTGGTATACCTATGCAAATAGTAAAGAAGAATTAAACACACTACGGGCAAGACCAACATGCGCAAGCAGCGAACAATAAGTAAGCCTGTAGAATTTTCTGGCGTAGGCATACATACCGGCCAAGAGGTGCTCATTCGCTTTCTTCCTGCTGAAATTGGCGAGGGTATCTACTTTAAGCGTATAGACATACCAAGCCAGCCCATTATTCCCGCTTCTGTCGACTATGTCTTTGATACCTCTAGAAGCACAAATCTTGCTATAGACGATGTACGCATTTATACTGTTGAGCATGTTTTAGCAGCTATTAGAGCCTATGAAGTAGATAACCTCTGTATAGAACTATCGGCCTTAGAGCCACCTGCAGGCAATGGAAGCTCTGATGTATTTGTCAATATGCTTCAGCAGGCGCATATCGTTGAGCAACCGGCTAAAAAGCCTATTATATCGCTACAAAATCCTGTTTATTATTCTGAAGGCGACGTAACTATAGTTGGATTGCCATCAGATGAATATCGCTTAAGCTACACCCTGCACTATCCCCAGGCAAAAGCGTTGGGAAGTCAGTTTTTTTCTATTGCGCTAACGGCAGAAAGCTTTACTAAAGAGCTTTCACCATGTCGCACTTTTGCACTCTATGAAGAGATTTCTCATCTCATGGACCGTGGTCTCATCAAAGGGGGGAGTCTCGACAATGCTGTCGTTATTAAGGGCGACGCAATTATCTCAAAAAATGGGCTATTTTTCCCCGATGAGATGGTTCGTCACAAGGTGCTGGATATGATCGGAGATCTTTCCTTGATCGGAATTCAATATAAGGCGCATATTATTGCTATTCGTTCTGGTCATCCGGCAAATTTTCGCTTTGCGCAGAAATTGTACCATCAACTTTCACTGGAGAATAGGTAATGTCAAGGCCTGTATCAATTTCAAACCGTGTCTTGGATACAAAAGAGATCATGAAGATCTTGCCTCATCGCTATCCCTTTTTGCTTGTCGACAGAATTGTCGAACTTGACCTAGAAAAGGGCACCATCGTGGGTCAAAAAAATCTTACCATGAACGAGGCGTTTTTTCAGGGTCATTTTCCGGATGCTCCTATTATGCCCGGAGTCTTGATGTTAGAGGCGCTTGCACAAACGGGGGGAGTATTACTACACCTTCGCTGCAATCCGGACAAAATAGCCGTGCTGCTAAACATCAATAACGCTAAGTTTCGCCATCCTGTTCGCCCCGGAGATGTGCTCTACCTAAAAGCCACCGGCCTTCACTTTTCAAGTAAGGGTGGCAAAATAGGTACACAAGCCGTTGTAAATGATAAAGTTGCCTGCGAAGCAGAAATAGCATACGCCTTTATGACAAAAGAGCAGATATAATACTTATAATAGAGAAAAGTCATGTCAATACATCCAACAGCAATCCTTGATAAACAAGCCGTTATTGGTAAGAACGTTCAGATAGGCCCATTTGCGGTTATTGGTCCTCATGTTCGCCTAGAAGATAATGTCGTCATCAAAAATGGCGTTACGCTTGATGGCCACACAACGGTAGGCGAGGGCACAACGATCTGGCCTGGTGCTGTTATCGGCACAAAAACACAAGATCTAAAGTTTCGTGGCGAAACGACCTATGTGCAAATTGGTAAGGCTTGCGAGATCCGCGAGTATGTGACCATAAACTCATCCTGCGGTGAAGATACTGTGGTGAAGGTTGGCGATCGCTGCCTGATCATGGCGTACTGCCATGTAGCGCATAACTGCGAAATAGGAAATCGCGTCATTATGGCAAATAATGCAACGCTTGCAGGACACGTTATTGTTGAAGACTGCGCTGTTATTGGTGGCTTATCTGCCGTGCACCAGTTTTCGCGCATCGGACGCTATGCTATGGTTGGCGGCATGAGCCGCGTGACAAATGATGTTCCTCCCTACACTATTGGGGCAGGAAGCCCGTATCGCCTCGGCGGCTTAAATATTGTTGGCCTAAAGCGCCACGGCATCTCACTTGAAAAGCGAAAGCTATTGGCACAGGCCTTTAGAGCGGTATTTCGCTCTGGACTTCGCCTAGAAGATGCACTTAGCTACATCGAAAATGAGATATCGCAAATTCCTGAGATCGTACACTTTTTAGCATTTTGTCGCTCAAGTAAGCGTGGTCTTATCGACAATGGCGGCATCAAAAATCGCCAACTTGAACCAACTGTAAGCTGCTAATGCGTATCGTCTTTTTTGGGACGCCGGAGATGGCGGCAGAAACGTTGCGGGCACTTATCGCTAAACAAGCTGATATTGTTGCCATTGTCACAAAACCTGATGCGGCTCAAGGACGATCATCAAAATTGGTATCGCCACCTGTAAAAGAGGTGGCTCCCTCTCATATCCCAATCTACCAGCCTGAAAAATGCTCAACTTCGGAGATGATTGAGATTCTTCGAAGCCTGAATGCAGATCTTTTTGTTGTTGTTGCTTATGGAGAAATCTTATCAGAAAGTCTCTTAGCAACAGCAAAGTATGGAGCTATCAATGTGCACTATAGCCTGCTTCCAGCCTATAGGGGAGCAGCTCCTGTGCAGCGAGCTATTATGAACGGTGAAAAAGAAACTGGCGTAAGCGTAATACGGCTTGTAAAAAAGATGGATGCAGGCGATGTGCTGTATGCAAAAAGCATGCCGATTACAGATGCTATGACGGGAGGAGAGCTTGCAAAGTCTCTTTGCTCGCTTGGCATCGAATGTCTTTTTACTGTGCTTGATAACTTTAGCACAATACAAGCAACAGTTCAAGATCACTCAAAAGTTACATTTGCAAATAAAATCACACCAGAAGACTGCCATCTAGATTGGAAAAAACCCGCAAAAGACCTCTACAACATGGTGAGAGCTGTTTCTCCACATCCGGGAGCTTGGTGCGAAGTGCAGGTAAAAGGCGAAAAAAAACGTCTTAAGGTTTTTGCTTGTGACGTCGTAGATGCTCCAAGTAAAACAGAACTTGTGGTTCCATGCGCCGAAGGCTACCTTCGTCTTACCACCATCCAACTTGAAGGCAAGCCCAAAATGCAAGCAAGCGACTTCTTGCGCGGCGTGCCAGCTTCTCACATCGCGTTTTAAACGCTGAGAGAGTTCCTGTTTTTCTCTGTGTTAAAAAAAAAATCACAAACCTTTATGAGAAAATGCTTTATGCCTATTTACGCAAACGTGTGCGATTTTTTTTAACGCAGAGATCGAAAGAGGCGCAAAGACCACAGAGAAAAAGAAAGGTTTTTTTAAACGGTGGGGTCTTGAGGGAATGTATTTTTTGTAGGATGCTAGCTGACTTGCAGGAAATGGCTGGAGAAGCGTAATATTGATCCCAGCAGTTAGTAACAACACACGAAAATCTTTTTAAAAGGTGGGTAATTTTATGGCAACAAGTGCTCCAGATATGGTTCCTGATACATATGCAGGGCGGTTTTTTCAATCTGTTCGCGATTTTGGTGAATCTACTTCAAGAACTATTTACACAAAATGTGGGGAATTGAAGGCAGCTTCTAAGCGATGGGCAATTACAATTGGCCAAGTTGGTAAAAATGTAAGTGACTCTGTTGACCCAATGTATCGCGGTATTGCAGAAACTATACAAGTTCTTGATACTCAAGAAAAAACAGATGCAGTTGCACGTCCTGGTCTTGCCGGGCTTCATAATGCAATTAGCTTTCTTGATCTTGCTTGGTTTGTAAAGTCCATTCGATATGTGACTTGCGGCGACCTTAAAGAAGATATTAAAAATGGAAATCTCTGGTCAATTGCAACGCAGGCGGCTCTATTAGTTGCTCGCGCTATAAGCACAATACACTGGTTTGCAAAGCAAAAATTGATAGATTTAGACAAAATGGCACAAAAAGCCTTGTCAATAGGCGGCACTCGTCTTTACAACGTGGCAAACGCCGTTAAAGGCACTAACGTCATGTTGTGTGCTTTTGCTTTAGGCTTTACTGGTCTTCTTCGTGGAAGCATCCAGGGAATACAGTCAGGCGAAAATCAGGCGCACCACGCTTTTTCAGCAATAAGTACCGTATCCTATATCGCTATGATGGTACTTAGCGTTAAAAAATTTGCTAATCCAGGTGCACTTGCGGCGATTGGCGTAACGGCTGCGGTTACTGGCTTTGCTGCTTACCTCGCTAACAGACAATAAAATAGAAAATTTACGGAGTTGATTATGAAAGTTAATTTTAAAGATATGGCAGCAAGCGTACAAGCGGCTGCATTTGCTGTAGGTAGAGCAGCTCAAACTTGCGCATGGGCAGCCGGTTCCACTGTGCGAGCAGTTGTTGTGATTACTGCTAATGTGTGTACAGAAGTTGGTGGTCTTAAGGCTATTGTTGGTTTAGTTGGAGCTTTAATTGGCCTTAAGGGTGTATGGGGAGGCGATGTTAGCAACCTTGCTACACTATCTACAACCTGCGAAACTGCAAATAAGACCTTTAGTGCAATCCACATTACAGGCCCACTTTCAGATATCGTTTCAGGCAAAGCAGATACTGCAGAATTTAGGGATAATAAGGTCCTGTATCTAGCGGCAAGAGTTGCCTTTTTAACAAAAGACATCGTAACCGTTACGAAGTTTGCAGAAAGTCTCGGGGTAATAGCTGCAGGCACTGCAAAGGCTGCGTTTAGCAAGTTTTCAAATGCTACAGGCATTGCAATTACTGCAGATGGTTTTTGCGATACGCTAGAATATGCTGGCTGGGCAACAGAACTTACTCGCCACATAGTAGACTGGGGAAAAGACTGGAATGCTGCAAATGCTAGAGGTGGAGGCTTTGTTTCCACTCTTAGCTCGAAACGTGTTTTTGAGCTGATATTTGACCTTGGAAAACTAGGTGCAATCATCATGAAAAACCGCCTTGGCAAGATAACTGAAACGATTAAATTCTGCTCACTTCTTGCGCAAAGTGCAACAGCCTTTGGTCGTCAGACTAAAAACTACTTCTATCCAGAACGTCGTGCGGTCTAATCACGCTCAAGCGCCCTCTAGAGGGCATCTTGGCCTTAAAGAGAAGCTGGCAGTAACTGCCACGCTTCTCTTTCTTTCTTTAGTAGCGGCAAGTTCTTATGCTCGCAAGATAAATAATCACCACCTTATCGAAAAAACCATCCACGTTTATTATGCCGGGGCATGTGCTGAAAAAGGCACGATTGAAATGCCATCTGGATCGCAAATTCAGGACCTTCTTGCACGGCTAAAACTAGCCCCAGAAGCCGATACGAGCAAGCTTGTGCTGCATGATCGCTTAAAAGATAAGCAGCTTGTAATCATACCCCAAAAAGGCAAAATATCCCTCTATATTGACGGTGCCGTAAAAGAGCCGGGGATAATTGTTGTGCCAGAAGGCTTGCATTTTAATGAGCTAATGCCGTATCTTTCTCTGTCAAATGATGCTGACATTGGGGTCATTCGCCGCCGTCGTAGACAGCTTTCAGAAGGCGAAACCATCCATATTCCGGCGAAAAGTGAATTTATTGTGAGAAAGTAATTGTAGAAAACTGGGTAGATCTGGTAGCCTCTTCGTTTCGGTTCTCATATTTGACCATTTAAGGAACATGCAACTATGGCAAAAAGTGTAACAAAAAGTTTAATGGGTAGAAAGCGTGGTATGACCCAGATGTTTGACGAGAAAGGTAATGTCGTCACATGCACAGTAATCCATGCTGAACCAAACGTGATCACACAGATCAAGACAAACGAAAACGACGGCTATCAAGCCCTCCAGCTTGCGTTTGAAGAAGTGAACGTTAAAGATCAACGCACGATTGTGAATCGTGTGTCAAAGCCTCTTTTGGGCCATTTCCAAAAGGCAGGCGTTAAGCCAAGCCGCTTTCTTTTTGAATCGCGCGTCGACAATGTAGCTGACTACCAAGTTGGCCAAAAACTTGACGTAAACATATTCGAAGGCGAAAAGTTTGTTGATATAACTGGTATATCGATTGGTAAAGGCTATCAAGGTACCATCAAGAAGTATAACTACTCAGGTGGTCCTGCTTCTCACGGTTCTGGCTTTCACCGCCATGCTGGTTCTACGGGTATGCGCTCGACTCCAGGTCGCTGCTTCCCAGGCGGACCACGTCCTAGCCACTTAGGTCATGAAAAAATTACGGTGCAGAGTCTTCGCATCGTTGCGATTGACCTAGCGAACAACCTTATCGTTGTAGAAGGTGCGGTTCCTGGCCATAAGAATTCAGTAGTAGTGTTAAAAGACGCTGTTAAGAAGAAGAAATCAGCTTCAAAAGCTAAAAAGAAATAGGAAGATAAGCTGTGGCAACATCAAAAGCAAAAAAAGCAAGCGCTACTCAAAGTAGTGCACAGCAACTACGAAAGGTAAACCTACAAGGTAAAGAAGTTGGTCATGTTGACGTGAGCGATTCTCTCGCAAACGCCCAAGCTAACAGCCAGATGATCAAGGATTACATTGTAGCATTGAGAGCAAACGCTCGCCAGTGGAACGCCAATACTAAAGGCCGCTCTGAGGTTAATCACTCAACGAAAAAGCCTCACGCTCAAAAGGGTACTGGTAATGCGCGTCAAGGTAGCCTTGCTGCTACACAGTATAAAGGTGGCGGACGCCCATTTGGTCCTAAGACAAAGTATGACCAACACGTGCGCATCAATAAAAAAGAACGTCAAGCAGCAATTAGAGCGCTTTTAGCTGACAAAATCAATGCCGGTCAGTTCCTCGTTCTCGAAAATCCAGAAATGTCAGCGCCAAAGACTCGCGAAATCCAAAGCTTTATGGATGCGTGCAACCTTTATGGCAAGACACTTTTCCTCGGCGAAGGCAGCTTTGTGGATGTAAATGTTGAAGATACCGTTCATCGCTTTATGATTCCTACAGACAAGCATGATGTGTTTACAAAGAGCATCCGCAATATTCCTAATGCCCTCTTTAAGCTTGTCTCAACATTGAGCGGCTATGATGTCATTTTGGCAAATCACATTGTCATTACTGAAGCAGCATATAATGAGCTTCAAGATTGGCTGGTAAAAGGATAACGACTATGAAACATAACAATCCATATCAAGTGATAAAGCGCCGCTATATCACAGAAAAAGCAAGTATGCTTCAAGGCCTAAAAGATGCCAAGAGCAACAAATCGCTAGCTCGCTGCGAAAACCCAAAGTATGTCTTTTTGGTTGATCCAAAAGCCAACAAAAGTGAAATCGCCCAAGCGCTAGAAGAAATCTATCGCGACAAGCACATACGTGTTGTTGCAGTAAACACTATCAACGTAAAGCCAAAGCAATACAATCGACGTGGCCGCATGAATGCTGGCCGTAGCACACTGATGAAAAAAGCAGTGGTAACGCTGGCTGTTGGCGATCAACTTGATGAAAGCTAGAGGATATAGATCATGCTGAAAACATTTCGACCAAATACTCCGAGTAACCGCTGGTTAGTTCTTTCTGACAATGCGCAGCTTACACGTGTAAACGGCACTCGCCAGACAGTAAAGCCTACTAAAAAGCTCCTTGCTCGCAAGAAGCGTACAGGTGGACGTAACAACAACGGTCATATCACATGCCGTCACCGCGGTGGAGGCCATAGAAAGCACTACCGTTTAATCGACTTTAAGCGCGACAAGCTTGATATCCAAGCAAAAGTGGCATCTGTTGAATACGATCCAAACCGTTCGGCTTTTATTGCTCTTTTGAACTATAAAGACGGCGAAAAGCGCTATATCATCGCTCCGGTTGGCCTTCAGGCAGGAGACGTGCTTGTATCTTCAGATACACACCCACTCTTTAATACAGGCTGCACAACGCGCCTTAAGTATATGCCAGTTGGTGCGACTATACACAACATCGAACTTATTCCCGGAAAAGGGGCAAAAATGGTACGATCTGCAGGTCTTTCAGCCCAGCTTATGGGTAGAAGCGGTGGATTTGCTACAATACGCCTCCCATCTGGCGAAATGCGCAATGTAAACGAAGAATGTCGAGCAACGATTGGCGTTGTATCAAATGCGGAACACAATGTTCGCGTTGAAGGTAAAGCAGGAAGAAACCGCTGGAAGGGTATTCGTCCAACAGTTCGCGGTACAGCTATGAACCCAGTTGACCACCCGCACGGTGGAGGTGAAGGTAAGCATAACGGCTACATCCCTCAAACACCATGGGCGAAAAAGACAAAAGGTTTACGTACTCGTGCGAAGCGCAAGACGACAACCCGATTCATTATTAAAGATCGTAGGGACTAATACTATGGCAAGATCGTTAAAAAAAGGGCCTTTTGTAGACCATCACCTGATTAAGAAAGTTGAAGATCTCAATAGCCGTAAAGAGAAAAAACAGTTTAAAACCTGGTCCCGTCGCTCGATGATAGTACCAGAAATGATTGGCCACTCTATCGATGTGTACAATGGCCGCAAATTTATCACGGTATACGTTACCGAAAATATGGTTGGTCACCGCCTTGGAGAGTTTTCTCCTACAAGGACATTTAAAGGCCACCCAATAAAGAAAGCAGCAGCATAAGGTAAAGAAGGAACACCCAATGTCTGAATTTAAAGCAGTAACAAAATTTGTTCGAATCAGCCCCCGAAAGGCAAGGCTCGCTGCGGACCTTATTCGAGGCCTCGCGGTTCCTCAAGCAAGACTTCAGCTTGAGCACTGTGGGTTAAAAGGCGGCAAACTTCTTATTAAGACGCTTAATAGCGCTGTCGCAAATGCTGAAATGCAATCTGATGCAAGTGGCGAAAAACTCCACGTGCAGGAAGTGCGTGTTGATGAAGGTCCAAGGCTGAAGCGTGCAAAGCCGAGAAGCCGTGGCCAAAGGCACCCGATTATTAAACGAACAAGTCATTTTACAGTCGTAGTAAGTACGCAATAAGGAGAATGTAATGGGTCAGAAGACAAACCCTGTAGGCTTTCGTCTCAAGTTAAACAAAGGCTGGAAGTCACGTTGGTATGCAAATAAGCAAGAGTTTGGAACGCTTCTCATCGAAGACAGTAAAATCCGCGAATTTTTGATGAAGCAACCTGCTTGCCAAGGCACAAGCGCCATTAGCATTCGCCGTATGAGTGAGAAGATTGAAATTGTTATCCACACAGCAAGACCAGGTCTTGTTATCGGCAAAAAAGGAAGCGAAATCGATGTACTTCGCAATCAGCTTTCTGACATGACCGGCAAAGAAGTGTGGATCGAAGTAGAAGAAATTAAGCGTCCAGACCTTGATGCTAAAATCGTTGCAGATGGCATTGCCAAGCAACTAGAACGTCGTATTCCTTTCCGCCGCGCACTGAAAAAAGCGATGCAAAGCGTTATGGAAGCGGGTGGACAAGGCGTTCGTGTGCAAGTATCAGGCCGTTTAGGTGGTGCTGAGATTGCACGTCGCGAGTGGTACAAAGAGGGCGTAATTCCTCTACAAACACTCAGACAAGATATCGATTTTGCCTATGGCCGTGCTGAAACGACATATGGCTCGATTGGAGTCAAAGTATGGATTAACCGCGGCGAGACCATAGTCGCTAAAAAACCAAAAGAAGAGCAGGCGGCAAAAGCGGCCTAATATCAGGAGTTATTGATTCATGAGCTTACAGCCAAAGAAAACAAAACATCGCAAGATGATGAAGGGGCACCTAACTGGTGTTGCAAAAGCTGCGACCTTCGTCGACTACGGCGATTTCGGAATTCAAGTACTCGAGCGTGGTTGGATCACAAGCCAACAGATCGAAGCTTGCCGCGTTGCGATTAACCGCTTCTTCAACCGTCGCGGAAAAGTATGGGTACGCCTTTTTCCAGATAAGCCGGTAACAAAGAAGCCAGCAGAAGTTCGTATGGGTAAGGGTAAAGGTAACCTTGATCACTGGGTTGCTCCAGTTAAGCCGGGCAGAATTATCTTCGAAGTGGCTAACGTGCCAAAAGATGTTGCCCAAGATGCATGCCGTAGAGCTGCCGCAAAGCTCGGTATTAAGACCCGCTTTGTAGAACGCGTAGAGAGAGTATAGGAGAGCTAACATATGACTAAAGCAAAAGATATACGCACAGAAAGTACACAAGAGCTTGAAGCTCAAGTACAACAGATGCGTAAAGAAATTTTTGAACTACGCAATGCGCTCTCTTCTAAGAGAGAAGATGTAAAGCCTAGTCAAATTAGGATGAAAAGAAAAGACGTAGCGCGTATACTTACTGTCCTTAGACAACGCGAGCTATCAGCTGCCGCTTAACAAATAGAAGAGAATTTATGGAAAAAGCACAAGAATTAGCGAAACGCACAAACCGTAAGACAAGAAAGGGTGTCGTCGTTTCCAACAAGATGCAAAAGACCGTTGTTGTACGCGTTGAGAGGACTATTCGTCACCCAGAGTACGACAAAGTTGTTACAAGGTCTAAAAAATATTATGCCCATGATGAGTCAAACACTGCCAAGGAAGGCGATGTAGTAAGCATCATGGAAACGCGTCCTATGTCAAAGCTTAAAAGATGGCGCGTTGTAGAAGTTGAACAAAAGCTTCAAAAGTAGCTTCCGATCAATAGGAGTGGAAAAAGATTATGCTTCAGCAAGAAAGCAGACTAGATGTCGCAGATAACACAGGCGCCGAAGAAATTGGTTTGTTCAAAGTGTTAGGTGGTTCAAAGCGTCGATACATGGGTGTAGGCGATGTTGGTATTGGCAGCGTTAAGCGTGCAAAACCAAATGGAACAGTTAAAAAAGGTGAAGTTGTACGATTTGTAATCGTTCGCACAAAGCGCTTCATCCGCAGAAAAGATGGATTTATCCGTTTTGACAAGAATAGCTGCGTGATAATCGATGATAAGGGTAATCCCCGTGGAACCCGTATTTTTGGACCTATTGCTCGCGAAGTTCGCGACAGGGGATATGTAAAGATTGGCTCACTCGCCCCAGAAGTTATTTAAAGGTAGTATAGATGAGAAATGTATCTAAAAAAATTCGTGCCGGTGACAAAGTTCTCGTAACTGCCGGTAACTCAAAAGGCTCCACAGGCACTGTTATCCGCACAATGGGTGAGAAAGTGCTCGTACAGGGGATTAACCTCTGCAAAAAGCACGTTAAGCGATCACAGCAAAACCCAAAAGGTGGCATTGTAGAAATGGAAAAACCAATCAACGTCTCTAACGTTGCACCATGCGATGATGCAGGCAACCGCTTAAAGCTTAAAGTAGAGATGAAAAGCGATGGAACGAAAGAGCTCGTTTACGAAAACAATGGCCAAAAGAGCTCATGGCGTTCAATGAAGCGTTCTAAGGAGTAAGCACTATGTCGAGAATTAAAACTCGTTTTAATAAATCAGTTAAGCCTGCACTGCAAAAGCAGTTTAACTACGAAAACCCAATGATGATTCCTTCTATGAAGAAGATCGTCATCAGCATGGGTATCGCAGAGGCGTCTAAAGATAAAAACTCAGTTATCGACTGTGTTAATGAACTTTCGCTTATCTCTGGTCAGAAGCCAATAATCACCCGTGCTAAAAAGGCGATTTCTAACTTCAAGCTGAGAGAAGATCAGCCTATTGGTATCAAGGTAACCCTTCGCGGTCAAAGAATGTACGATTTCTTCGACCGTTTTTGCAATATTGCTGCGCCTCGCATTCGCGACTTTCGTGGCTTTAATTCAAAAGCTGATGGCAGCGGCAACTTTACACTTGGTCTAGAAGACCAGATGATCTTTCCAGAACTTAATCTGGATAAAGTTAAGCGCTCTCAAGGGATGAACATTACCTTTGTTACCTCAGCAAAAAATGATGAAGAGTGTGTCGAGCTTTTGAGGCTCATGGGCATGCCGTTTAAAGAAAAGACAGTAGTAGTGCCTGATTGGCACGATATCCAGGGAGAGAAAAAATGAGTTTTAATGATCCTGTAGCAGATCTCTTAACTCGTATCCGCAATTCATGTATGGCACGCCATGCGTACGTAGATGTGCAGTGGAGCGTGTTAAATCAAAACATAGCTAACTTGCTGAAAAACGAATCATATATCGAGCACTTTCTAGTGAAAACAGAGGGTGGCAAGTCAACAATGCGAATTTTCTTGCGCTATACAACAGGCCGTCAGCCCCTCATTCGTGGGCTAAAGCGCGCATCAAAGCCAGGACGCAGACGCTATGTAGGCTATAACGACATCCCGAAAGTCTTCGATGGACTTGGAATATCAATATTGAGCACGTCAAAGGGCGTGTTAGTAGGTTCAGAAGCTCGAAACCGCAAAGTCGGTGGCGAATTATTGTGTTACGTTTGGTAAAGGAATATATATCATGTCTCGCAAAGGAAGAGCGCCAATTACTCTACCCAAAGGTGTAGAAGTACAGGTTAAAGGAAATGAAATCGTCGTAAAAGGCCCAAAAGGCACTTTGCAACAAGACCTCGTTCCAGGAGTGTCACTTACTGTTGAAAACGGCGTAGCTAACGTTCATGTAGCAAGCGATGATCGCGCACTGAGAAAGTTCCACGGACTTTATCGCGCACTCGTTAACAATATGGTTCTCGGCACGACTCAAGGTTTTGAGACAAAGCTTGAGATGATCGGCGTTGGTTACCGCGCTGCCGTACAGGGAAATGTGCTTGATCTTCAGGTTGGCAATAGCCACGAAACGAAGCTCGCAATCCCACAAGGCATCGCAGTAAAAGTTGATAAAAATACGCAGATCTCTGTAACAGGAATCGACAAGCAAGCTGTGGGTCAATTTGCAGCTCAAATTCGCGCGCACAAGAAGCCAGAACCTTACCAAGGTAAAGGCATACGCTACGAAGGCGAGTATGTACGTAAGAAAGCTGGTAAAGCAGCCAAAACAGCTAAAAAGTAAGGGTAGTAACTAATGGAAAGCGGTCTTATTAAATCAAGTGCAAGAAAGCACAAGCGTGCTATGCGCGTTCGTAAGAAAGTGCAAGGTACCGTGACAAAGCCAAGAATGTGCGTTATCAAGTCAAATAAGCATATTTCAGTGCAGCTCATTAACGACGAAGAAGGCAAGACACTTGCTTCACTTTCAACCAATTCAAAAGAATTGCGTAAAACAGAACATGCTAAGAAAAATAAAGCGTCAGCTAAAGCTTTGGGCGAAATGATGGCAAAAAAGGCCAAAAGTCTTGGAATTTCCGAGATCGTATTTGACCGTGGTCCATTTCGTTATCACGGAATACTTGCTGAACTTGCTGACAGCGCACGTGCTGGCGGCCTCCAGTTTTAAACACGAATTAGAATAAGGCTATAAGGTAATGGCAAAACAAGAAAATACCAAGCGAGAGCAAGGCCAGTCAGATCTCATGGAAAAAGTGCTCTACATCAACCGCTGCTCAAAGACTGTAAAGGGCGGACGCAAGATGAGCTTTTCTGCGCTCATACTCGTAGGTGATGGCAAAGGACGTGTAGGCTATGGATTTGCGAAGGCAAATGAACTTACAGAAGCTATCCGCAAAGGCGGCGAGCTTGCACGTAAGAACATGCACACAATTATCATGGAAGGATCGACGATCCCTCATGATATGTCTGTAAAATGGGATGGAGCAACTATCTATATGCGTCCGGCAAAACCAGGTACAGGTATCATTGCTGGTTCAAAAGTACGCTCAATATTGCAGTACGCTGGCGTTAAAGATGTGATGGCAAAGAGCTTAGGTTCTAGCAATCCAATTAACCAAGTGCGTGCTACGTTTAAAGCGCTTAAGAGCATGACGACACGTGAAAACATTCTCGCACAAAGGAAGGGAGCATAATGGAACTGCATTCATTAACAAATTCAAGCCGTCCGGCAAAGAGAAGAAAGCGCGTAGGTCGCGGTATGGGCTCAGGCCTTGGTAAAACTTGTGGCCGCGGTCACAAGGGTGCGGGTAGCCGTGCTGGTTATAAGACTAGAGCTCGATATGAGGGCGGACAGTTGCCACTTTATCGTAAGATTCCTGGTCGTGGTTTTAGCAACGCAATGTTTCAAAAGAAACTTGACGCTGTAAACCTTAGCTATATCGAAGCACATTTTGCAGATGGCGATGTTGTAAACCTAGCATCTCTTCAAGAGCGTGGTTTAGTTGGCAATAGCTCATGCGGCTTTAAAGTGCTGTCTGAAGGCGAAATTACAAAGAAAGTGCGCATTGAAGCCAATGCGATGTCCAAAAAGGCCGAAGAAAAACTGCAGCAAGCTCAGATCCAGTATACAATAATCTGAGTATCACGACTGCTCCATTTACAGAGAGATGTGACCACATATGTTTGCAACGCTATCGAGAATTTTTCAGGTTCCGGAGCTCCAGAAGAAGATAGTATTTACACTTCTTCTTCTTGTCGTTTATCGCGTGGGCGGGTTTATTCCCGTTCCGGGTATTAACAGCGAAGTAGCACTTGCGTATTTCCGCGAAGCTACTGGGGGCGGACAAAACCTTTTCCAACTAGTTGATATTTTTAACGGCGGCGCTTTTTCGCAGATGACGATTTTTGCACTTGGCGTTGTTCCCTATATCTCAGCCTCTATTATTTTGCAGCTCTTAGTAGCTCTTATACCATCACTTCAGCGAGAAATTCGCGAAAATCCTGAGATGGGAAGACGAAAAGTCAATAGATGGACGCGATATGGTACGCTCATTTTGTCCTTTTTACAGGCGACACTGTTTGCAAAGTATGCACATCAGATCAATATGTCAAATCCTGGCATTATTTCTCCTGAGCTCTTGGATGTTCAGGCATTTGGTGTATCGTGGCTCTTTTATGCTATGATGATCACCACGATGACAACTGGTACCATGTTTTTGATGTGGATAGGCGAGCAGATCACTGAAAAAGGGATCGGCAATGGCATGAGCCTTATCATCACAGTGGGTATTCTTTCATCAATACCATCGACAATGGGCTTGATTGTGCAGCAGCTAAACCTTGATAGCCCAGAGGCAGGACAACTATCGTTCTTCTCGCTACTTGTGCTCTTCACGCTGTTTGTGCTCGTGATCATGGCGACAATCTATATTACTCAAGGTCAGCGTCGCATACCACTTCAGTATGCAAGACGAGTAGTTGGCAACCGCGAAGTGCAGTCTATGGGATCTTCTTATATACCACTAAAGGTTAACTATGCGGGTGTTATTCCGGTGATCTTTGCTTCATCGCTCCTTATGTTTCCAGCTACAATTGGCCAGTTTGTTGGCCTTGGCAACTGGATGGGGCAAGTAGCAAATTGGCTATCGCCAGGATCGACCCTCTACTTTGTGGCCTATATGCTTCTTATTGTGTTCTTTACTTACTTCTGGACAGCGACTCAGTTTAGACCTGACCAAATTGCATCCGATATGAAAAAGAACGGTGCCTTTATACCTGGCGTACGTCAAGGTAAGCACACTCAGGAGTATTTGGAAGAGACAATGGGTAGAATTACTCTTATTGGGGCTATTTTGCTCGCAGTACTTGCAGTATTGCCGCAGATTATTGGCCGCTTAATGAATGTATCTTCAACAATTAGCTACTTCTTTGGTGGTACATCGCTCCTTATTTTAGTGGGCGTAGTACTCGATACAATGAAACAAATCGAGAGCCACCTACTGATGAAGCGATATGATGGATTTATGAAAAAACGTGCTTCACGTGCATAACGTTTGAAGAAAAAGACAGATTAGTATATTATATTCTCACTTTTTAACTTTTGGAGAGAGAGCAATGGCTCGAATTCTTGGTGTAGACATACCAGACAATAAACGACTAGAGATAAGCCTTACATACATATATGGTATCGGGCTAAGCAAATCGCAAGAAATTATGGCTAAGTTGAAACTTAATCCTGACATGCGTGCAGGTAAGCTTACTTCTGATGACATTGCACGTCTGACAAATCTTATTCAGACAGAATATGTTGTAGAAGGTGACCTTCGCCGTCAAGTTCAGAACAACATTAAGCGCCTTGTGAGCATACATTGCTACAGGGGCATGCGCCACCGCCTAGGACTTCCAGTACGCGGCCAGCGTACACGTACGAACGCTCGTACAAGAAAGGGTCCACGTAAGACTGTGGCAGGTAAAAAGAAAGCAACACAACAGTAAAAGCAAATAGGGAGTTTTAGGCCTTGAGCACAACGAAAGCAACTACAAGTAAAGCAGCAGGTGGACCGGTCAAGAAGACCGTAAAGACAAAAAAGAAGATAGCAAGAACAGTGCCAGCGGGCATTGCGTTTGTTAAGGCTACCTTCAATAATACGATTATCGCGATTACTGATCCGGCTGGACAAGTTATTGCATGGTCATCTGCTGGTAAGTCTGGCTACACTGGGTCAAGAAAGTCCTCCGCTTTTGCTGCTACTATTGCTGCGCAAGATGCAGCTAAAGTTGCCATGAACATGGGCATGAGGGATATTGAAGTGAAGTTGAAAGGACCAGGCGCTGGGCGTGAGCCTGCTGTGCGCGGTTTACAGAGCGCAGGCCTTAATGTAACTATCATTACAGATGATACCCCTGTTCCACACAACGGCTGCCGTCCTCGCAAGAGACGTCGCGTTTAAAATTAAAAATTAGCACTAGGAGACGACCACATGCTGGTTAAATTCGGCAAACTTGAAAAACCTCGCAAAATTGCTGTAGAAGAAGAATCTGCAACCTCAACATTTGCACGATTTATTGCAGAGCCGTTTGAGCGTGTCTTTGGACATAGCATAGGAAACGCTTTGCGCCGCATTTTGCTATCTTCGCTAGAAACTCCGGGAATTATCTCAGTTCGCATTGAAGGTGTCCCACACGAGTTTATGGCAGTAGAAGGCATCGTCGAGGATATGACAAACATTATCCTTAACTTCAAAGGTGCAAAGCTAAGATGTCTACCTTCTGATGAAACAGGCACAAGCCGTGAAAACCGCATTGTGACGACACTTTTGGACATCAGCCAAGCTGATCTAGATAAGCAAAAGGGTTCCATTGAAGTTAAGCTAAAAGATCTCATTAAAGATAGCATCTTTGACGTTGTAAACCCTGAACTTAAGCTCTTTACTGTCACTAAGCCAATGAAGCGTCAAATTGACATTCGCGTTGGTTTTGGTAGAGGCTATGTATCATCAGAGCGACATGTAATCCCCAATAAGATGGTGGATGAAATCGTTGTAGATACAGCATTCTCCCCAGTGACACTAGTAAACTATTTTGTTGAAAATACTCGCGTTGGCCAAGATACAGACTTTGACCGTCTCGTTCTAGAAGTCACAACAGATGGTCGTTTGACACCTGTTGAAGCACTTTCATTTGCAGCGCAGATATGCATCAATAATATCGAAGTGTTTGGGCAGATTAAGGATCACGATCTCGTCTTTGAATCTCCATCAAAAGAGGGACAATCTGACGATGATGAGCTTCTTGATAAACTTGCCCTTCGTATCGATGAGATCGAACTCTCAGTTCGATCAACAAACTGCTTGGCCTCTGCCAACATTGATACAATTGCTGAACTCGTATGCATTCCTGAGAAGAAAATGCTTGAGTTTCGCAATTTTGGTAAGAAGTCATTAAATGAAATTAAAGCAAAGCTGCAAGACATGAACCTCAGTCTTGGTATGGACCTTTCTCACTTTGGCATTACATTTGACAATGTCAAAGACAAGATGAAGGAACTTTTAGATCAGCGCAAACAAAAACGCGAAAAGAAGAAAAAGTAGTAGGATTATGAGACACGCAAAAAGTAGTGCAAAATTAAGCAAAACAACAAGTCATCGC
Source organism: uncultured bacterium (assembly GCA_964514655.1). Taxonomy (GTDB): domain Bacteria; phylum Chlamydiota; class Chlamydiia; order Chlamydiales; family FEN-1388; genus SZAS-7. Next base: position 82,119 of record CAZEQY010000004.1, read on the forward strand.
CGCTGTATGTTTGCCAACATGCTCAAGTCACTCGTTGATTGTGAGAAGATTGTCACAACAGTACCAAAGGCAAAAGAACTTAAGCGTTTTGCAGATCAGTTGATTACGCTGGCAAAGAAAAACACGCTAGCATCAAGACGCGAAGCTATTGGCTGGCTAATGGTTCGCTACAACCAGCTTACCCCAAAGGAAGCTCGTCAAGCGCGCCAAGGCGACAAGAGTTCATACAACAATGACCGTAAGGTTATCGAGAAGCTATTTAGCGTACTCGGCCCACGCTTTGAAAAGCGCGCTGGCGGCTATACCCGCATTATGCGCCTTCCAGAGCACCGAGCTGGCGACAATGCCCAAGAGTGCATCCTGCAATACTTGGAAGACTAAATCTTAAGTTATTCTTAAGCCTCTTACATTCGCATGTAAGAGGCTTTCTTTTTGCCCACTATTCAGGGGCAACGTTATCTAAAATATTGTCAATGATGTCTGTTTCGGTAGCATAGAATATGCTTGGTTCGGGGGTAAATAGACCGCCGCCAGCACCGATGCCATCTGTTGCAATGTTTTTGGTTATGAGGGTTTTGTGCATCTCTAAGAGTGCTCCTGACTCGTTTGAGATACCTCCGCCAAATCGAGCACTATTGCCTTCGATTTCGCTGCATGTGATTGTGATGAATCTGCTTGGATCAATGAATTCACCAGAATCGCCATCATTGAAGATTCCTCCACCATCACCTGCTGGTGCTTGGTTTCCTGTTATTGAGCTATTTTTAATGATAAGCTGCCAGTCGTTATATATACCGCCCCCATCGCCATCAGATGCAAGGTTATCACGAATTGAGGAGCATTCGATTTTGAGGTTCCAGGCATTGAAAATGCCGCCGCCATCGCCGCTATCCGTGATGTTGTTGTGAATGCTAGAGCACTTGATAACAAGGTCACCGTAGTCATTATAGACGCCTGCGCCTCTTCCTACTGCAGAGCGGTTACCGCTAATTTCGCAGTTTTCAATTTTCAAAAAGATATCATTTTCGATGCCGCCGCAATTCTGATAGGCATAATTATCAGTTATTTTTGAATTTTTGATATACATCTTGCCTTCAGTATAGATGCCGCCTGCATACCCGTTTGTGCCATTATTGTCAGAAATCGATGAGTGAAGCACCTTGAGATATCCATCATTAAAAATGCCTGCTCCATAGCAGTATCTAGGTGTTACTGAGAGTGTATTTTCTACGATCTGGGAATCTACAATAGTCATTGTATGACGGTTGTAGATGCCACCACCTCTATCTGCTTCGTTTTCAGTTATTAGGCACTTTCTGATTTTCATCCAGTTGTTGTTAAAAATACCTCCACCAAACAGTAGGGCATAGTAGTTTTCTGAGCTACTTGTGTTGTTGCGAATAGTGCAATGAGCAAGTTCTGTTGACCCAAGGTTTACAATGCCCCCTCCAAATTCCTGTTGGTAATTGACACCATTGATGATGCTGAGGTGTTTGACGATAACAGTTGCTCCTAGATCAACTGTAAGAGTAGTTCCTTGTGACTGGGCATCAAGTGTTGGGTATGTGCCCTTTTTGCCAATTAGATAAATTGGATAGTTCGTCTTTGGCACAAAAAAAGTGCCTTGCAACGTGCCTACAATGATAATTTTTGTAGGCTCTGTAGCATTAGCTGCCGCATCATTGATTGCGTCAGTAAGCTCCTGAGCTGTTGTGACAGTGACTTTTGCTCCTAAAAGAACTGAGCACTGTATAGCTGCTAAAATAAGCAGTGAGAGAAATCTATGCATAACAAATCCTTTGTTTTGGTTTGCAATGCAACTGTAGAAAATCTAAATGATAAAAATCAAGCTTTCACTTGTCGCCATCATTGTCTATTTCTAGCATAGCAAGATTGTCTTCAACAGACTTAAGAGCGGCGTTTGCTATATGGGCTCCGGCTTCTTTAGGCGATAGAACTTTCCAATCAGCTAGTAGCTGCTCAAAAAAGGCTCTCTCATGGGCATTAAGTTTTTTGTCGATCACTTTTGGTAGCAGGACGTTAAGCATCATGGCGTAGTGTGAATCATCTTTATAGGTAAGCATACACTGAAAGACGTCAGACAATCTATTCATAAATGGCTGTACAGCACTTACTAAAAGAGGTATCCCAAATAATGAAGGGCTACGTACATGTGACAGCAGTATATGACTATGCTCAATGTATACATGTTCTTGATCGTCATACAGCTTATTTGTATTGGCATAGTTGCAGGCTAGGATCATGGCATCCAAACAACTTTTTGCAATTTGGCGCTGCTCCTCTCCGACTTTGCGACCGGCGGTACGATGTGAAGAATAGATGGTATTGAGGACGTTAAAAATTTGCCTAATCTGGATGATGGTAAGTGGCTCTTTATGGCTTTTTAGATGAGTGCGGTGCCCATCCACTACCTTACGAACAAAAGGCGTAGTCAAGCAATCTAAGAATGCTTCAAGTTCGGGGTTCGTAAACTCTAGATGCACGCAAGAGTCTATGAGATTGTGTAGGGTTTGGTTAAATGTCTTTTCGTAGCTGACTTCGCTTTTATACTGAGCGATAACCTGCAGCCACTCGTAAGCAAGTTCCAGTCTATCTGGACGCCCCTTCTCTACAATAATCTCGGTAAATGGCCCCAAAAGGGCTCTTTGGTCATCAATCGAGATAAAACATCGGTACCGATAGAGGCTCATAATCTTTCGGGCAGATTCTGTAACAAGAGTAAATTCTTTGTCTAACACACCTACGCGAGATAGGTGGCAGAGGCATCTCACCATGGCGTCAAGGCAGTGTCGAGCGATTTGGCCGTTAGGGGTGTATTTAAGCAGTTCTGTTCTTTCCCTGCCTTTCATGGTAACAGTCGATGAATAGCCGCCATTTGGGCTTGCTTTAACTCTCTCCTGGTACATTTCGAAGTAGAAGTTTATATAGAGTTCTGCAGCACGAACAATCCAAGTCTTGGCTTCTAGCCCTCGTTTAAGAGTAAAGGGCATGGTATTTGGAGCAAGTAGTGCTATAAGAGAGCGTTGTAGGGGTACATCTCCTAACAAACTGGGGTGTTTACGATAGACGTTACATATTTCTACTAAGCAGTCGTGATGCTCTTTGTAGGCGGTTTTTAACTCTTTTTCTTGCCACACAAGTAACATGCTTTGCAGCTCAAGAAGGGTTGTTTCGTCTTCTGCAACACCCAGTCGCTCTTTAATAACCTGTAAAGAAACAAGATCTTCAGATTCAAAGTCTTGTTTAGTCTGTGCGAATCCGGTTATCCTGTAGATCTTTTTTTGCAAGGAAGAGAGTATTTGTTTTTCTTCTTGGGTCCGCATAAAGTGGTCAAAAAGTGGGCGTAGTCTTTCAGCTATAGCTGCATCTACAAGGCCATTATCAAGCAAGTTGCGAAAGGATTGAATTGCTACATCTAGTAAACGCCTAGCTGAAGGCTCATGTGTTGCTCCTTTTGCCATCTCTATAGCTGTTTGGATAAATACCATGACGTCGTCGGTAAAAGGCCATTTGCCTCGAGGGTCTATCATCAGCGGGCATATGGAGGTGACTTCTTCAGCATTTGAAAATGTATGACCCTTACAAGGCAATATGGAGTAGCTTTGCGCAGCTTTATCTCCTTCAACATTGTAGAGGCTGAGAAATTCATCAAAGAGTTCCTTACTTTCTTCAGTCCAGCCAACATGCTGGATTTGTAGCAGCATAATTTGTGTCGAAAATGTAGTTTTATTCTGTTTTTGCAGTCTGAGCATCAATCGTAAAGTGCGCTCAATTTGAGATGGATTTGTACATGTAAGTGCAAGTTTTTGAAGGAGACTATAGGCTGGAACATGTTCTTGAGTTGCTTGAAGGGCCTCATCTTCAAATAGGCAAAGAAGAGTTTCTAAAGATTGAGACTCCTTTAGCAGTCGTAGGCAAAGGTCTCTATGTATAGTCGCCTGTACATTTTTAGTCCTTAGTTGTAGCTCGCGCGCCAACGCATAGAGCTCCTCTAAAACGTCGATTGCGGGATGGTCCCAGAACTGCTTGAGGATAAACTCCATAGCAGTATTCCGTTTAGAGGTGGCTGAAGACCTAATGACTGCAAGTACGGCATTACGGGTGACTGCATCGTGAGTCCTGCTTGCTCTAGCAAAAGGTACAATTGCTTCGGAAAGGGCATCTTTTTTTACGAGTAGTTGTACAATTTCAGCTGCTTGTGTAAGGCGCTCAGCTGAATCAGTCTCTTTTAGCTGTTCTATAAGAGATATGCCAAATGCTACCTTTCGAGGATGATTTTCTGCTATGCGGCTATAGAATGTATAGGCCTGTGAAAGGTGCTTTGGATATTTTGCTACAAGGGGAAGTAAGACCTCTAATACAAGACTTACTCGCTTTTCGTGGGTTTCATCTTTTAGTGCCTTTATTCCACAGAAAAGCTCTTCCTCTTTAAGGGTTGTATGCCACCTTGCATCAGCAAAAATCATTGCCCATACCTCTACAACGGTTTCATTTGGCAGTTCATTGGTATTAGCTATTAAAAGCCGGATTGCGTGAGGGATCTTTACATCATGTACAAGATCATTCGTAAATACTGTAAATGCGCGTTTCCATAGGCGTGCTGAGAGTTTGTGTTTTACAAGTAGGGAGGCTACTTGATTTTTACGGTCGTTATTAGCAAGAAGTTCTTCTATAATGCTTGCCGGGTCCGCTTTTTTGGCTACAACTTTTGCTGCAGGGGCTTTAGGAGCTTCTTTTCGCACTTTTGGATAAAATATGCTAAAGAGTATATCAAAAGTTTTTGCATCTTTAGATAAGGCTCTTGCTGCTTGTACTTCTGGTAGCTCTTCGTGAATGCGCAATTTAAGCGCCTTAAGGTGTTCTTGCCACCGTTTATTTAGTAGCGAGGGGTGCATAGCTAAAAGGTGCAAAAACAGGCGTACGCGTCTTGCAGGCTCAAATTTAAAGGGCAGCACTGTTTCTGGTAGCTGTAAATAGCTCTCGACAAGATCTAGAGGCACTGATGAAGTTTCAAGGATTTTAAGTAGTTTTTCTTTGTCCTCTTTAGTTAGCTGAGATGCTGATAGAAAGGCGCGTAGGGCTTTTATGTGATCGGGTTCTATGTGTTCTTTAAGTGCAGCGGCGTGACTTGAGTAGCTAGATAGTTCAGGAAATCTTGAAACCATTTGTGAATAGAGTGCAAGGCGTCTTTCCGGCTCAAAGGTAGGGGGGAGTGGAAGTTCTAGATACCACCTACATAGTGCTAAATTAGATGTGCCTTCTAAACACCCTACAACCATTCGGGCATCATCGTCTGAATACTCTACAACAAATTGGCGAAGGTAACGAACGGCTAGCTCTTGAGATGTCGCATTTGCTACAAAGTTTGCGCGTTCTTGTCGTAGCCGTTTACGGGTGTTTTTAGATAGGGTGCACGTGCCATCTTCTACTGCCTGTAGCATGCGATCAGCCCATTCATAGGCCCCAGCTGGCGACAGTGCTTGAAAGGCTAAGAGGTTTACAAATTCATGCTGGTGTGGGCCTTCGACATGCAAGGCGTTAAAAAGCCTTTCTATATTATGAGTCAGGCCTGGGTTGCTCATGTAGGCAACATGTACCCACTTTGTTTGCATAAGGCTATCTACTAATAATGCATGGTTATTTGTAGATGCTGTACTTTGAAGCCAGCTTCTTACCTGATCTTCTCCAACAACTTCGGCTACCTGCCTTATGAGGCGATTTGCTAGTCCAAAATTTTGGTGGGCAAGAAAGTGCTTGATCCATTTACATTTTACTTCGTGATGGCCTTCAGATTGTGCTAGGAGGTCAACTCCAGTAGTGCTATAGCCCATAGCAAGTAGAGCTTCTGCCCACCCAAGTGCAAGGCTATCTGACAGGATACCCCCATTATGCAATAGTTCCGGGATATCTAGTCCTCTTGTTTGTAGGACAAGCTTCATGACTTTTCCTACAACATGTTTATAGGCATTACTTTTTCCTGCCAGTTCTTCCGGAAAGGTTTTAAGGCAGGCTTCAAATCCTTGCGTGTGGCAAGTAATAAGCTGCGCTAAATAGCTAGAAGTAGATGGCTGATGGGATAAAGCTTCAGTTCGCCTAAATCCAGGCTTTCGTAAAATAGCCTCAATAAGGGGGATAAATCTATCAAATGAATCCAAAGAGATATGCGGTTTTCGCACAATAAAGGCGCATTCAGCACCTGGTGTATTGTTGCAAAAAACAATCCCTTTTTTAGTAGTTGAATGGACAGCTTCAAGATATTGGTCGCCCTGAAACCGTGCAAGAAGCATGCCAAAAAGGTACATGACACATTCTACTTCTTCATAGGTTGCCTGCTTTTGTTTTAGCAGGCAAAGTGCCTGATACCAGACGCTGTCGGGTACTTCCGGAAGGTCAGCCTCATCTAAAAATGCCACATCTTTTGTAAGCTGCACCATGAGAAGAGTGTTCTGTAGGGTGCGCTCAGGGCTTGAATCGCTATCGGTTGAGAGCTTTCTTAAAAAATCTACGGGCAAAAGGATCTCTTGCTTGAGAATGTTACGTTCATGTTCTGTTACTTCATAGCCATTTCGTACATAACGAAAGATGGTTTTGGAAAGGTTTTTTCCCCTTTGAAGAACGCGCACTCTTTGGTGCATTGTGTCAACGCACCATTGGTTACCAACGCCGTACTCCATGAGTCCTTCTGGCTGTATGCATATCTGCAGGGCATCGCCAGATGCTGCAAATGGAGTGTTTAGTGATGTTGGAAAGGTAAAGTATATGCGTTCATTAACTCCATCTACTTTACTTTCACAATAAAATGAGGAAAATGAGGTGTTGTCCTTTTTGAAATCAAGAATGCCCGATACAGATTTAGCCCCAAGGCGTTCTATGAGTGCCCTATGGAGGGTGTCAAGCTCTACAGCTTTTGTTGGGCAAAAACGTACCGTCAGGGAGCTTACCCGTTTTTGGCAAGCTCGCCTTGCAAAATAGAGGCACTCTTGAGACAGACAGTCTTCAGGTGATAGATCGGCTCGTACTTGACGAAGAAGGCTCTTGTACTGCTGTAAGAGAAAGTCCATGCCTATAAGTCTAAGAGCATCATCTCCGACAAGTAGGGGGCTTGCAAGCCTTGTAGCAGCCATAATCTGCTTAATCACTTCTCGTAGCGATACGCCATTCCAGCGTTCTTGATCAAGAAAGTTACGTACGTTGCTTCTTAGTTCTTCGGTAAGATATGCCGGCCCAAAGGTGAAGCTTTTATCTACTTCATATTGTGCATTTACAATGCCTAGCTCTTGGGGGGAACATGGTCTTGTTTCATTTCTTTGTGGTTCATGTAGATGGCTGTTAGTTTGGCGAGGATTGCCGCTAATAGTAGAAGTATTATTATTCATAAGTGTTGCTAATAGTATTTGAATTAGTTACTCAGGGTAACAGAGGCGGTGAGTATCTTGCATTGATTTTTTTGGGTATATAGGGTAGTGTTAGATTTATTTTAAGAGGTGGTTTATGGCGCTTAAGGTGACAATTAATGGTTTTGGTCGTATTGGACGGCTTGTTTTGCGATGCTTACTCAAGGATAAAGGTATCCAGGTAGTAGCTGTAAACGACATTGTACCAAGCGATAACTTGGCCTATCTTTTTAGGCACGATAGCGTGCATGGGCGCTACAAGGGCGAAGTTACTTGCAAAGAAAATGCCATCATCGTAGATGGACAGACAATACAGGTATGCTGTGAGAAGGATCCTAGCCAGCTTCCATGGCGTACACTTGGTGTAGATTATGTTATTGAGTCCACAGGTCTTTTTACAACCCAAGAAGCAGCAGCAAAACACCTTGATGCAGGTGCAAAGCGGGTGATCATTACAGCTCCTGCTAAAGGAGACATTCCAACGATCGTGATGGGTGTTAACGAAGGAATGTACGATCCAAAAAAAGACTTTATAGTTTCCAACGCCTCCTGCACCACAAACTGCCTAGCGCCGATTTGCAAAGTATTACTTGATAATTTTGGTATCGAAGAGGGCTTGATGACAACAGTTCATGCCCTTACTGCTACGCAGCCAACAGTCGATGGCCCATCAAAAAAAGACTGGCGAGGCGGCAGGGGAGCATCTGCCAATATTATTCCAGCATCTACAGGTGCGGCCAAGGCTGTAACCCTCTGCCTTCCTGCCCTTAAAGGTAAGCTCACCGGCATGGCTTTTCGAATTCCTGTGCAAGATGTCTCCTGCGTAGATCTTACTGTACGCCTTAGCAAGCCAACAACTTATGAAGAAATTACAGACGCTATGAAAAAAGCAAGCCAAGGCCCAATGAGGGGTATACTTGCTGTAACTGAAGAGGAAGTAGTTTCATCAGACTTTATCGGCGATCCACATTCAGCAATATTTGATAAAGGTGCGGGAATCGCCTTAAATTCAACATTTTATAAAATTATTGCCTGGTACGACAACGAAATGGGCTATTCCCAGCGTGTGTGCGACCTCGTAAACTATATGGCCAAGGCCGAATAACGTCCTTTAATAAAAAGCGCATAATAAGCATAATAGACCTGAGCATTGAGGTAGGGCATGTTAAGAAATTTTATGAGAATTGCCACCTCAGCGCAATGATTTATTAAGGATTATACGCGTGGACTTTACTCGAGAACCAATTATTGAGACGGTCATTACTCCACGAGAGGGATATAGACTAGTCGTACGGAGCAGTAAAGGCATAGGATCAGAAGAACACTTTGTAGACGCACTTGAAGTTGTATCTTTTGGATCAGGTGTTTTTTTTCGCTCTTTAGAAAGACCAAAGCCATTTATCGTACCTGTAGCTGATTATGAAGTACTAGAAGTGCGCGAACCGCGCATGGTGCTCAAAACTCCAGGTCAAGAAGGAGTAAAAGCTGCTTCCCATAGGATAAAAGCTCCGGAACCACAAAAAGAAAAAGCAGAAGCTCCTCAGGAGCAGGCTGCAGGCCAAGCTCAGCCACAAGATGGCAGGCAAGACGGCAAACAAGATCGCAGGCGCGATCGTCGCCGTGGCTTTCGCCGTAGGCGTGGTCAGGGCCGTGATGAACAAGCCCGTCCAGAAGGCGAACAAGAAGGTGCACCACTTTCTGAAATGCCGGCTGAAGAGCAGGCAGCTGTTCTTGAAGACACAAATGTGCCCTCTTCAACGCCAATGCTTTCTTCAATCTTGCCACCGCCCACAAAACTTATTCGCGACGATCTAAAACGCCTTCGCGAAGACTATAAGGGCGCATTTTATGTAGACGAAGATAAGGACGAGTTTCGCGAAACTCCTTATGACGTTACAGAAGCTGATATCAGAATGAGTGAAGGTGGGGATGTGGAGGTGTCCCAAGATGAGCCCTTTCGTCCACTTGCCATTCAAGAAGAAGCTAACTCTGGCTCTACACAAGATGTTCAGAAAGATTTTACCTAAGTGAATTATAGTCCCTACATATCACTTCGTTATGTAGGGCCTTTTTTTGATTCTTTCTGGGATAAAGCCCCCGCACTCTTTTACGGCCTCTTTGTCTACTTTGGCGCTGCCGCTCAGTTCTCGTGGCATTATAGCCTCTTAATACCCCTTGGAGTATGCACTATCTTTAGTTCTAAGGTGCAAAAAATGCGCCTTATGTTTGGCATGGTTGCCATGCTGCTCTTTTGGTTATATGCAACAAACTCACTTATCTTGCCTCCCAAATGGGCTGACACAAGCCCCGGAATTGCTACCTTTGAAATTACTGAGGCTGTTAACGACACTCGCTACAACAAGCCCTACTGCAAGATGAAGGTGCTTGTACAGACCTTTAAGCCTGCTGACAAAAGCTTTTATGCAAAAAATGTGGCCTGCAAGATGACGTGGAAAGACCTTGCCACGCGTCCAAAGGCAGACTATGTTTATCGCATAGAGGGGACTCTTAGTGAGTATAATGGCTCATGGAGCCTAAAACCTACCCGGGCAGCTACTCTTGAACAGGTTGAGCCTACCTATTCGCTTGTAGAATGGCGCTTTAAGGCAAAGCAGTACGTGAAAGGGATTCTTGCCACGTATGTAGCTCCTGGAGACACTCGGGCCTTTTTAGAAGGGGTGTTAATAGGGGAGTTTCATGATAACCACCTTGCTCAGTCTCTACGGCGATTTAGCCTGCAGCACCTTACAGTGGTCTCAGGCTTTCACTTTAGCCTTATTGCGATAATTTTAGCGGCCTTTTTTCGCTTGCTCATGCCGTGGAGGATCATGAACATAAGCCTTGTTGTTGCAGCATGTTGCTACCTTGCCTTTATTGGGCCCTCTCCATCGGTCCTTAGGGCTTATGTAGCGGTGACTTTGGTATTTCTTGGCAGGCTGCTTGAGCGAAATTCAAATGGCTTAAACTGCCTTGGCTTTGGGCTTATTCTTGTGCTTGCGTTAGATCCATCATCTGTTACATCACTTGGCTTTCAGCTTAGCTTTTTAGCAACATTTGCGATACTGCTTTTATACCCCATTGTGGAAAAGGTTTTTAAATCGTTTTTTCCAAAAAGAGGTGCCAACGAGCTTTTACAGATGCCTTTTTTAGAGCAGGTTCTTTTTGTGCTTTTGGTCTTTTCTATCTCGTCACTTGCACTTGTAACAAGTGTGAGCATCTTGATGCTTCCTATGTCACTTTTTGCATTTCACGCTTTTCCCATCATGGGCATATTCTACAACTGCTTTTTCCCATTTTTAGTCTCTATAGCAGTCTTTATTGTCGCGATTGCCTTTTTCTTTTTGTGGCTACCTCCGGTAGCTTCATTTCTCTTTGCAATCGCTTCTCAAATCCTAGATCACGCACTAATCCTGATCAACCACGCCCCTACCTGGTGCGACCTCACCCTCCACGCCACCTGGCTCTCAGCCCCCATCCTCGCCATCTACCTTTCGCTCATCTCCTACCTCGGCATCATCTTCCACGAACAAGATCACCTCGCTGCTTGAATAATAAATAATTATTTATACTAATGTTGCTGAAGGACCTAGCCTGCATGAGCTTGAGTTTGTAGAGGCGTCAATAGAGTATATAGAAGTAAAACAGAGTTAAAGCAAGATCCAAAAATTAAAAATTTCTATTTGTTAACTGATTTATGCTTACCACTGCCTGCACTACAGAACCGGAAGGAGAAGGCACGTTATGTGGATTCACCACACTTTTTTGAAAGACCGTAGATATTAAATGCGTATTCCCTTCAGAAGCAAGCTGTGCTTTCGTCTTGTGACTAGCCATTACTGCACTTACTTTATCATGATGGCTAAATCGGTCAGGCAAATTATGCTCGCTTCGAATGGAGTTTTCAGAAATCTTTGGCCTTGTCCGGAGCTGAGGGTTTTTTGATGGCCAACCAATAATTGTTTTATATTCTTCATCGTTAGTCCACACTTCCTTGTTACCACAACAGATGACTCCTTTGTTCTTCCCATAAGAATTATGGTAAGCGTGGATGAGCTCATGTGCTACTGTAAGAAAGAATGGGTGGGGGATTTCTTGTCCGTTAGCATCTAACATAGTCTTGGCTCTACCAGAGAGTTGTATTGTTGATCCTGCGCCACCACTTGGTGGCCATAAATCTCTTCTAGTATTATCAGCATCAACTGCGTGGATTATTGTTACGTACTCTTGGCCTTCTCCAATTTTTCTGATCAAGCGCTGGCCAACTTCGCCCTCTAAAATCTTGGCCATTGCCTCTTGCACCTTGGTTAGAAAACCATCAGGAGTATCAGGTGTTGTTTGAAAATAAATATTTTTTGAAAGTTTAACATGCTGCACACCTTGAGCTGGATCCATAAAACCCCCATTTTAAAAAAATTATAGCATATTAGAGGTGTTATAGTCAAGAGCTTTGTAGGAGCAAAGTTCAAATGCAAAAGTCTGAATCTAGAAGACATGGCTTTTTAAGTATCCACATCATTTCTATTTTGCTCCTACAGGGGGGGGCTCAATAGCTGAATATTTTGTAGACATATATAGCCAAATATAGCAAAATCTGCTTCATGAAACTAAGTGAATGGGCAAGAAAACAGGGTATTAGCTACCGAACCGCATGGCGTTGGTTCAAGGAAGGGAAATTACCAGTTCCTGTAGAACAAACGCCAACAGGTACCATTTTGCTTAAAGAGCCTACTAGTGAGTTCAATCAGGTCGCAATTTACGCCAGAGTTTCTTCATCCGATCAAAAAAATGACCTGGATCGGCAAATCAGCAGGTTATTGCAATATGCAAATTCACAAAAATGGGCTGTAGCAAAAACAGTCACAGAAATTGGCTCGGCTCTTAATGGCCATCGCCCCAAGCTAAAACGCCTCCTTTCAGATCCATCCATCAAAACTATTATCATCGAACACAATGACCGCCTGATGCGCTTTGGATTTGAATTTTTGGAAGCTGCGTTAGCAGCTGAGGGTCGTAAACTTGTAGTTGTTGATAGCAGTAAAGTAAAAGATGATCTTGTACAAGATATGATCGAAGTATTAACCTCGTTTTGTGCGCGCCTTTATGGAAGGCGCTCTGCAAAGAATAGAGCAAAACGTGCCCTACAGTGTATTCAGAATGAAGATACATAAAGCTTACCGATACGAACTGAACCCTAATGTAGCAGAGCGCATTTTGCTTGCAAAGCACGCAGGATGCGCACGGTTTGCTTTTAACTGGGGGCTACAAAAAAGAATAGAGCTCTACGAAAAAGACAAAAAGTCTACGAATGCCATCGAACAACATCGCCTTCTCAATAGCCTAAAAGGCACGGACTATCCATGGATGTACGAAGTTTCAAAATGTGCTCCACAAGAAGCTCTGCGCGACTTAGATCGTGCCTTTCAGAACTTCTTTAGAGGCATAAAAGTAGGACAGCAAATAGGCTTTCCCTCTTTCAAGCGCAAGGGAGACCGCGATAGTTTTAGACTTACTGGGACAATCAAGGTTCAGGGGAAAAAGTTGCAACTCCCAAGATTGGGAACGCTTACTCTCAAAGAGGCCGCCAAGCCTATAGAAACTATCTTGTCCGCAACAGTTGCAAGAGAGGCAGATCGTTGGTATGTAAGTCTTACTGTAGAACATGAAATTCCCGATCCAGTACCTGTCCAGGGGGAAGTGGTGGGCATTGATATGGGAGTAACCTGCTTCGCGAGCTTATCAAATGGTGAAAAGGTATTTGCCCCAAAGCCCTTAGAAAACAGTCTAAAGCGGCTTCAGCGAGCCTCTCACAAACACAGCCGAAAAGTAAAAGGATCGAATAACAGAAAAAAATCAGCAACAAAACTATCTCGTTTGCACAGAAAAAATCGGAATATCCGCAAGGACTTCTTGCACAAGGAAACAACTAAGCTGGCGAAAACCAAGTCAGTTATTGTGTTGGAACACTTGAATGTTAAGAAGATGCTAACAAATCGTACATTAAGCCGAAGAATTTCTGACGCAGGTTGGAACGAGTATCGTAGAATGCTGGAATATAAGACGAAGTGGTATGGATCAAAACTCATTGTAGCCCCGGAGTTTTATCCCTCTAGCAAAATATGCTCTACATGTGGAGAGCAAATGAGCAAGCTTCCATTGTCAATACGGCAGTGGCAGTGTAAGGGATGTGACTCAATACATGACAGAGATATAAATGCCGCGATGAATCTTTTAAAATTAGGTACCGGAAGTTCTCCGGGAATTGACGCTTGTGGAGACACCTCTAGCGGGACAAGCCAAAAGCTTGTTAGTCATGTGTCGTTGAAGCAAGAAGTAATGAATGGGATATTTGTCCATAAATTATAGAACGGTATCCATAAGGGAAAACTTGTTTAGCCATTGTATTGCGCTTGATGCTTTGCTAGCATTTTTTTAGCTATTCGTGGCAGTAGCTCGCGTATTTATCGCCGTAGGAGTAGTGCCAGTATTCATAGGGGTAATTTGTAAGGTCAGCTTTTGCGGCGGCAAGGAGTAGGTAATAACGGTTTTTCTTTTGGGTGTCTGTAATGCCCGGAGAAAAGGTTGGGGCAAGTTCGTTTGGGCCCCAGATTGCGCCAAAAAGGCCCATGTCAAGACACTGCTTGCTATCTTCATCCCAAAGACGGATATCAACAGCAGCACCTGTAGAATGAACAGGGATGTTATCTTTATAAGGAGAGATCCATTTTGCGGTTTCTTTTTCAGCATCTTCTAGAGATAGCTCAGGATGCTCTTTACGAATCATCGCAAGCTTGTTGTTAAAGAGCGTTTCTTGAGTTTGGATATCGCGTAAGCCTTCATATACTCGAATGCTAACTTGCCCAGGCCTATATCCAAAGGAAGGCGCAAGTTCATCTAGATACCTTACCGTCTGTTCTAGCCGTTCATAGAGACTTTGTCTCATCTTAGAAGCATTTGGGGATCTTTCAGCTGCTTCAAGCATCTGAATGCGGGGGTTTTTTTCTGTAGCTACGTCGACAAAGGGCTCTTCAGCTAGAGTAAGCGGAATGGATTTGATTTCAACATCTGCAATATGGGGTGGTTTTGGGTTTGCAAGTTGGCGGTCAATAAGTGGGTGTCTTCCGTAGCGTTCAACTATATCTTGCCAGGAAAGGTTTACTTTTTTGCGATAGCCTACATAGCGATCGTCATAGCTATCCCCATATATGCTAGGATCGATCGTTGTATCCTTTGTAAATCCAGCCCGTTCATAAAGCCTCGCAGCGTACTCATTGATTTTGCGGGTAATTAACTTAATTTCTTTTACCCCAGGCAGTATTTTCTCTAGAGATTCTGTTTCAAGAGCGCAAGATATGGCTGAAGTTGCCACTTGTTGATGGCGAGAGCTAGCTTCTAACGAACACTGGCTAAGATAGACTTCGCCGGTATCTGAGATATTACTATGCGAAAGCCAGCCAACAAGAGTTGAATCTTCATCATAGAGGTGTACAAAATGTCTTTCGCCCTGTTCATATTGCGCATACTCATCATCAAACGTATTCTGTAGCCATGATTCTATCGTAAAGCCCTCTTTGAGCCTAAGCCACGTTTCAATAGACTCTTTTGCTTGGCTTTTTGCATGGTATTCTTTGTACGTTGTTGTGAAGGCTTCAACAAATATCGCCTTTGCAACCTCTTTAGTCTTTGTTACGGTCTCTTTATCAGGTCTTACGACAGAAAGTTGTTTTCCTGCTTTAGTCTTTATGGAAATAAGTGGTTTTGTGCATGAAGTAATCATTATTCGTCTCTGATGTTGATTTGGTCGACCCAGAATTTGTGGCGGCTAACAGATAGTTGGGTGTCATTTGCAAGAAGGGCTATCTCATAGCTGAGAAGGCCGCCTTCTTCGGTGTAGTTTGTGCCTGTGATTGGGAAGATATAGGTGCCAGCGGCTGTATGTAGAGGCACCTTTTCATCGAGCATCTTGCCCTTTTTAAGTAACACCTTTATGTGTAGCTGTAGGGGCCCTAGAGCCATCTGTTCTTTTGTGGCATTCCAGGAGATATAGAGGCGCTGACCAAAGATTGGTTCTTGCTTATGTGGGTCTGGCGTGCCTATCTTGACACTTGCAAGGTCGCTTCTTGTAAAGTAGCCGGTATCTACAGAAAGTGTTGGGCTTTTGCATGAGCTTACAGATAAAGCAAGTAGTAAAAGTATTACGCGCATATAACGGCCTTGTTTCGTAACATAGTTGCCCCTTGACGAATCATCGTCAGGGTTGTTTCCCAGTCAAGACAGGGGTCGGTGATTGATATGCCGCCATCTTTTGATAAAGATGAGCCTGCCATGAGGTTGCTTTCTAGCATGATGCCTCGAATGCTACAAGGTTTGCAAGCAATCTGTTCGATAACATCAAAGAATACAGGTTCCTGCTTGCGGTAGTCTCCTTGGCAGTTATCGTGGGAGCAGTCTACAATAATGCTACTTAAAAGCCCTGCACGGCTTGCCTGGAGGCTTGCCTGTTCAACAGTCTTTTTATCATAGTTTGTATCTGTCTTTGACCCGCGAAGCACTAGGTGCACCATGTTGTTGCCGGCACTTGTAATCTGGCACACAGTTCCATCTTGATCGATGCCAATAAAGCTGTGGGGTATTTTTGCTGTGCAGCAAGCTTGTATCGCGATATCTATATTGCCGTCGCAGCGGTTTTTTATTCCTACAGGCATGTTTAGCAACGACGCAAGCTGGCGATGAGCGGGAGACTGACACGTCCTTGCTCCTATAGATCCCCAGCTAATGCCATCTCCAAGATAGGCAAAGGAAAGGGGTTCCAAAAATTCAGTAGCTGCTGCAAGGCCTATTTGGTTGAGGTATACTAATACTTCTCGAGATGCCCGTAGGCCTTGTTCCAGGTTATTAGAACCGTCAATTGAGGGGTCATATAAAAGGCCTTTCCACCCAAGGGTCGTGCGCGATTTTTCAAAATAGGTGCGCATAACGACTAAAAAGACATCGTCAACTTCTGCTGATAGTGCTTTAAGGCGTCTTGCATATTCTTTAGCACTTTCTACATCATGTATTGAGCATGGTCCGACGATGAGCAATGTCCGATCGCTTGCTCCCTTAAGGATCTTAGCGATCTCTTTTCTTGCGCTTAAGATGCCCTCTTGATTTGCAAGAGGTAAAGCAGTTTTTAGTTCTGTTGGCGTAAATAACTTCAGCATTCTATTGCAAGATATACCCTATTCGGAGATAACATTCCAGCATTATGAACATCCGTATCACAACTTGCAACACAGAACAAGAGCGATTTTGTCTTACATGCCATGGCGACTTGGCAGAACTTGAAGTCTCTTCGCCCCTTGTCGGGCAGTTTGCTAAAAGCCAGCTTATACACGGCCTTAAAAGCGATTGTTTAGGTGAGTTTGTAGGGGAGTGTACTTCACAATTTGCTATACGCGCCCTTTGGCTTGAGCATGTTCCTGATACTGTCGATGAGATTATTGAACTTGGGTATAATACGGTTATTATAAAAGAGGGTGCAAGTTCCCTTCGTCATAAAGGCTTAAAGGTTGTTTCAAAAGAGCCGGAATTTGCAGACTATCTTTTTTGTGAACAAGATGAACATGGCTGCCCAAAAGACCTAACGCCCTTTGAACGAGCCTGTGTCCAGATTCAAGAGCTCGAGAAGCGCTTTAATATGCCAATTTTTTATCATACAAAACCAAATTGTCCCTTCTTGCTGCAACTTTGTAGGCATATTTCAAAAAAGTCTATAATAGCGTTCAATGGCTTTTGTCATCCTGTTTTGCGGGATATTGCAAGGTTGCCTATCATTGATAGGACGCCTCTTATGCCTATTATTACAATTGACGGGGCCGGAGGCCTTTCTGATATTCCACTTTTAGAAATAGAAGATGTCCTTGGCAGGCAACGTCAAAATCGCTTTTTAGGCGCCGGATGCCGGGTTAGTCATGGAGATCCTTCTAATCTTGCTTCGTGGCTTATAGGACAAAGGCTTTGGCGCTCAAGCAGCCTCATAGGCTTATTTGATGTATGGCTCAAGCGCTACCATCCTGATTGGCAAGGGTGGCTTACCGTTGATCTTATCAATAAAATACATGCTATTTTTGACGCAATTGATGACAATGAGCGGGCAATACCTGCCCTGATACAGCTTGCCGAGGAGCTTTCTTCCTATAAAACGGCCCTTCGCTTTAAAAAAGTCCCCCAGGACTTATCTCATCTATCAACCCTTTTATATGAATTTCAAGTGGCCCTAAAAGCCCGTTTTGAGGCCTCTCTTACCGGGTCCATGCGCAAAATTCCCCTAGCGCTCCAAAACTTCGTACCAACCAATTTCGTTTGCAAGAAATTAGTATATAGTATATAATAGATTTTTAAATTAAATAACTGTTCAACAAATCGAGTTGGCTGTATCCTATTCGGCTTTGTTGAATGCATCAAATGTGAGGCAAAACATGGGTGAATTGTTACCAGTTCTCGAACAAATTAAAGGAGCTATTTGGGGTCCTCCTCTACTTGCTCTTCTGATTGGCGTCGGTATTTACCTGACTTTTGCTTTAAAAGGGGTGCAGTTTCGCTACCTTTTTAAAGCTTTTTATCTAATTGGGGCAAAAGATAAGGCGGCAAGCGTTGGCGATATCAGCCCGTTTCAATCCCTTATGACCTCTATGGCATCTGCCGTAGGTACCGGTAGCATCGTCGGCGTGGCAACGGCTCTTACAGCCGGCGGCCTTGGCGCTGTATTCTGGATGTGGGTAACAGCCTTTGTCTCTATGGCAATTAAATACTCTGAAAGTTTACTTGCTGTTAAGTACCGCGTTACTGATGAGCGTGGAGAAATGTCTGGTGGCCCAATGTACTATATTGAAAAAGGCCTTGGCTGGAAGTGGATGGCTGTTTCGTTTGCTATATTTGCTTCTATTGCCGCTATTGGTACAGGTAACCTTGTTCAGGTAAACTCTATTGCCGATGCTGTAAGTAATATCTACGAAGTAAGCCCCTGGATCACAGGTTCTGTTATCACAGTAATTACTGCTATGGTGCTATTTGGTGGCATCAAGAGTATTGGACGTCTTTCAAGCTGGATTGTACCTTTTAAAGCTATAGCCTATGCAGGTATCGGCCTTGTTGTGCTGGCTATGTATGCCAATGAACTTCCTAATGCCTTTTCTATGATCTTTCACGCTGCTTTTAATGGCCAAGCTGCCTTTGGTGGTTTTTTGGGAGCTTCTACCGTAATGGCTTTGCAGATGGGCGTATCTCGCTGCGTGTTCTGTAGTGAAGCGGGTCTAGGTATTGCTTCTATTGCTTCTGCTGCTGCTAAGACAAGCTCATCAGGAAGACAGGCTCTTATGTCGATGACAGGAACACTTGTTTCAACTGCTATTATCTGTACAATTACGGCTTTAGTGATCGCAGTAACGGGCGTTCTTGGTACGCAAGACGAATCAGGCGCTGTTCTTAACGGTGCTTCACTTGTTATCGCTGCCTTTTCACATGCTGTAAGTGGCGGAAAATACATTGTTATCGTAGGCCTTATACTCTTTGCATACACTACAGTTATTTCGTGGGCCTATTATGGCGAAAAATGTTTTGAATACATCTTTGGAGCTAAGTCGGTAACGTTTTACCGAGTTATGTACGTAGGACTTATCGTTCCTGGATCACTCTTTGCTCTTGAAGCTGTATGGTGCTTCGCAGACATCATGAATGCCCTTATGGTAATACCCAACATGCTTGCTCTTGCAGCGCTAGCCGGGGTATTGCGTAAAGAAACAAAGATGTTCTTAGAATCAGAGAAAAATGAACAGTTAGCAGTTGCATAAAGGAATTATATAATGATGGAAGTACTAGACCGAGTGTGGGGTATGGTGTGGGGGATTCCCTTGCTGGCCCTTATTTGTGGAATTGGATTTTACTTAACGTTTGCCCTTCGTGGGCTCCAGTTTCGCTACCTAGGCTATGCCCTTAAGCTTGCCTTTGGTAGAAATAGGGATAAAGAAAGCCAGGGAGACATCAGCCACTTTCAATCACTCATGACGGCTCTAGCTGCTACTATCGGCATCGGCAACATCGCAGGGGTAGCGACAGGTATTGCTATAGGCGGACTTGGCGCGCTCTTCTGGATGTGGATGACAGCGCTTATCGGTATGGCAACAAAGTATGCAGAGGCTATATTAGCTGTAAAATATCGCGTACAAGATTCCCGCTCAGAAATGGCCGGTGGTCCTATGTACTTTATCGAAAGGGGTCTTGGCTGGAAGTGGCTTGCAGGCTCCTTTGCCTTCTTTGGTATCTTTGCGGCCTTTGGTGGTGGCAATATGATCCAGGCACACTCTGTAGCTGATGTTCTTCATAGTGTCTTTGAGGTAGATCCTCTTTATAGCGCTTTTGGTATGGCTATCTTAGCAGCCCTTACAATCTTGGGCGGCATAAAGAGCATTGGTAGAGTGGCTGCTTTCTTAGTTCCGTTTATGGCGGTTCTCTATATTGGTGGGGCATGTTATGTGCTTGTACACTGTTTTGACAGGATCCCGCATGCATTATCTTCTATCTTTGCAAGTGCCTTTTCAGGTCAGGCTGCTTTTGGTGGCTTTGCCGGCTCTAGCCTTGCTATGGCTATTCAGGTGGGGGTGAGCCGCGGCCTTATGACTAGTGAAGCAGGCCTTGGTACTGCATCGATAGCAGCAGCTGCAGCAAAAACAGACACTCCGGGGCGTCAAGCGCTTGTATCGATGACGGGCTGCTTTTTAGCAACAATCATCATGTGTACTGTAACAGGTCTTGTCCTTGGTGTTACTGATGCCTTTGGCAGCGTAGGAGCAGATGGCAAGCTTCTTAACGGCGCAAGTATGACGGTAGCTGCCTTTACATCGGTTGTCTCTTGGGGCGGCTATATCGTGAGTATCGGCCTTGTACTTTTTGCCTTTACCACCTTGATTGGCTGGGCCTATTATGGTGAAAAGTGCGCTGAATATCTTTTTGGCGAAAAGAGTGTACCGCTCTTTCGCATTTTCTTTACGATCATATGCTTTTGTGGCGCTCTCATGGAACTTGAAGTTGTATGGAAGATATCAGACATCTTCAACGGCCTTATGGCCTTTCCAAACCTGATTGGCTTAGCAGCTCTATCAGGAGTCGTCGTCAAAGAAACAAACAGCTTTTTAGCACAGCTCAAACAAGAAAGACTTGAGAGCGTGCCCGCTTAACTATCAAAAACGGGGTGCGAACCCCGTTTTCTTATTTAATTTGTTTTATTTCTTGTAGAGTCATGTTGAGACCACTCAAAGCCTTTTGAGGAATGCTTTCTTCAATGGGTTTCACTTTCTGAAATGCCATTGTCGAAATAATATTTAATCCGTTAAGATCAAGGTTCTTTTTACCAAAAGTCTTAGCCCGATCTTCCCATAGTTTGGCCGAAACAAGAGGTAGCTCTGGGTCCTGACTATTTTTTTCTAACCATTCACGAAGTACAAGTCCCTGACATTTTCTAATATTTCTTATCATAAGCTCTTTAGCCCGTTTTTTAAGAGCTTTTTTTTGGGCGGGGTCAGCTTTGTCTATAGTATTTCGTAGAGCTTCTGTGTCTATTGTATTAACACTTGTATAAGGAACAATTTTAAAGCAATTGTGAACGAGTTCGGTGATTTCATCGACATCCTGATACCCTATAGATACACTTCGAAGTCTTGAAGTTGGTATAGCAGTAGCTAAAATTCTATAGGCACTAAAGAGGCTCATTGCTTTTTGCTGGCCCAATATTCCTGTAAAGGTCTTTCTATATTCACGTTCAAATGCGTCGATATGTTCTTGCTTTTCACTGCTGGAAGGAGATTCGGAGCAGATTTCTTGTAAGCGAGTATCTAGTTCTTTAAGCTTAGTAAGTATTGGCTCTTTTACTTTTTGAATTTTCCACTTTGAACAGAAAAGATCCCCAAAGATGCATGAGGCATAGTCGCAATTTGCATAGTAGGGCTCAAGAGTAACTTTTTGGTAACCTTCTTTTACCTGTAGGCTAAAAAGCTTTGGGCAGGGCTGTATGGCCTCATGCTCAACAGAGTGTTTACAAATATGTTCGATGATTACCTTGGCTTTAGATGCCTCTAAGGGGTGTGCAGTCTCTAGAAAATACTTAAGCACAACATACTGTGAAGAGCGAAGGGAAAAAGCTTTATAGACTACTGCTGAGCCTCCTTCTCCAATTATTTTTTCCTTGATTACTACGTCGCAAGATTGCAGATCAGTAGGGTCTAAAAGCAATACTGTGTTATAGGTTTTGTCATCAGGACCTTCTATAACAGATTCACAGGCTTCAGCAGCATATGCGCTAAACGCTCCTTTAACCAACAGATTCCGAATTTCTGGGGCAATCTCTATTCCACTAGAGTTTGCCTTTGAACCTAAAAGTTCTTCCGTAACTATTCGTATTATGCTTTGGTCATCAGTTGGTTCTTCTTTTCCATGCAAAAGAGTCAACTGCTCTAAGGTGGCTTGAACATTGTCGAACCTCTTTTTAATGGGATCTTCTTCAGAAGATACGCTTTCTTCTTCTGAGAATTCAACCTGTATGGGAGGGGTATCGCTTTGGTCAAGCTCATTTATCAACGTTTGAAGTTCATCGAACGTTACGGGAAGCTTAGGAGGGAGCGTGGGCTCGGCCATTCTACGAATGAGGTGAGCTGCAGTCCTTGATAGTCCAAGAGTGGCTAGTGATTGTTCCAAGGTATCATAGTACTCGCGATCATTTTCTTTTTCAGGAGGGTGTGCCCCTGTGAAAATGCCATAAATGGTTAGGGCTGCCGCTCGCATGTCAAATGCATAACAAGCATTTGAGAAGTTTTCCTTTTCGCCTTTCCAGAAGTAGTTGCACATAGCATTATAATAGAGATTAGTTGCATATCCCCTTGTGGGAGGCGGAAGAAATTGCGTGGCAGTGTATTCTTTAAGAGCACGCAATTTGTCGCGATCATACAGGGTTTCTTTTGAATACTCTTCTAAGGCAGATGTGGTTAAAATTTCAAAATCAACGAGTTTTTGAATTGATGGTAGATGCGGGGATTTGAGCGGTTTTGGATCAGGATCTAAAAGATGCTGTACAATCCTTCTGACACAAGACTTTTCTTCTTCACTGTCAAAAATAAATCTACTGTCAGTTAATTTCCAAACTTCGTCGATAATAATAGAGGCATTAAAATCACTAATAACAAAAGAGCTCTTATCCCACAAAATGTTGGCAGGTTTAAGATCTAAATGGCCAACACCTGCCTTTAGTATGGCCATAAGGCCCCGTAAATAGGTCAAAGCATGTTTTCTTTTATCTGTTATAGATAGCTTTGTGCGTGGTATTAAGTCAGCTAGTTCTTCGAGTAAGCTTGCTATTGTTGATTTAGCTTCTTGTATTTGAGCTGGAGCCCAGATATTTGTGGGAGTAACATGGGTAACTTTTGGTCGAGAAACAGGTTCTACTACGGGATCTTTTCCGCGCTTTAAGAGCCGTATTTTTCTACTTAGTCCAGGACTGCCACTTGTCTTTTCTCGAACTTTCTCTAATAGGGCTGCTACTTTATTTTTTCCTTTGTCTACATTTACAATAGGAGGTTCATATTTGAATGGAGCTGATCTTACTGATTCCATAAAAGATCCTTATTAGTAACAAGTCTTTCCTTATGGCTCTACGAGCTAATAAATTGCAATAAAAACAGCATTACGGCTAGGTTTTAAGAACAAATTATCTCAATCGTGATTAAGAGAAAATTTATTGAATCAAAGCCTTAGGGGGAGATACAATTGATAGAATTACGCATGATAAATATGGGAGAGGCATATAATGGGAGTACCGGTAGGATATCACGCTATAGTGGATTGTGGGAGCAGGCAAGACGCGCTGGTATTATTATGGGTCTCTTTGGTGCTCCTTGCTGCTTTTTCTACAGTATCTGTTTGCGGTTGATCCTTGCAGTGGTTGCTAGTCGAAAACACGAGTACTATCTCACTTTGCAGAGAGTGCATCCACAAGTACGCCAATTGCAGGAACAGGCTTAGCTGAAGCTGTTTTGTTAATTATCGTAGGGTTCAACTTCTAAAAAGCTTGTGAAGTAGGGCCCTAGTAACTCCTCTTTTTTTAGGTGCTCGAGGAGGACATCGCCGTGGTCCATGACAGGTCGATAGTGGCCACTACGCAAGAGGATGCGGACAATTTTGCCATCTTCAACGCGAAATTCTCCGGCTGAGAGCACGGGCTCTGCTCCTAAAAATGATGTATGATGGAAAAAGCCTTTATATTTTACTCCCGCATAGAGCACAGGCACTTTGCCGCCAAGTACAAAAATATACCAGCCATTTTGGGGTAGCGTGTTGCCAATGCGAATAAACTCTCCGATAAAGCTTACGCGATACGCATCTCGCTCTTCTGGAGAAAGATAGAGAATGCTTTTTTCTTTAAGAGCCTTTCTCTCTTCTTTGCTTATATTTTTGGCGATATAGTCTTCTAGCGACTTTGTGGTGCGGCTATTATGCCAGGCTTCCTGAATTTTAAGTGCAACATCAGAGTATGAATAGGGGTGTATAATCTTGTGCTTCTTTGCCTTTTTGTTAAAGACCCTTGCGGCAATGCCAGCAGTTTCGAGGCTGTAGCTTTGTGCAGAGAAGCAGTGTTTTGAGACTTCTGATAGCTGATCTCGCAGCGTATAGAGTGCTTTATAGTTGGCTTTTCCCCAGGGGCGAATGCAAAGCTCATTGAGGGCAACTCCGGCAAACTTCCATTTGTGATCATCTTGCTCTTGAGGTGCTTGCAGCATTTTAGAAATCAGCTCTACAAGCACTTCATCGCTCAGTTTTTTGACGTGTCTATTCCAGCATTTGAACTGATTGTGACTTTTGCAGATCTTATATGCAGCTTTAGGTATTCGCATAATTCTTTAGCCTGTTTGACAAAATATTTTTATATACCATTTTTTCATATTCGTTGCAATAAAATGATGGCGAAATTTAGGATGAGCTTTTCTATCCAAGGAGCCTTTTATGACCTTGCCTCTATACCTTACAACAGATCTACAAGCCGATTATTTTCTCAATAAAGCTGCAAATACCCTTCTTACGCCTGTGCGTTACCTTTGGGGAGGTAGGGTAGTACAGCTTATTGATGGGCAAGTCAAGTCTCCACAAGAGTCTCAGTACGAAAAAACATGGTATAAGACGGCATTTATGGTGGCAGCGCTTGTTCCTGGTGTCCTTTTGGGCCTTGTTGCACGAGGCTTATGCATCTTTATCGAAGAAGTTGATAACGGCTTTACTAATCTCCAAAGGGGTGTGTTTGCTGTAGCTCCGCCTCCACCACAGCCAGTTATTCCCGAAAAGCCGGAACATCTACCTTTAAGCCGGGTTGTAGAGAGGGCAATAGACTTCTTTACTAAGCTTACCGAGGCTCCCAAAGAACAAGTGCCAACCTTGCTTGCTGAAATGGATATGGACTACTTTGAGACAGCTCTATTCCTAAAAGAGACTACCGTGCAGTACGATGATGTACCTGAAATGCTGCTTGTGAGGCTTATTCCCCTTTACAATCGCGCATATGAGTTGAAGGTTATGCAAAATGTAAAAGATTCTGTAAGTGTCTCCTCAGTATCTTCCTCAGAGAGAAAGAAAATGAAAGTAGCAGAATCCATTAAGGTGCTTTCTATACTTAAACAAACCCTTACTCCACAGCTTTTTGAGCGCTACTGTAAGGAGCTGAATATTGACTTTGCAAATGCTAAAGAAAGCGTGCGAAAGCACGTAGCAGGCATTCAAGAGGCAGAGCGAAAGGCGCTTTATTCGCGCCAAGCAAGTAGATCCAATGAGTTATTATGCTTACTCAGTGACCAAAGAGATGAGCATGTTGCTGAATGGCTAAAAGAAAAAGCTAGTAAGCGAGACTACCCTTTTCCGTTTTATCATGGAAGGAAGTGCGATATCCAGCAAAAAGAATATAAAGAATATTTTGTATATGAATTTGCACGGAAAGAATTTAAAGATAGATACGACGAAGCAGCTAAGCGGTTAAAACGCCTTGGTCTTGGGGATTGGCTCAATGAGTCGCCTCAAGCTGTTACTAAAAGTACAAAATAAAGGATTTGCATGTATGGAAAAACGTGATTTATTCGTCTTACATTATGGCCCAAATGCAAGTCAGAAGTCGTACGTCTTTTTGCTAAATAGCGAGGTGTACCTTTTCTTTAAGCTGCCATTTTAGTACTATACTCACCATATGATTAAGCAAGACAAATGGGATGAGCTTTTGGATAAAATGACAAAACTCGGGATTTTAGAAGAAGATCTCGTAGAAAAGTTCATTTTAGGGTCAGGAAGAGGTGGGCAGAATCTGCAAAAAACCTCTTCATGTGTATACCTTAAGCATATTCCCACGGGAATGGAAGTTAAGTGCCAGCGCGATAGATCGCGCGATATGAACCGCTTTTTTGCCCGTCGAGACCTTTGCGAAAAAATTGAAGCCGAAGTGCTTAAGATAAAGACCGCTAAGATACAAGAGATAGAAAAAAAGCGCAGGCAAAAGCGCAAGCGCTCAAAGCGCGCGCAAGCTAAGGTGCTCGAAAATAAAAAGCACCGCGGCGAGATAAAAGGACTGAGGCAAAAGCCAAACGAATGATCTGTTCATGTCATAGCGGCAAGCTTTATGAAGAGTGCTGCAAGCCCTACCACGAGGGAAAAGCTGCTCCTACACCTGTTGCCCTCATGCGCTCACGATATGCTGCTTATGCTCTTTGTAATATCGACTATATCATACAAACAAGCCATCCAGACCTTCGTAAAAAAATGGGCTCAAGACAAGAGCTTATCCAGTTTTCTAAGCAAACGTCCTTTGACAATCTCACCATACTAGAGGCAGAAGGCGACACTGTTACCTTTAAAGCTCACCTTAGTCAAAATGGCAAAGACATCTCTTTTATTGAGCGCAGCCTCTTTAAAAAGGTAAAAGATAGGTGGTATTACGCAGAAGGAATTACTTTTTAGAAAATCCGGTCTCGGGACATCCCGAGACCGAAGAAATTGTTAGGTCCAGCCGGAAGACTTGATGTGCTTGCAGGCTGCAGCTACCATCAGGCCTTTGATGATGCCTGGGATAATGAATGGGACAAAGCCGAGATAAAAGGCATTTACAGGGCCAACATAGAGTGAAAGCCAGCTAATGCCAAAGGCGTACATGACGATAGAGCCAAGGACGCAGGCAACAAGGTGAGTTACAAAAGTTTCTTGTTTTGCCCGTTCGCGAACGTAGGCCATTACCGCAACAGATGCTAAAAAGCCAAATAGATAGCCGGCTGTTGGGCGCATAAAGCACCAAAGGCCGCCACCAAAGGCAGTAAAGACCGGAAGACCTACCGCGCCAGCTGCTAAGTAGCTAAGCATTGTCTTTACGGCTGTTGCTCTTGGGTAAAAAAGGCCGATAAGCATAACAGCAACTGTCTGCATAGTGATTGGGACAGGCTGAATTGGAATGGTAATCTGTGAGCATGTAGCAAGAAGGGCTACACCGATAAGAATTTGTACAAATTCTTTTTGTAATATGGCCACATTTTGGGCCCTAGCATATAAAGAAGCCATGATATCCTCCATGGTTATTTAGGGTTCCAATCATTGCAATACGTTGCATTTAAGTAAATAGCTTTTGTAGCTCACGACGTATTGCTGTAAGCTGCGTTTCTGACTGCTGTTTAGAGTCCAAAAGCTTTTTCACAACATCTTGTGGAGCTTTTTCCAAAAAGTTATTATTAGATAATTTTTGTTCTAATCCCTCTAGGGAGCGAACAAGTTTTTCTTCTTCTTTGGTAAGTCTTAGCCGCTCTTGCTCTTTTAGTTCACTTGGCACAAGCACTACAAGCTGGAGGCTGTTTATAATAGCCTTTGAGCCACTTGAATCGGGAAATTGCTCTGCAAATGTAAGAGATTTATTTTTAACAAGAGAGTTCAGCAAGTATCCATGCTTTTGGGCAAGGATAAATTCTGGATCGTCCTTTTTGCCGACGATGCATACATCACAGGCAATACCGGCTGGCACCTTCATCTCACCGCGTATATTGCGTATAGAGTAGGTGAGTTTTGACAAAAGCTCAAAATGCTCTTCAGCTTCTTTGGAGGTAAAGGTATCAGATGGCTGCGGGTATGTACTCGTGATGCAGCCTTTTGCCATAAGGGCATGATGTGCCTCTTTTGTATAGGGATCAATGCCTGTAGGAAGAGCGCTTGTGCTAAAGCGGCTTTTTATGCGCTGAAAGAGCTCTTCAGTAATAAAAGGCGCCATAGGGTGTAGTAGCCGTAAAGCCTGTAGCAGCAAGATTACAAGCATCTTTTGCTTGTTCTTTCGCATTTTGGCACTTTCATGTTTGCCAAAGAGTACTGGCTTGATGATTTCCAGGTAGTAGGCACAAAACTCGTTCCAGTAAAAGTCATATGCAGATGTTGTTGCTCGATCAAATGAGTATACAGCAAGTGCTTTATGAACTTCTTTTGTCACATCGCGAAGGCGCGTGAGTATCCATCTATCTTCTAAAGATAAGAGCGACTCATCTAGTCCTTCAGCAAATTCTTCGCGCGTTAAGTCTTCGATATTCATAAAGACAAAGCGCGAGCCATTCCAGATTTTATTTGCAAAGTTCTTAAATTCTTCAAAGCGGCGTCTATCAAGGTCAATTTGCGGCATGCTTGTTGCGCTCGATGCAAGCGCCATGCGGCAAGCATCAGTGCCATATTCGCTGATGATCTCTAGGGGATCTATGATATTGCCTTTTGACTTAGACATCTTTTCCCACTTAGAGTGGACATCTTTTGGAATTTCTTTTCCGAGGTCAAAGTCTTTACGCTCTTGCTCAGATACATACATAACGGGTCCGCCAGGGGCTTGTCTCCAGTAGGATTTACCGTAGATAAGGCCATGTAGGTATGTTTCTGGAAAGGGCACTTGTTCCATACTTGCTTCACCCATCATCAGCATGCGAGCCACCCAGAAAAAGAGGATGTCATGACCTGTGATAAGGGTAGAATTTGGGTAGTAGCGCTCTAGCTCTACCGTTTTTTCTGGCCAGCCAAGAGTAGCACATGGCCATAGAGATGAAGAAAACCAGGTGTCTAAAACATCAGGGTCTTGATACCACTTGTCGGGGTTTTGTTTTACTTCTTCTGGCTCACCATCGCCATCATGGCAGATCATCTTTTCAGGATCGTCTTTGTTATACCATATAGGGATGCGATGTCCCCACCATAGCTGGCGGCTTATGCACCAGTCATGTAGGGTGTCTATCCAGTGAAAATAGGTAGCTTCCCAGTTTGTGGGCAGAATTTTTACTTTGTTTGTCTTTACAATGTCTTTGAGGTGCTGTTTAAAGGCGGTAAGCTTTACAAACCACTGCTTAGATAGATGCGGCTCAATAACAGCCTTAGAGCGATACGAAAGGCCTATGCGGTTTATGTGGGCAACTGCTTTTACAAAATAGCCTTTTTCCTTCATGCGTGATATTACAAGCTCGCGAGCTTCAAGCATAGTCTTGCCCTGAAATTCGCCGCCGTTTTCATTGATTTTGCCATCTTTAGTCATGATGTTGATCATTTCTAAGTTGTGGCGCATGCCCATAACATAGTCGTTGTGATCGTGTGCTGGGGTGATTTTTACTGCGCCCGTACCAAACTCAGGGTCAATTTGCTCATCGGCGATAATGATTAAAGATCGTCCGGTAAGTGGCTGTAGAGCTGTTTTACCGATAAAGTTGCGATAGCGCTCATCTTTTGGGTGTACAGCAACAGCGGTATCTCCAAGCATTGTCTCTGGGCGTGTTGTCGCGATCTCTATAGAGCCTGAACCATCCGTTAACGGATAGGTAAAGTGCCACAAAAACCCTTGGTTTTCTTCGTACTCTACTTCGTCATCTGCAAGGGCCGTTTGCGTGACAGGATCCCAGTTTACAAGGTAGTCACCGCGAAAGATAAGTCCCGATGTAAAGAGCTTTTTAAACATCACGCGTACAGCGTGGCAGTAGGGAGCGTCCATGGTAAATCGCTTTCTTGACCAGTCGCAAGAGGCGCCAAGTGCTTTTAGCTGGTCGATGATTTCGCGTTCGCTTTTTTCTTTCCATTCCCAGACAATTTTCAAAAAGTCATCGCGAGAAAAGTCGTTTCTTCGCTTGCCGGTAGTCTGCATGATCTGCCTTTCTACTACTGTCTGCGTGGAGATGCCCGCATGGTCAGTTCCCGGCATCCACAAAGCATCAAAGCCCGACATGCGTTTATAGCGTATCAATATATCTTGCAGGGTATTGACAAGGGCATGACCCATATGCAAAACGCCCGTCACGTTTGGTGGGGGGATCATGATGCAGTAGGGGGGCTTTTTGGAACTAGGATCTGCTTTAAAAAGCTGATTTTCCTCCCAAAACGTATACCATTTTTTTTCAACATCGCTTGCTATAAAGGCTTTGGGTATTTCTTCTTGTATTTCTGCCATAACTTTCTTCCGTAAATGGCAAACATAGTACTTGATTTTAGGCAATAACTCAAGTGGAACACAACTTGGCCGGATTTGTATAGGTATCAAATTCTTTTTCAGAGAGAAAGCCAAGTTCGAGGCAGGCGGCTTTTAGGGTCTTGTCTTCTAGGTGGGCTTTACGGACGGCTTGTGCCGCTTTATCGTAGCCGATGATGGGGTTTAGGGCCGTTGCATGCATAAGGGAGCGGCTGAGGTATTCTTGAATGCGTTTTTTATTTGGGCTAAGGCCTTTTAGGCAGTGCTCTAAAAAGCTTGTTACTGCATCAGTAAGAATGTGTATGGAGCGAAGTAGGTTGTAGGCCATTAGTGGACGCATGACGTTAAGTTCAAAATTACCAGCCGTTGCTGCCACTGTGATAGCAGTATCAAATCCTATAATTTGCGTCGCTACCATCATCAAAGCTTCTGATTGGGTGGGGTTTACCTTTCCCGGCATAATTGATGAGCCCGGCTCATTTTCTGGTAGGTGTAGCTCGTTAAGGCCACATCTTGGGCCAGATGCCATCAGGCGAATGTCATTTGCAATTTTGTAAAGCGCGCAGGCTAAACGCTTTAAACTAGCTGATGTCGTCACGATAGCGTCGCTTGCGCTAAGTGCTGCAAAAGGGTTTTGAGCGGGTATAAAGCGCGATTTTGTCAGGGTCGATAGCGTTTTGCAAACCGCTTTTTTATAGCCTTTTGGAGCGTTGATTCCGGTGCCAACAGCTGTAGCGCCAAGAGGTAGCTCGTGTAGCTCCTTAAGGCTCTCTTTAATTGATGTGTAGGCTGTTTTTATTTGGCTTGCATACCCTGAAAATTCTTGGCCAAGAGTAAGGGGGGCAGCATCCATAAGATGTGTCCTGCCTACCTTTACGATAGATGAAAATGCTTTAGCTTGTGCTTCAAGGCGCTTTTGCATGGCTTTTACAGCAGGAAAA
Organism: uncultured bacterium; assembly: GCA_964514655.1. Classification (GTDB taxonomy): domain Bacteria; phylum Chlamydiota; class Chlamydiia; order Chlamydiales; family FEN-1388; genus SZAS-7. The sequence goes on from CAZEQY010000004.1 coordinate 112,985, forward strand.
AGCCTCTTTTCGATGTCAAAGCATGCAGCTATATGGATTGCGCTTGGAAATACATCGTTTGTCGACTGTGACATATTTACGTGGTCATTTGGATGAACAGGATGTTTTGTACTTCTTTTATGGCCAAGAAGTTCATTAGCGCGCGTTGCAAGTACTTCGTTGACGTTCATGTTCGTCTGTGTGCCGGAGCCTGTTTGCCAGATAACGAGGGGAAAGTGTTCCAAAAATTTGCCTTCTAGCACTTCGTCGGCGGCTGTACATATTGCCTGCATTTTTTTCTTATCAAGTGTGCCAAATTGGTAATTAGTAAGTGCAGAAGCCTTTTTTATAAGGCAAATAGCTGCGATGAGTTCTTTTGGCATCTTTTCGCTGCCAATCTGAAAATTCTGCATAGAGCGAGCCGTTTGCGCGCCCCAGTAGGCATCTAGTGGCACCTGAACCTGTCCCAGAGAATCTCTTTCAACTCGTTGTTTTTTTGCCATGGGTGGTTATCCGAAAAAGAGTTTCCATACCTTTTTAGGGCCAATAGCTGTTATGAGCTCGCGCCCTCCAACATAGATGATAAAGAGATAGGCAAGCCACCCTTGTGCCACCCAAAAGAGCGGCCGTTCGATATGCTCCTGGATGCTTGCTCCAATCATAGCCCAGCTTTCACCGTGCCAAAGGGCTGGAATTGCATGTTCTACGAGGCGTAAGAGTATACTGCAAAATACGTAGAAGAATGACTTCCACAATGTGGCATAGACTAGGGGTTTTGTTGAGTAGAGTTCAATAACTGCAAATTGATCTGCAATAAGCACCACTTTGCCCATGATGAGCGATGCTATAACGCAGTAGAAAAAGCTATAGTAGGTATATTCATGGTGATTTATCGCGCGATCGGTAGCATCTACAAGTAAAAATGCCACAAGAAAAAAGAGCGCAACAGGCAGCATACGAATAAATTCTTTCTTAAGCCAACTCAACAGTCGCATCAGGGGGACTCCTCTATTTTTTCCCTCTATATCACGACTAATAAATATTTGAGTATAAAAACTATCCGTATCGGGGTCAGACCCCGATGGTGTCAACTTAAGGTCATTTCTTGATCTCGATCTTGATCTTAATCTTGATCTTGTCCTTATTCTTCAAGCAGTCTGCGAGAGAAGAAAAAAAAGATTAAGATCAAGATCAAGATCGAGATTAAGAGAAAATTTCTTAAGTTGACACCATTGGGTCAGCCCCTGATATTTATGCGATGAATTTGGGGTCGGGGGGGTAGTAGGCTTTGTAGAGCTCGGCAATGACTCTTGGGAGCTTTGTGTGGCATTTTATGTATTTTTTGATTGTTATACCAGTAACAAAGGATTGCCATTTAGCAAATAGTAGGTTTTGGTTTTTATAAAGTTCTTCAAGTGAGGACTGCTCTGAAACACCACGTGCTGCATTCTGACGTATGCTTTCTAGGATAAGTAATGCATACACGCCCGCTACGGAATTGGCCCATGAGCAGTTGCCTATCTCTAGGAGAGGAAGAGATATGAGGTTTTGGAGCATAAAGCAGATGGGATGTTGCTCTTTCGCATAGTACTCATTCATGGTTACTTTAAAGAACGCGATGTATTCTTCACGTGAGCGTATCTTTAGGGACGTAAGCTCAGTAATGAATGCTTCTGTTATCAGTTTTTTATTGATAGCAACAATTTCAAACGGTTGCTTTTTGCCAATCGCTCTTTCACAAAGGACAAAAAAGCTTCCCCATAGAATAACACAGCTATGATGTTCGTGAAACCCGGTAGATATGATAATTGGTTTTTTTTCTTCGCTATAGTGTTTGAATAGCTGCTCGGGAGTGTAGCTTCTTGTATTGAGTACATCTAAAACGATATCGGGAAATTCATTGGGATGTGCTCTACAAAATGCTTGTGTGCGTTTATTGATAAGAGACAAAAAGTCCGGTGGATGCCATCCTTCTAGGTCTACAGTTACTTGTTCTACATGCGCGGGATTTGGATGCTTAAGAGTGGTTGTGCCTGCGATGTTTAGCATATGGGCAAGGTGCGTTCGTAGACGCAATTCCTTTGAGTAATAGTATACTCTTTTGTCGACTGGCTTGAGTTGCTTATAGAGCTCTTTGTTGCCCGTCATTTTGGCGATTAACAGGGGCGTTTCCCCACTTTCAGTAACAGCTAAGCAATCTGCTCCGTTTTCTTTGAGTAAAAGAGCGATTGCTGTATATCCCTGTTCTGCTGCACGGTGTAGTGGGGTGTATCCACGAATGTCAGCAATATTTACTGCTGCTCCTGCTACAAGAAGTGCCTCAATTGCTTCTATATTTCCTTTAATTACTGCGTAATGAAGGGCTGATCTTCCATCTTTATCAACAAGATCAACCGCTGCACCTGCAGCTATAAGCGAGGTGAGAGCGCCCATGTTTTTGCTAGCTGCAGCAATCATAAGTGGTGTGCGCAAAAATTCATCTCGTAGGTCAACAGTTTGAGTCCCTACCATATCTTGCACAAGCGAATTAAGGCCGCTATTAAAAGTTTGAGTTATTTGAGTAGACATAATTACATAATTATATATTAATACCAGTTAATTGCGAACAAAAAAGTATTTATATATAATTATATGACCAGACAGGTAATCTGTCTGGTCGTGAAGAGAATTTTTTACCCGATGATGAGTAGGGCAAAGACGAAGGCAAAGAGCGCAAAGCTTTCCAAAATGCCTATCGATACAAAGCACTTACCGTAGACAGATGGCTGCTTGAGTGTTGCCTGAATACTTGCGGCAATAACCTTACCCATAAATACTGCAGAAGCCATGAGCGCAAGGCCCACGCCAAGGCCAACGGCAATGGCAGCTATGGGGGAGAGCGCGCCTGCTTGAATCTGGCGATACATCAAGATCATCAAGATAAAGCCATAAATCGACTGCGTCGAAGGAACCGATGCCATAGCAATAAATTTACCGTGGCCTTCTTCAGTTCTTGCCATGGCAGCACTTGATGCCATGCCGGCAATATAGCAGCCGATAGAGCTTCCGCAGCAGCCCATGCTAAGCACGATGATTGGGCCTATTTGCTGCATACTAAAGACGAGATTATCCATGTTGAGTTAACTCCTATTCTAATGTCATAAGGTGTAAGGGGCGAAAATCTTTGCCACCTCCATAGAATGAATAACGGTACCATTCTAGGAAATTCAAACGCAAGCCATGTATTGTCCCACCTAATATGGCAATAACCATATTGAGGATGTGGCCAAAACAGACGACAAAGATCGCAAATATAAGGGGCATTCTGCCTGCAAGCATATTCACTGTTTCACTCACAATAAATCCTGCATAGCCAAGGGCATATATACGTAAGTATGAAAGGACATCAGCAAAAAGCTGTATTGCATGCGTCCATTCAAAAAGCCCTGCAATACCATGCAAGATTACCCCTGCAATGGAGGCAAAGACAAGGCCAAAGAGAAGTAGATGCAGCCCAAACTGTGCTGCAATCTCCTTATCAAGTCCAAATACATAGTGTATGATCGATGTGGCATTTAGGTAATAGGGGACATAGAGATATGCCCCAATGATAAACGCTACCCAGCCAAAGCCTACAGGGTTTTTGCCAAGGTAGCGAATAAGCCCAATGCAGATATGTATTGCTCCAAGTAATAGCGATAGCTCTAAAAGCACGTTGTCGGTGAATTTACTTGCAATAACGTGATGCGAAGAATCTTCATTGCCATGAGCATAGATTACTTCATCCGGAGTTTTTGCTCCTTTTATCTGCGGGTATTTATTGACGTAGTAGTCATAGTCTTCTTTATGCTCAAGCACATAGGCAGCCTTCTTTTTGATAAGATAGGTCATAAGCGAATGCTTGCGTATGAAGCTATCTGGCGACATCTCTATCCCAAAGATAGAGTGGGAGAGCCCTCCCCATAGTATGCAGGCAGTAGCGAGTATGCCGATAAGGCCGATAAACCGTTTTGTTGGTGGCGTAATTTTCTTTAGCCTAAAGCGCAAAATAAGAGCTGTAGCCAAGAAGATAAGACCGTAGCCAGCATCGTAGACTATCATCGAGAAGAAAAGCGCAAAAGCAAAAAGCACCCATAGCGATGGGTCTCTATCTTTTGTTGAGGGCGTATCAAAGATGCGTATGAGATCTTCTCCAACCTTTGCAGTGCCTGCATTTTGCAGGTAGGTGGGGGGGACATCGTGTTTATCAAAGGCCACTTCTTCTATATACACATGGTAGGCATCTGTGAGCTTCTTTAGCTCGGTCATCTTTGTGGATGGCACCCATCCTTCTACGATAAAAAGCTGATTTTCAAGCTCAAGGGCGCTTGCTTCTTCAGCAAAAGCAAGGTGCGCCTCGTTTAAACGCTTGATAAGTGCATGGTGAAGAAGGGCATCATAGCGTGTAAGAGAGCGAAGCTCTTCGTGAATTTTGGCAATAGAGTTGCCTAGCTCTTTTTGTTGTTTTTTAAGCTCTGAGAGCGGCGTCGTAAAGTAAAACTCCACAAGGTCAGCAAAGACAATAGGCTCATTTTGAATGGCTACAAAATAGTCTACTTCATCTTTTTCATTAACTTTGATGAGCGCAGGCTCGAGTGTATCAAGATGCTTATTTGTCTTTGCGGCAAAAAAGCGCACCTTGCGCTTGATCTGATCCTCTAAAGATCCAAGGCTATCTAGAGAAAACTCTCCAAAAGGCAGTATACGTTCAATTTCTTGGCCAACATCGTGTTGCTTTTGTTCTGAAGTATCAAGCTCTTCTTTAAGAGCAAGAATTCTGTTTGTTACGCCTTCAGCTTTTTGAAAATCATCGACGTGAACATTAGGCTGGTGCGTGTAGTTTCGCAAGATCTTGATTGCATGCAGCATGTTGTCAATATCTTGAGGAAGCTCTAGCTTTTTTTGCCCTTTTGGCTGGATAAATTCTATTATGCCAACGTTTTGCGCAGCCTGAAAAAAGGAAAGTTTGTCTTTTACCGCTCCCATAAAGAGGAACTTGCGTACATCATAACGCATGCCCTACTCCAGTGAGCTCTTTATGCTCTAGAATTTTTGTTTTGGCAACTTTTGCCTGGGAGACCGCTGCAAGCTGCTGATCGCCAAGAAACACCTTAATCTTTTTGATGTTCTTTTCAGCGCGCGGTATAAGTATTTTCTCAAAGAGGTTAACGCGAATTGTCACCTCGCGAAGTTCTTTTTCGAGTATCTCGAGCTTTTCGGTGACGATGACAAGCTTTGCCTTTGCTTCACTGACGTGGCGAAGGCCCATGATAGCGCTTTCTAGCCACACGGGTGTCTCAAAGAGGTCGTACGTCATAGGAGCAAACTGAACACTTTCAAAAAAGGGCACTTCAGCACCTGCGATGTTTTCGTAGCGCTTATTGAGCTTTGTAATCTTTGCAAACTGGCTTACATCGCAAGGAAGAGGCTCTGTAAAGAGCGATGCATACTCCTCTACCGCCCGTTTTTCCATGTCTACCTGTTCTTCAAGGCTATAGCGCTCTAGGCGGGACTCAGCAACTTCTGCTTGCAAAAGCGCTTTTTTCAGCTGCAAAGTAGGCAAGTACTTAAACAGCTGGTTAAGCTTGTTTTGCTGAGTGCGAAGCTCATTTTTTGTCATTTTGAGTTCTGCCATAGGCTTTTAGCTTTGCACCCTTGTGTTCCAGTACTTGTCAATTAAGCTTTGCTTGATGCCAACTTGATCCGGTTTAAAGCACTCGGCGAGTATTGTCCAGCCCATGTCAAGCTGCTCTTCAAGCGGAAGGTTCACCTCAAGGTTCATCATCTTCTTCTCAAAGAGGTTTGAGTAGTGAAGCAGCTGTTCGTCCCATTTTGAAAGGCGAAAGCCCATAGAGCGGCGCTCTTTTGCCTTTTTAGACTCTGCATAGAGGCGAATCATACAATTTGCAAGATCGCCGTGATCATCGCGCGTAACTTTGCCGATCACAAGCTGCTTAAGTCTCGATAGCGATCCAAATGGGTCTATACGGCCGTTATGAAGGTAAAATTGGCCTTCTGTAATATAGCCTGTATTATCAGGAATTGGGTGTGTGACATCGTCTCCGGGCATCGTTGTAACGCTTACGATGGTAATAGAGCCGCTAGACTCCATGGAAACTGCCTTTTCATAGCGAGAAGCTAGGTCTGAATAGAGCGATCCCGGATAGCCTCTATTAGAAGGCACTTGGTCCATGGTAATCGCAATTTCCTTAATAGCATCTGCAAAGGCTGTCATGTCTGTTAAGAGCACGAGCACGTTGAGATCCTGCACGGCAAAGCGCTCAGCACAGGCAAGCGCCATATCAGGAACAAGAACGCATTCTACCGCAGGGTCTGTTGCACGGTGAACAAACATCACCGTTTTGTTCATTGATCCTGCGCGCTCAGCGTTGTCGATAAAGGCTTGATATTCAGCAAAGGTAAGTCCCATACCGCCGATGATAACGACGTCTGCATCTGTCTGGTTGGCAATACGCATCAAAAGCGCGTTATAGGGCTCTCCAGCAACAGAAAAGATTGGAATTTTCTGCGACATAACAAGGCAGTTGAACATGTCGATCATTGGAATGTTTGTTCGCACCATGTTGCGCGGTATGATGCGCTTTACGGGATTAAAGGAGGGTCCACCAATGGCAATAGGGTCACCAACGATGTCGGGGCCATTGTCTATAGGCACTCCTGAGCCATTAAATCGTCTTCCTAACAGACTGTCAGCAAATGTTACCTGCATCTGGTGGCGTAAGAACGTTACCTTATCACCTGTAGAAATGCCGCGCGTGCTTTGAAAGACCTGCAAAGTTACTTTATTGCCTTCGATTCGTAAGACCGAAGCATAGGCAGAGCGGCCATCTCGCATGTCGATACGGGCAAGCTCTCCCAGACCCACATTCTCGGCAATGACAGAAATGAGGTTGCCGCGCATATCTTGAATTTTTTCGTAAGTCGTTCTCATAGCACCTTTTGGATATGAGGTTTAAGCATGTCGTTAATCTCAGCCTGTATCTCGAGGTAGCGAGGCGATTCAAAGGCTGTAAAGTTCATATTCTTGATTTTGTTTTGTAAAATCAAGAAATAAGAGCGCGCTTCATCGTGACTTGGGAACTGAAAGTCAGTATCAAAAATCTTGCGTATGATTTCGAGAAGGGCTATCTGCCGGCTGATGGGGCAGTAGGCATCTTCTTTATCAAAGGCATTTTGCTGCAGGTAGCTAAAATCATAGAGCTCTGATTTTAAGAATGCGATCATATCTTTTGTAGAGGTGCCTTCCTCGCCAACAACTTCCATACGCTTGCGGATTTCATCGCCTTCACGTAGCAGTAGTGCTGCTCGCCTTACGGTAGATGCCCACTCTGGCATATCTTTAGCAAGCAGTTTTCCAACCGGCTCTAGATACTTTGACCAAGAGATGAGGGGATCTACTGCAGGGTAGCGGCGGGAGTCAGAGCGCTCGCGCGAAAGCCCAACAAAGGATCCTACAACAGACAGCGTTGCCTGGGTTACAGGCTCTTCAAAGTTTCCGCCAGCAGGAGATACTGCTCCACATATTGTTAAGGAGCCATATTTCCCTGTCTTTAAGGATAGAACACCTGCTCGTTCATAAAAGGCTGCAATTCTTGATGCAAGGTATGCAGGAAAGGCCTCTTCGCCGGGAATTTCTTCAAGGCGGCCGGACATCTCGCGCATCGCCTGCGCCCAGCGGGAAGTTGAGTCTGCAAGTAGCAGCACATCAAGGCCCATCTGGCGGTAGTATTCTGCGATAGTAGCGCCCATGTATACGGATGATTCTCTTGCTGCTACCGGCATCGACGAGGTGTTACAGATGATGACAGTTCGTTTCATCAACGTCTCGCCAGTATGTGGGTCGATAAGGTGGGGAAATTCGCGGAGCACTTCCACAACTTCGCCTGCGCGCTCACCGCACGCTACAACCACAACGATATCTACGGATGAGTACTTTGAAAGGTGGTGCTGCAATACTGTTTTTCCTGCTCCAAAGGGCCCTGGCGTACAAAATGTGCCACCCTTCATCTGCGATAGCTGCGTGTCGATAATGCGAAGGCCGGTGTCCATCATCTTCATAGGCTTTACGCGCTCGCCCTGGATGAGAGGAATCTTGATGGGCCATTTTTGGAGCATGCTTATTTCGTGCTCAATGCCCTTTTCATCTTTTACCTTTGCAATTACCTGCTCGATAGGGTAGGAGCCAGGCTGTATCATCCATGTGATTTCATATTTGCCAAACATCGAAAAAGGCATCATCACATTGTGGTGAAAGCGGTTTTCAAGTGTAGTTCCAAGTGTGTCACCGCGCGATACTATGTCTTTTACTTTAGCTGTTGGTACAAAGTCCCAGTGGCGCTTGCGATCCAATGGTGCCATATAGACGCCGCGGGGAAGAAAGTAGCCAGCAAATTCTGCAACTTCTTCTAGGGGGTTTTGAAGGCCATCAAAGATGCGGCTTAGTAGGCCTGGTCCAAGTTCAGCTTCCAAAAGCTCGCCGGTAAAGTGTACTGGCGTTTCAAGTTTTACATTTCGAGTATCTTCAAAAACCTGGATCTTAGCGATGTCACCCGCAATTTCAATAACTTCTGCCTTAAGCTCGCTTCCTTCAAGCAAGACCATGGCAACTTCACCTTGGCGAATATTGCCCTCATAACGGACCTGCAAGAGGTTTCCAAAGGCAGAAACAGTTTTACCTGTTGCGTGATGTTTTTTCTCTTTTTGTTTTGTCTCTACAGTCATACCACTTCCATCATCTCTTCAACAATTTCTAGTCCTTTCAGCTTGTCAAGCTGAAGCCACTGTTCACAAATTTCAAGCTGGGCTACATAGCCGAGTATGCGTTCTAATGAAAAAAATTCCCACTCTATAAGCTCTTCGATGTAGTTGAATCGCCACTCTGAAAGCGCTTGGTATAGATCAAGCGGGGCAGATTTTCGTGATTCGTATAATGCTTTTAGTCCCGTAAAAGGAGCTGGTGCTTCAAAGTGCTTTTCTTTACAGCGCGCTAAAAGTTCTGCAACAAAGGGATCATCCTGATCTTCGTGCCTAAACTCATGTTCAACAGAGCGTCCAAGATCAAGAGCTCGTATTGCCACAAAAACGAGCCTCCAATGCCACTCAAAGGTGAGGTAGCTTCTTATAAAAGGATTTTGGCTCCCGCTTTCTGTAGCAAAATAGCGATGAAGAAGCTCAGGGAAATTTTCGATGCGCTCACTTTTTTCGCGATAGTGTTCAAGATAGTCTAGCACATAAGCAGGAAGGCCCTCTTTAAAGAAAAGCCTGTCTTCAAGCTCATACTGATCAAATTCACCACCTGGCATAAAAGGTGTTTTAAGCCATATCGAGCGTATGTTGTCGATATCGATAAGGCGCTTGAGAACAGAAAAGTACCCTAGGTCTTGTCGGTTTAAGTTTTGCTGCAAGAGAAACTCAAGTTCTTTAGAACCAAGTTCAACAGGCGATCCAACCTTTAAGGGCGGAAGCAAAGTGGCAAGAAAGTAGTAATTTGCCATGCTTTTGCCCCTACTGTGAACCAAAAAATACCTTGCGAAAGTCCTTGTGGATGAAAGAAGCAACAATTTCTTCCAAGGCTTTCGAGGAGATATCAAGAACCATATTTTTGTCCAAAATCTTTACCTGAACGCCTCCAGGAAGATCTGACAGCGTAACGGATTTATTTTTTAGCTGCTTAAGCACATCCTGGCTTAGTTCTGCATTAATGTGATTGGCAGTAAATGCTTTTGGTATCTCTACTGAGAGCTCGCTTTTAATGCCTTCTTTTTGGATGGCCTTTACAAGGGCTTCAATCAATGTAGAGTAGGTAGAAGCATTTCCGAGCTGCTCCTTGATCCACTTTTCTAGATTGGGATTAAAAAATGTTTGCTCGACCTTTTGCTTTAAAAGCTCTATAGACTGTTTTGAGGCCTGCTCAAGTGAGGATTGGAAAATCTGTTTTTCTTCTTCTAGAGATTTTCTTGTTTCTTTAACCATGCGCTCAGCATCGGTGTGGGCGTGATGGAGAATGCGCTCGGCCTCTCTTTTTGCCTGCTCAATAATCTCTTGAGCCTGCTCCTTAGCGGGATCCAGTGTTTCTGAACGAATTTTGTCGCAAATCACTTGAATGCGAGTATCAGCATTTTCTAGGTCTGGCATGGGTCCTCTTTTTCAGTTATTCGATCAACTTCGCAGTATATCGCGGAGTTCTAGTATTTATCTATATATAAAAAGAAGGGACGAAAGGGACATAAGGGACATAAGGGAGATTATAGCCTGACGAAGTGTCGTTTATTTTGTTGCAATCTACATGGGTAGTCACTAACATTATTAGCAATTATAATTAGGTAGACCTATGGCAGTAAAAAATAAAGTTGTCGCACAAAATCCGCTCATAATGCGTTGTCACCGATTGATGGAGGCATTTGCTAAATCTGATGATGAACGGGATTTTTATGTTGATCGTCAAGAAGGCTTTTTGTTTTATGTAGATCTCGATAAATCTCAAGAAGAGCTTGATGAACTTGAAAAAGAGCTACTCAATAACGCTGATCGCTACTGCATGATCCCGAAACTTACTTTTTATGAAGTAAAAAAGGTCATGGAGGGTTTTGTAAACGAAAAAGTATATGATATCGATACCAAAGAAAAATTGCTGGATATCATTGGGTCAAAAGAGGCTCGAGAGAACTTTTTGGAGTTTATCTACGACCATCACACTGAGCTTGAAAAGTGGCAGCTTTATTACCAAGAGCGCTTTAGAGTGCGTATAATAGAGTGGCTACGCAATAACGAGTTTGACTTCGTATTTGAAGAAGACCTTGAAGTGACAAAGTCAATATGCGAAAAGTTAAAGCTCAATCTTTTTATCCCAAAGGTTTCTAAGGACTTGCTCGTTGCAAGAAAAAGTCTTGTAGCAAAGGCTAAAACCTACTACTCAAATGAAGCATTAAACCCACGTCCAAAGCGAGGAAGACCTCCTAAGCAAGTGGCAAAAGTAGAAACAGAGCCACAATTTTCTGCTGACATTTACACCTCGATTCCAAAGTCTATAAAGCCATTTGTCTTTGCGCCAGACTATCAGGGCTCATCGGCAATATTTACCTTCTCAGGTAAGTTTGCATCAGAAGCTGATCTTTTAGCCCATCGCAAGCAGCAGATCACTGGAGCTGTAAACTTTGACATGCAAAACCTTAACCAAAAGCTAGCTGCTCTACGTACACTTTCTAACACGTGGAACTTGGACAAAAAAGAGAGTGCTGAGCAAGAGCCGGCCCCTGTCTTATATAGCGAACCTGAAGTGGAAGAAGAGCTTGAATTTAGCCTTGAAAAGCCTTTGAATGGCAAAAAGCAAAAACCTGTAAAAAAGGCAAAAGTTGTAGAAGCTCCTCCAGTAAAGCCAAAAAAGGTAAAGCCAGTTGTAGCTAAGAAAAAAGCACCAGTAGCTAAAAAGCCTCAGCCAAAGGCACGGTTACGGCCACTTCCTAAAAAGGTAAAGCCTGCACCAAAGGCAAAAGCTGTAGCTCCAAAGGCAAAGGCTACACAATTTAGAAAACTTCGCCGCGCAAAAAAGAAATAGGAGATATATGACATACCAACCCAAAATTTTGGCCTTTGCAGGTAGCTTACGAAAAGATTCCTACAACAAAAAGCTTGTAAAGATTGCCATGCAAGGAGCTGAAGAAGCGGGTGCTAAGGTTACGTATATCGACCTAAAAGACTATCCTCTACCAATTTATGATCAGGATATCGAAGATAGCCAGGGCCTTCCTGAAAATGCGCTCAAGCTAAAAGAGCTCATGCTAAGTCACGATGGATTTTTGATTTCTTGCCCAGAGTATAATAGCTCTATGCCTGCAGTATTTAAGAATGTGATCGACTGGACATCAAGACAAGCAAAGCCTGATGAAGTGTATCTATGCTGCTTTATCGAAAAAGGAGTAGGCCTTTTGAGTGCATCGCCCGGCGGCTTAGGAGGGCTTAGAGGCCTTGTGCACGTACGTGCATTATTTGGCAATATCTTCAGCCACGTTCTGCCTTATCAAAAAAGCGTCTCTCAAGCCTTTCAGGCCTTTGACGATGCGGGCAATTTAAAAGATCCTAAGGCCCAAGAAGATGCCAAAAAAGTCGGTCGCGAACTTGCTCTATTTCTCAAAAAACACAAAAGTGTTTAGAGAGTTTACGAACTTGCGCTTTTAAGTGGGGGAATAAAGCGGGTGGTGATGTCCACGGGGGCGCTCACAAGCCCGTTTTCATGTTGCCACACGGCCAGGTTTTTCGCTTTTGAGTAGGAAAAAGTTTGCGTTGTAGCTAAAATTGGGACCGTCATATTCCAGCTAGATTCTTCCCACGCAAGCGTTTTGCGGTTTTTGTTTTGCAGTAAGTTTGCGTACATCTCAAAAGCAAGTTGGGGCTTATCTTTACAAAAATCTATGCTTCGCTGTAGGGCCTTTTGAAAGGATTCCATCTTTGCTGAATGTCCCGCGTGAGCGGCAATAACTACTTCTTCATAGTCCGGCATACCGATATCAGAGACTAAGAAAAAACGCACCTTGTGGCCAAGAAATTTTAGGTATTCAGGCTCTACATTCAGAAGAGCGCCGTAAACGATATCTATTTTGTTGCTTACAAGTTCGTTGATGGCTTCATCGCGTAGGTTAAGCCTGCAGCCTACCTGTACGTTGTTTTGATCAAGCAGCACTTCGGCAGAGGGAAGTATACTATAGGCCCCATCATAGCCCATGATGCGGCCGTTAAAGTCGTCGATGCGCTTCATGCCACTTTTTTGTAGAACTAAAAAACCTTTTAAAGGGACATCCACGAGCTTGCCGACAAGGTAGATATTGCTCTTTCGTGCTATTGCCCGATAGACGCGCGGCAGGCTTGCCAAAACAAGGTCTGCACTTTTATCATCGAGTAGCTTTAAGGGGCTATCAGTAGTTGGTATTTGAATATCGAGAAAAATACCCTCATCGCGAAAGTAGCCAAGAGCATTGCCTACATAGAGGGGAATATGGTTAGGGTTTGTGGGTCTATCAAGAATGAGGCGGAGGTGACATGTTCTGGCTTTTGAATCTTGACACCCAATAGTGAGAAAGAGGCAAAAAAGGCCAAAAAGACTTATGCAAATTGTGTGCAGTACTTTGTGAGTACGCACTGGGGTGTCCTCCTATTCTTAATCTTAATCTTAATCTTGATCTTGATCTTGATCTTGATCTTGATCTTGATCTTTTTTCTTACACGCACACTGTAAAAGAAAAACAAGATTAAGATCAAGATTAAGATTAAGATTAAGAGTAGGAGAGAGGGTGTGGCCATTTTTTTGGCCACACCCTGGTGTGATTTATTTCGCGATGTGGTGCGCGAGGATTGCAAGGAGCAAGAGCGCAACAATGTTTGCGATTTTAATCATTGGGTTGATAGCAGGGCCTGCGGTGTCTTTGTATGGGTCACCGACAGTGTCGCCTGTTACAGCAGCTTTGTGAGCTTCAGAGCCTTTTCCGCCGTAGGAGCCCTCTTCGATGAGCTTTTTGGCGTTGTCCCACGCGCCGCCGCCTGATGTCATAGAAAGGCCTACAAAAAGGCCTGTTACTACAACGCCAAGGAGCATAGCGCCAAGAGTTGTAAAGGCTTCGGTTTGTCCTACTGCGTAGTTGATAACAAAGTAGGTAACAACAGGAAGCGCAACAGGAAGAAGCGATGGTACAATCATCTCTTTAATTGCTGCTTTTGTCAAAAGGTCGACTGCGCGGCCGTAATCGGGTTTTGCAGTGCCTTTCATGATGCCGGCAATTTCGCGAAACTGGCGTCGTACTTCTTCAACAACAGCTCCAGCTGCACGACCAACGGCCATCATGCTAAAGGCGCCAAAGAGATATGGCATCATGCCGCCAATAAAGAGGCCGATTACCACATAGGCATTTTGTAGTTCAAAGTGTGCACCGTGATTTGGGAAGTAGTATTCAAGATCTTCCAAAAAGGCAGAGAACAATACTAGCGCTGCAAAGCCAGCTGAGCCTATAGCATAGCCTTTAGTTACAGCTTTTGTTGTGTTGCCAACAGCATCTAGAGCATCTGTAGTCTTACGGATCTCCGGTGGGAGGTTTGACATTTCGGCAATGCCGCCTGCGTTGTCAGTAACTGGTCCATAAGCATCAAGTGCCACTACCATACCGGCAAGGGCAAGCATGCTTGTAGCTGCTATTGCCAAGCCGTAGAGGTTTGCGTTTTGGTAGGCAACTAATATGCCAACGCATATCACAAGTACTGGTAGCGCTGTTGCTTCCATAGAAACAGCAAGACCTTGGATGATGTTTGTTCCATGGCCTGTTGTAGAAGCTTTTGCAATGCTTTGCACCGGGCGATATTTTGTGAGTGTGTAGTACTCAGTGATCCACATAAGAAGCGCTGTTACTACTAGGCCTGTAAGTACACAGACAAAGAGGTTAAAGCCGGTAAATGACTGTCCATTTGCTGTGTAGGCAATATCAAAGCCGCACATGCTCTTTGTAAGGAAGTAAAGACCTACTGCAGAAATAACTGCTGTAGCAATAAAGCCTTTATAGAGTGCTGCCATGATGTCGTTAGACTTTCCAAGGCGAACAAAGTATGTGCCTACAATTGTTGCCAAAATGCAAAATGCACCAATAGCAAGTGGGTAGAGCATCATTGTTTCTAGCAGATTGCCTGTAAAGAACACTCCGGCTAAGAGCATAGTACCTACTAACGTTACAACGTAGGTTTCAAAAAGGTCTGCTGCCATACCGGCGCAGTCACCAACGTTGTCGCCAACGTTGTCAGCAATAACGGCAGGGTTTCTTGGATCATCTTCTGGGATGCCGGCTTCTACCTTACCTACAAGGTCAGCACCAACGTCTGCACCTTTAGTAAAGATGCCGCCACCAAGACGAGCAAAGATGGAAATTAAAGATCCACCAAAGCCAAGGCCTACAATAGCTTCTAGCTGCGTGCGTGTATCAAGAGCTTGTGATTTAAGGAACATGGTATACGCTGTAATGCCAATAAGACCAAAGCCAACTACGAGTAAGCCGGTGATAGCACCAGATGAAAAAGAGACTTTTAGAGCACTTGCCAGGCCGTGGCGTGCTGCCTCTGTTGTGCGGACGTTTGCACGAACAGAGATGTTCATGCCAACATAGCCAGCTAGAGCAGAAAGTATAGCGCCGATCAAAAATCCAAAGGCAACATAGCCATTTAAGAGGATAAAGAGCGCGATAAAGATGATCACGCCAACAAAACCAATTGTTTGGTACTGGCGGTTTAGGTAAGCGCGAGCGCCTTCCTGGATTGCAGAAGCAATCTCTTGCATCCGTTCGTTGCCTCTACTTAGGGCAAGGATCGAACGAATCATATAAAGGCCAAAAACGAGGGCAAGAACGCCACACGCAAGCACGAGGCCATATGCAAAGGTATCCATTAATTCTCCTTTAAGGTTAAAAATATAACGATAAAAACTACAAAAAACCTTCCTAAATTTCAAGTAAAAAACAAGTACGTAATATTGGGCGTTTGGTGTACACTTCAGCTCTAAAAAGGGATTTACGATGCAACTAGAAGCGCTTCAAAGACTACCAAAAGCTGAAGCTCATATTCACTTAGGCGGATCATTTACCATAGAATCTCTGCTTGAGATGGAATCAGATGATGACGATAAAAGGGCGCTTATTGCCTTTCGCGACCGCGTTCAGCAGGGTGTTAAGTATAACGATGTCTTTGAAGGCTTTAGGATTATTGAGCGGATCGTCGATAGTGATAAAAAAGTTGAAGAAGGCACCTTTCGGCTTTGCCGGCGGCTTTTAGAAACTGATGGGGTGACACAAGCTGAAATTAGAACAGGCCTTAAATCATATGGTGGACCAGGAAATGAAGAATCATACCTCAAGGCTGTTCTTTTCGGAATAGAGCGAGCAAACTATGTGGCGACAGTCCTTTTAAGTGTACGGCGAAATTCCACAAAAGAGACAGTTCAAAAAACAGTAGAACTTGCAAAAGCATATATGCCAAAAGGCGTTGTTGGCATTGAAATTTCTGGCGATTCCACTAAAGGGGATATTCGCCAGCATATTGAAGCGCTAAAAGGAGCAAAGGCTTGTGGACTTAAACTTTCAGTCCATATGGGCGAAGATGCAAGAGAAACTGATCAGATGCTGATTCTTGAAGAGCTTGAGCCAGATCGCATCGACCACGGTGTCAACCTTGTGCCGGAGGCTTTTACATGGATTAAGCAAAGAAGAATTCCCGTTTCAGTATGCCCAACAAGTGCGCGACTATGCAATATGCATGGTCCTAATGATGTGCATCCATGGGTAAAAGAATTTCAGGAGTCTCGCCATCCTATGGTTGTTGGTTGTGATGATCGTGCAGTATTTAATGATCCATTGCCGGGCGAATATATGCAGCTTGCAAAATACCTTACGCCGGATGATATTACAGAACTTGCTAAAACTAGCTTTACGTATCTTTTTCCTAGAATTCTATGATCGTTATTTTGACAGAAAAACCCTCCGTTGCAAAAGATATCGCGGCTCATGTAGGTGCTAAAGTGCGTCATGACGGCTATTTTGAGGGAAATGGCTATCAAGTTACATGGGCCTTTGGCCACCTTGTATCTCTGAAAGAGCCAGAAGACTATGACCCCACATTAAAAAAGTGGTCACTTGGGGCCCTACCTATATTGCCAGCCACATTTGAGCTTAAAATTGTGGACGACAAGGGGATAAAAAAGCAGTTTGGCATAATCAAAAAGCTCTTTCAAGCGGGTAAAGAGCTTATTGCAGCAACCGACGCAGGGCGAGAAGGTGAGCTTATATTTCGCTACATACTATCAATGACAGAATGTACAAATAAGCCCTTTAAAAGGCTGTGGCTTTCATCGCTAACGGATGAAGCTCTTAAAGCAGCATTTATAAGTCTAAAGCTTGGCCAAGAGTACGATAACCTCTTTGCAGCAGCAAAGTGTCGCAATGAAGCTGACTGGATCGTTGGTCTTAATGCTACTCGCAACCTCACTGTGCGCTACGGCAAGGGAAGAACGCTATGGAGCGTCGGGCGCGTGCAGACGCCTGTTTTAGCGATGATTGTCAATCGCGACGATGAGATCCGTCACTTTATCTCAAAGCCTTTCTGGGAGTTATATACCAAGTATAAAGAGGTAGCTTTTAAGTGTAAGCTCGAGCGCTTTTCTACAAAACAAGAGGCTGATGCTGTTTTAGAGAGTATTAAAGACCTTCCTTTTACCATCGACAAGGTGTCGGCAAAAAAAGAAAATGAACATCCCCCACTTCTTTTTGACTTAACAGAGCTTCAACGGGAGATGAATAAAAAACATGGTATGACGGCTGCCGACACACTGCAGGTTGCTCAGAGCCTATATGAACAAAAGCTTATTACCTATCCGCGTACAGATTCTCGCTACCTCAGTCAGGATATGAAACCTCAGGTTGTTAGCATCCTTAAAGACCTGCAAAAGACTAAAGCAAAAGAGCTAGAGCCTTTAGATCTTGCTAACCTACCATTTTCAGCACGCATTATAAATGACAAAAAAGTGAGCGATCACCATGCGATAATTCCTACCGGAAAGAAGATAGAGGGTCTATCGCATCAGTCTCAAACAGTATATGATGCCATTGCAACGCGGCTTATAGCCGTCTTTTATCCATCTTGTGTAAAAGAAGTTACAACGATCGAAGGCAATAGCAATTCAATTGCCTTTCAAGCAAAAGGTGTGCGCATAGTAACTCCCGGCTGGACAACACTCTACCCCAAAAAAGCCGATGAGAAAAAGGACGAAGACGTCCAAGAGCTACCTCTTTTTGAAAAGGGCGAAAGCGGCCCTCATGCGCCTTACGTATCAGAGGGTAAGACAAAGCCTCCTGCTCACTATAATGAAAACGCTCTTCTTGGCGCTATGGAGACTGCCGGCAAGATGGTGGAGGATGAAGCTTTAAAAGAAGCATTAAAAGAAAAGGGCATTGGCACACCCGCCACAAGGGCGCAGATTATTGAAACGCTGATCAAAAGAAAGTACATAGAGCGCTCCGGCAAGCTTTTAAAGGCAACAGATTTAGGTCGTTACCTCATTGCGCTTATTCAAGATCCCAACCTTAAATCTCCCGAACTTACCGGGGAGTGGGAAGCAAAGCTTAAAGAGATCGAGAAGGGAAAGTACCACGCCAAAGACTTTATGGAGCAAATTGCAGCTTTTACAAAACAGCTCATTCATCAAAGTGATATATTTAAATTGAATTTCGAGGTGTATGGTGAGTGTCCCAAGTGCAAGAGCCCTATCATCAAAGGAAACAAAGGCTATGGCTGCTCAAAGTGGAAAGAGGGCTGTTCTTATGTACTTTGGAAGCAGTATAAGGATGTTGTCTTAAACGATCACCAAATTCGCGCTCTTTTACAAAAGAAAATCCTCGCTCAGCCAATTGGGGGAGTGATTGTAACACTTTCCAGCGAGGGTGCGCTTCAAGAAATTCCAATTCCATCCCAAGATGGCAACAAGCCTTCATTCAAAAAAAGCTAAATGCTTTGCCTGAAAATTCCCCCAAAAGTTATCGTGAAAAAAAAGGGGGATATCCTATGAAAAAAATATGTATGTTTATTGTAACTGCAGCAACCTTTGCTACATCTCTACCTGCTGATGAGATTCAAAATGAGGGCGAAATTGTTGTAAAGGGTTCAGTTGTAGTAACAACTGCTCAAGAGCTAGAGGATGCAATTAACGCTGCAGCTTCTAACACAAAACATTCCACCACAATTAAAATTGAAGGGGTAATAGAGGGGAATTTTGAAGTCCCTCCAACTGTTCATTCTATCACCTTGTTGGGGGTGGGAGTTGGTGCGGCAATTAGTGCTAATGGTAGTGGCACACCGCTTTTTGTAGATCTTGGAGCTGATGTCATAGTTGAAAATCTCACCATTACGCAAGGAACTGATTACGGTATTATCAACAACGGCTCCCTGAAGATAAAAAAATCCTTAATTATCAATAATCACCAACAAGGTGGTATTGTGAACTCCGGCAGCTTGCACGTTTCAGAAACACAAGTTTCAAATAACGATTGGGTTGGCGTCTATACGCAATCTGGGGGCACCACAAAGGTTGTACGATCAGCTGTAACCCAAAATGGCTACTACGGCTTTTACACCTATACCGGCAAGCTGACAGTAAAAGAATCGCTTGTTAGTCAAAATACATCTGGTGGCTTTTATAACTACTATGGCACAAACCTTGTCATTAAGAAGTCAGAGGTAAGTGAGAATGATGGCTACGGGCTGAACTGCGACTATGCAAGCTTAATCAAAATAAAAGAGTCAACTATCTCTACAAATACCAGTGGTGGCATCAGGAACAATGGTACCACGACTATACTAAAAAATAGCTCTATTGGCTACAACGGAAGTTATGGTATTAACAATCCTGAGTATTCTGTAGCCTACCTTCATGATTGCATCGTAGAATTTAATGCTTCTGGCGGCATCTGGAACGAAGATAGCTCCACGCTAGAGGCTACAAAGACCCACTTCCGTGGCAATTCTAATTCATCTGTTGGTGGAGCGATATATAATGACTCATCAAGTGTTGGAACGGCTGTAGACTGTACGTTTATAAATAACACGTCGAATGAAGGCGGCGCTATTTATAATAGCAATAACTTTACAATTGAAAACTGCCTTGTAAAAGATAACTTTTCCAAGACAAATGGTGGAGGTATTGCTAACCATGGAAATATGGTCGTAAAAAAATCTGACGTCGAGGGCAATTCTGCTGTACAAGATGGTGGAGGAGCTGTCAATTTGGGTACTTTAACAGTTGTCAGTTCGAAATTTGATGAGAACTCCGCGGTGCGAGGTGGAGGTATAGCAAATGTCGATTCCGGTTCATTATCAGTATTTTTATCTAAGATAGTACGAAATGCTGCAACTGGCGGTTTGGGTAGTGGCGGTGGAATCTATAACACAGGCTCATCGCTTGTTGTTGAAGATTCACACGTTGCGCACAATACGCCTGACCAGATTGTGAATTAATGCTACTATAGGGGCCACTAACAACTTATAGTGGCCTCTTAATTATATGGAACTCAAAATGAACTTTCAGGAAAAACTTACAACGTACGCAAATCTCATCATTGCCCATGGCCTTAACGTGCAGCCGGGGCAGGCCGTCAATATTACCGCAGAAGTTTGTCACAAAGACTTTGTGCAGCTTCTTGTGAAGGAAGCTTATAAGAGCGGTGCAAAATATGTGAACGTAGACTTTATTGATCCGGAAAATACGCGCTCGAGGGTGCTATATTCACAAAAAGACGAAGACCTACAGTATGTTCCGCGCTATGTCGCGACAAAATTTAATGACTTTATCGAAGATAATTCCTGTGTACTTAGACTAACAGGAAGCGATTTTCCCGATCTACTAGGTGATCTTGCAGCTTCTAAGACAAATGCTATACAGCTAGGCATGCGTCACACATTACGAAACTACTTTGTTGAAGGCGTTGGCAAAAAAAAGGTGCAGTGGACTGTGGCTGCTGCAGCTGCTACCGGCTGGGCAAAAAAGGTGTTTCCGGAGCTTGGTGAAAAAGAAGCCTACATGGCATTGTGGGATGCTATTTTTCATATATGCCGCGCTGATAGAAAAGACTGTCTTGCAGCTTGGGATGAGCATCAAAAGGTGCTGCATGCACGAGCTCAAGCTCTTGATAACCTAAAAATAAAAGAACTTCACTTTACAGGTCCAGGGACGGATCTACGCGTATATCTATCTCCAAAAGCACGCTTTAGAGCGGGTAATGCTCCTACTACAAAGGGCACACTATTTGAAGCCAATATCCCAACAGAAGAGTGCTTTACAACACCGGATGCTCGCTATACAGAAGGTAGAGTTACCGTCACAAGGCCTGTACAGGTAAATGGCAAGCTTGTGAAGGGGTTAGTGTTAGAGTTCACAAAGGGCGAGATAACCAAATTTTCGGCAACAGAGGGCTATGATCATTTTGCAGCCTATATAGAAAGCGATAAGGGAGCAAAGCGCTTAGGAGAGGTAGCAGTAGTGGGAATAGATTCTCCCGTCTATCAAAGTGGGCGCTTATTTGAAGAGATACTCTACGATGAAAATGCAGCCTGTCACATAGCTGTAGGCTTTGCCTATGTTCACTGCATCGATGGGGGAGAGTTCATGACTCGCGAAGAGCTTGATGCTGTAGGCTGTAATGAGAGCTATGTACATACTGACTTTATGATATCTTCCGATAAGGTAGATGTTGCTGCAACGTGCTATGATGGCAAAGTAGTTGACCTTATTAAAAAGGGAGTATTTGCCATCTGATGAAACGCGATAAAGATCTACAGCCTCGTTTTTGGTTTTCGCTGCTTTTTACTTTTCCGTTTTTTGTACGGGCTATAGATCCTACCATTCAGTGGCTGCTTGCAACCATTATCTTAGTCGTTGGAAATTATTCCTTTTTTCAGAAGGCATACAAAAAGTCTATAAGCATCTACACACTTTTTAGTGCTTCTGTTGGCATATTGTATGCCTATAGCTTGCTTGAGGGGCTATTGAGTAGCCATCCAACGCTATACTATGGCATGGTGGCATCTCTTACGACACTTATATTGTTAGAGCAGCTTGTGGAAGAGCATATAGAAAATAAAGTGGCCGAGCGTTTACAAGCCCTTAGCCTAAATGCCCCTAAAAAGGCTGTAAAGCTCTTTCCAGATGGCCATTCTGAAGAGGTGGCTGTAGATGTGCTTCGTAGTGGGGATACTTTGCGAATAGCAGCCGGAGACATTGTTCCAGTTGACGGCATTGTGCTTGCAGATGAAGTTGAAGTCAATGAGTCCCTCATTTCAGGTGTTGATGTTGCTATCAAAAAGGTGCTTGGAAGTGCTGTTTATGCAGGAACAAGAACGCTAAGTGGCTCTTGTCTTATCAGGGCAACAAGGGTGAGTAAAAAGTCCTTATTTGTTCAGATACTTGCGATAGTAAAAGAAGCGCTAAATAGCCGCTCGCCAATACAAGAGCGTGTAAGTAAGCTTGCAACAGGCATCATGCTTGGATTGTTTGCGTTTTCATTTTTAATCTTTTTGTTCTGGGCGCTATTTTCATCACTTGCCTCTGCGATACTGGTGTTAAGCACGCTTTTTATCGCTGTCTGTCCCTGTGCAATGCTGCTGGGAGCTCAGATCGTAAGCAAGATGGCAATCATAGAGGGCGCGCGTCAGGGTATCGTTATCAAAAACGTTAAGAGCATCATTGAGCTTGCAAGCTGCAATATTCTTGTGACAAATAAAAATAGCACTTTGACAACAGGTCAGCCAACGATTGTGTCGCTAGATCCGGCAGAAGGCGTGTCAGCTGATGAGCTGTTGATTACAGCAGCAAGCTTAGAGCCAAAGTCGCTTCATCCCTATGCGCTCTGTATCGTAGAAAAGGCGGCGAGCCTTCCTCAAACGCTCATGGAGATAGAGGATATACAGGAAGTGCCCGGACTTGGTGTAAAGGGGACATTAGATGGCGTAACCTACCTTGTTGGCGATGAAAAGCTGATGGGAGCGATAGACACCGGCTACTTTAAGGTGCGCGCTGAAGACATGCGCAAGCAGGGATATATCGTTCTTTTTTGCGCTAAAGGCCAAAAGTTACTTGGCATATTGGTGATATCAGATCCCATACGGCCGGATGTTAAAGACACCCTAAAAACGTTAAAAAGTGAAGGGCTACAGCTCTTTTGCCTTTCCGGAGATAGGCGCGTGACTATTGTGCAGCTTGTACATGCACTTGGATTTGACCGTTTTCAAGCAGAAGCTGCTCCACAAGAAAAAATTCAAACTATCAGGCGTTTACAAAAGGAAGGTAAAACTGTCCTTATGGTTGGAGATCCTGTAAATGATGCTGAAGCCCTTGCGCAGGCCGACTGCGGCATCTCTCTTGGCACACGAGGCAATATGGTAGAGGAAAAAGCTCCTATTGTGCTTATTAGCCCAACACTTTCTTCTAGTCTTCGCGTTTTTATGCTAGGCAAGAGAGCAAGCAGTATTTTGAAGCAAAATATTGCCATTTCTGCGGGCTTTATGGTGGTTATGCTCTTTATGGCGGCCTTTGGCGGGCTTGGTCCTGCACATGGCGCATTTTACATGATGCTTTCAACACTTGTTGTAGGGTATAATTCCTTGCGAATCTATGAGCATTAATTTACCTGAACTTGCAAATGGTGAGGATAAGTCCTCAGCCTTTGTAAACTGTATACGCAATAACTATCGCCATGTACGAAAATGGGCTAAGCGCACGAATACAAACTGTTTTCGTATCTATGATAGAGCGCTTTATCACTACCCATTAGCGATTGACTTTTATGCTGATCGCTATGTTGTTCACTACTTTTTGCAAGACGAAAGTGAGCCTCCTGAAGCTATGGTGAGAGAGGTGGAACAGGCATTGTACACCCTTTTTCGCATAGAAGCAAAAGACATTTATTGGCGCTATCGCATGCGGCGAAAAAAGCTTGAGCAGTACGAAAAAAACGATGAGTCTTTAGATTTTTTTACAGTGCTTGAATATGGCGTACGCTTTAAGGTGAACATTGTTGACTACCTTGACACGGGCCTTTTTTTGGACCATCGCGAAACAAGGCAGCTTGTTGCTAAGCATGCTGAAGGCAAAAGAGTGTTAAACCTTTTTTCCTATACAGCATCCTTTAGTGTTCATGCAGCCTATCATAAGGCTAGCTACACAAAAAGTGTGGATATGTCAAATACCTATTCAGACTGGGCTAAGGATAATTTTTTGCTCAATAACCTCTCTTTACAGAACAACAAGATTGTTCGTGCAGATTGCCTTAAATTTTTGGATGAAGAACTTGCTTCTAAAGAGCGCTACGACATCATCGTCATCGACCCGCCCACAATATCGCGCTCAAAAAAGATGCAGGGCATGTTTGACATACAAGTAGACTATATAGAGCTCATTCAAAAGGCCTTAAAGCTCCTGTTGCCGGGCGGCGTCATCTTTTTTAGCACAAATTCACGAAAGTTTGTATTTGATAAAACCCACTTTAGCAGCTGCACTATCATCGACATCTCCAGTAAAACTCTTCCCATCGATTTTCAAGACCCCAAAATCCACCAATGCTGGAAAATCTCGTTTGCTATTAAACAAGAATATTGATATGCTTTTGGCCTTATGAGTAATTTAGAGCAAGAAATTGCAAAGAGACGAACCTTTGCTATCATTAGTCACCCTGATGCGGGTAAGACAACACTTACAGAAAAGCTGCTTCTTTATTCCGGCATGATTCACACTGCAGGCATGGTGAGAGCGAGAAAAGGAAGAAAGTCTGCAGCTTCAGACTGGATGGCAATGGAGCAGGAGCGGGGAATTTCTATCACAGCTTCAGCTATGCAGTTTACCTATAAAGATGCTGTCATCAATGTTTTAGATACTCCCGGTCACGAAGACTTTTCAGAAGATACCTATCGCACACTTACGGCAGCAGACTGCGCTATCATGGTGATTGACGCTGCAAAAGGCGTTGAAAAGCAGACAAGAAAGCTTTTTGAAGTCTGCCGTCTACGCAAAATTCCTGTTCTTACTTTTATCAACAAGATGGATATGCCGGGGCAAGAGCCGCTTGACCTTATGCATGAAGTAGAAACGGTTTTGGGCATACAGTCTTTTGCTATGAACTGGCCGATAGGGCAAGCAAAGGCCTTTACAGGTGTCTATGACCGCATGAAAAAAGAGTGCCTCTTTTTTGCAAAAACGTCGCTTGGAGGCTCGCAAAAAGCTGATATTACTGCCTATCCTGTCGATAGTAAGGAAGTGGAAGAGATAATAGGAACTAGCCTTAGGGATAAGCTTAAAGAAGATTTAGAGCTTCTAGAGCTTGCAGGCAATGCCTTTAGTCACGAAGAGTTTTTAAAGGGCATGGTAACGCCGGTATTTTTTGCATCAGCCCTCACAAACTTTGGTATAGAGCCCTTTTTTGATGCTTTTATACACCTAGCGCCATCGCCTCAGCCGCGCGTTGTCGATACTCTTGATGGCAAAGAAAAAGTAATAGATCCCGCTCTGACACCCTTTAGCGGCTATGTGTTTAAGCTGCAAGCTAACATGGACAGGCGCCATCGCGACAGTATGGCCTTTTTGCGCATATGCTCAGGGCGTTTTGAGCGCGACTTAGTGGTAAAGCACCATAGACTTGGTAGAGATATCCGCCTTTCAAGGCCCCATGGCATGGTTGCAGGGGAGCGTACAACACTTGATTATGCCTATCCTGGCGATGTTATTGGCGTTATTAACCCCGGGCTTTTTGCTATTGGCGATACTCTTTCACTTTCTGGAGACTTTACATTCAAGCCTCTGCCACAGTTTCAGCCAGAAATCTTTATGCAGGTAAGTCCGCAAGATGTTGGCAAAAGAAAATCCTTTGATAAGGGCATATTGCAGCTTACAAGTGAAGGCGCTATACAGCTACTTCGTCCCTTTAATGACGTTGGCTATTCTATTTTTGGCGCTGTCGGTCAGCTACAGTTTGAAGTTATGCAGTATCGCCTGCGCGATGAATATGGCGTTGAAACAACGCTATCACCTCTTCCATACTGCACAAGTGCGTGGGTAATAGGCGATCTTGCTTCATTCAAAAAGCCTACAAACGCTATATATGTCCAAGACCGCGAAGGCCGTCCCGTAGTGCTCTTCTCAAACACCTGGGAAAAAGATTATGCCCAAAAACAAAATCCCGACCATCAGCTCCTAGACATATTATAAGGCTTTCATGTAAAAGGACCTTATACTAGGGGTCACTATGTTTAAAGCCTATATCAATCTAACAAAGCCAGGAATTATCTTTGGCAATGCTCTCACAGCTATAAGCGGTTTTGCGCTCGCTTCAAACGGTCAATTTAATGTGTTTCTATTTTTGGCTATGCTCGTGGGGCTATCTTGTGTTGTAGCTTCAGGATGTGTGTGGAACAACTATCTCGATCGCGTCATGGACGAAAAGATGGTGAGAACAAAAGATAGAGTGCTTGTAAAAAAGGTAATTCCGGTGCAGCATGCCCTTTCGTTTGGCATGGCACTTTCCTTTTTGGGAATAGGTGTGCTTTCGATTTTTACAAACCTGCTCACAGTTACACTTGCTGCTTGCGGCTTTTTTATTTATGTCGTGCTCTATAGTCTTTCTAAATACCGCACAAGCTTAGCTACGCTCATTGGTAGCGTAAGTGGTGCAATACCTCCTGTGATAGGCTATACGGCAGTAAGCGGTCATATTGACCTTGCAGCAGCTATCCTCTTTTTGATTGTTACCTTTTGGCAGATGCCCCATTTTTATGCGATTGCAATGTATCGTTATGATGACTATACAAGAGCTTCTATCCCTGTGCTGCCTGTTGCTAAGGGCATGTTTGCAGCAAAAATTCAGTCTTTTCTCTATATTTTTGCCTTTATTGGAGCGGCCTTAAGCCTTACCTACTTTGGCTATACAGGATATAACTACCTTGCGGTGATGAGTGTGTTAGGGGCCGCGTGGCTTTATCTTGCTTTAGATGGGTTTATCACAGAAGATACTACTTCATGGGCAAGAAAGATGTTTTTCTTTTCGCTCGCAATCATCATGGCTTTTACTGTGATGACGTCGTTTGACGGGCTGGTACGTCCTTAACGCAGCGAAAGCCAAGATGGTTTAAGCTAGTATCCGGGCAAGTTTTCATGCGGGCTGTTATCTCGTAGCCTTTACAGTAGCTTGGATGGCATAAAAATGAGCCGCCGCGATGACAGCGTTTTTCAGCATAAGGATCTTCTGGATCGTAGCTAGTTAGCGCGCCTTTTGGATTTACTGAGAGTTCAAGCTTTGCCTGATCTTCGTAGTAGCGTACGTTATACCAATCACTACACCACTGCCAGACATTTCCTGCCATATCGTAGAGGCCAAATGGATTTGGTGGATAGCTTTTTACGCTCGTTGTTCCATAGTAGCCATCTTTTTTTGTGCTTTTATGCGGAAATTCGCCGTGCCAGATATTGCACTGGGGGCTACTTTCAGAAAATTCTTCATTTCCCCAGACGTAGATGACGTTATCGCGACCTGCGCGCGCTGCATATTCCCACTCAGCTTCTGTTGGAAGGCGCTTATTTGCCCATTTTGCATAGGCAGTAGCATCATACCAAGAGATGTGAACTACGGGGTGATCTTCTTTTGCATCTATTGAGCTACCTTGACCACTGGGATGTTTCCAGTTTGCACCGGCAGTCCACTGCCACCATGCGTGGCAATTATTGAGAGGAACAGCCCCATCTGTTGGCTTAAAGACAAGTGATGCTGGGATGAGCATTTCTTTTGATGGAGCAGGGGTTCCTGGTGCTACCTGAGCCATAATTTCTTCTAGATTTGGCGCCTTTTCTGCTGTTGTTACATAGCCGGTAGCTTCTACAAAGGCCTGAAATTGGCGGTTTGTAACGGGTGTAGCATCCATATAAAAGGTGTCGACCTTTACCTTATGGGCGGGCTTTTGATCACTTCTTGCACCTTGTGATGATGAGCCCATGGTAAACTCACCACCCTGTATCAGGACCATGCCCTCCGGGGAAAATCGAGAGGGTAGTCTAGATGAGCAGCAGTCTGAATAGGCAAAACTACTTGAAACAACGAGCAGGAGATAGATCAATCTATATAACATCTATTAGCTTTGCTTACTTGGTTCACATGGTATTTTAAAGGCGCTTATGTCCCATGCGATCACGCTAATTTCTTGTGGCTCGCTGCTTGCACCATTTGATGCGCGAAGAGAGAGAGTTGTCTCTTCTTTGATGTCTTCTAAAATGCCTGTTATCTGAACCGTGCCAAGAAGTCCTGGCTGCAGTGCTACTATGTTGCCAAGAGTTAATAGATCTTGTGGGTCATAAACACCATTACGAACGAGATATACAGGGATGATGGCAGTAGCATTTGGGTCGTTATTGAGCAAAATCGCAGTGAAGGTGACCGAGTAGTTACCTGGCTCTAGAATTTTAAGACCTTCTGGAGTGAGTTTAATTTTACCCTGTTTAGAGCCTCTATCGGCATTTAAAGAAAGAGGTACTGTTTCAGGATGCGTGGGAACACTCATCTGATACCATGTATCTGGAGACTGTGCAGAAAATCCAACCACTCCCAAATGGCACTTTTGGCAGGCTACACTTTCTTCTGCATTCGTTTTTTTCTTAGGGCTTGCGGCAGAAAGAGATGCTGTAGAAAATGCTAGCAGACATAATAGATTAAAATAGTTCATACTATACTCGTTTTTATGGTTATCTAAAATTTAATCCATATCATTTGTCGCGATTTAAAACAATGGTACTTTTTTGCTATCATGTAGGCATGGTTATTACTGCAAGAGAAGCTGCCTTTTTCGCGTTAGACGCCTATTTTCAACGAGGCATTTTTATAGCTGATGCACTTGATGGGTATCAAGTGCAAGATTTTGCGTTTGCTTATGAACTCGCATGTGGTGTTGTTCGACAAAAAAAGGCACTTGTTGCCCTTGCAAAACGCTACGTTGCACTTCCGGAAAAACGTGCAGGTAAAATTCTTCTCTATATGAGCCTGTATCAGCTTGTATGTATGGATAAAGTGCCTGCCTTTGCCGTTGGCGACGAAATGGTAAAACTAGCAAAAAAGTATACATCCAATCACTTTGCAAAATTTCTTAATGCGTTTTTGCGAAATCAGGCTCCAAAATGCACTGCAGATGATCTTATCCCTTCCTACACGGACTATTTTATAGAGAGGATGGTTGCATCATATGGGCAACAGCTCGCATCTGAGATCATGACTTTAGGCAATCAGCATGGGGCTTTATTTGCGCGCGATCGAACAGATATGAGCATGATTCCAATAGATCGGGTCGATCTATATACCCAGTCAAATCGCTACTACATACAAAATCCCACGCAGGTTGCCATCTATCAAGAGCTTAAGAATGGTTCGAATATCGCTCCTGAAACTATCTTGGATCTATGTGCCTGTCCTGGTGGCAAAACGATCCTCGTTCATGACATGTACCCAAATGCCCGGCTTTTTGCTAATGATATCTCTGAAAAAAAGGTAGAGCTGTTACGCAAAAACCTGGATAAATATGAGATAAAGGCCACACTTTCTGTAGGTCCCGGTCAAGAGTATAAATCAGATCAGCTATTTGACCTTATTGTGCTAGATGCGCCCTGTTCCAATAGTGGCTGTCTCTATAAGTGTCCGGAAGCAAGGTGGCGTCTTACTAAGGACGAAATTGCTAAACATGTCGACCTTCAAAAGAGGCTATTTCAACATGCTTGCACCTTGCTTTCACCAAAAGGTGTGATCTGGTATTCCACCTGTTCGATTTTGCCCGAAGAAAACGAAAGCATACTTCGGCAACAAGTGCGTATCCAAAAACTCATTCTTCCAAATAGGGAAGGATATGAAGGCGGTTTTGGCGCCGCATATTTTGCTTGAGAAATATTTTCATATATGGTTCCTTTGAGAATGTGAACTGACTAAAAGGTTCAGATGAATTTTTAACCATATCTCGAGGCGAATATGCATTTACGTAGATTTTATATATGTTCATTAGCATTTCTTGCGGCATCAAGTGCTGCTAATGCTGTTGAGCAACCTCAGTTGAGGCGCGATCCGTCGCTGCCCGGATTTCATGAGCGTCGTCATGACAGCTCAAGCTCAAGCTCAAGTTCGAGCTCTAGCTCCAGTTCTCGTTTTACACCGGCTGATTGGAAGCAAAGAGTGCTCGCTCCTAAGCCTGCCCAAAAGCCTACAGTAACTCCCGTTATTCCGGCTACAAAACAGGTTGTGAATGTGCCAGGTCCACAAGGTCTCCAGGGTCCCCAAGGTCCACAAGGCCCGCAAGGTCCACAGGGAGTACAAGGTCCACAAGGTCCAAAAGGACAACAAGGTCCAGCAGGCAAAGATGGTATTGATGGAAAAGAAGGTCCAATGGGGCCACAAGGCGAGCCAGGTCTTCAAGGTGAAAGAGGTCCTCAAGGGATTGCGGGTGGTGCTATCGCTGCTGGAGACTTTTATGCAGTGATGGGCACACAAGCAAGTGACAACACTATGCTTATTGCTCCGGGTAATGATGTTGCATTCCCGCAAGCTCCAACTCTTGTTGGCACTTCCATCACACCGCTTAACGCCTATAAGTTTAATCTAGCAGAACCTGGCATCTACCAAGT
Organism: uncultured bacterium; assembly: GCA_964514655.1. Lineage (GTDB taxonomy): Bacteria > Chlamydiota > Chlamydiia > Chlamydiales > FEN-1388 > SZAS-7. The sequence goes on from CAZEQY010000004.1 coordinate 143,202, forward strand.
GTTCTTTCAGATCGCTGTGCAAGATGAAGCACAGTTTGTTGTAGCACTAGATGGCGTTGAATTAGCCCAGACAGTTGCTAGCCACCAATCCGGTTCGGGACAAGTAATCGGCATGTGTCTTGTAACAACAAAAGAGCCAAATACAGCTCTTAGCATACGTAACCCAGAGCGCAATACTGTAGCTGTGCAACTAGCTCCAGCTTATGCGCATCTTATGATTACGCAGCTTCAGTAAGCTCTTTTATAGCGGTGCTCTAAAGGCACCGCTTTTTTTATGCGAAAAGAACACATAGAACTTGCATACAGCATTCTGTATAAAGATGTAGAGCCAGCTCAACAAGAGTTTGCCCTACTTCAGATTGCCTGTGATAAAAACCAACTTGCAGATCTCTCTACACACAAAAAATTGCAGCTTGTCAATTTTGCCATTTCACACTATCGTGAGGGCTCGTTTTGGATTTTGCGTGAGCTCAAAGAGTTTCATGAGCTTATTAGAGGTCTTAAAAATAACTACTATGACAAGAGCTACTTTGCTCGTCTTTTAGAGAGAGACTACCACGAGATTCTACATGCTCTTGAAGAGCAGGCTGAGCAAGAAGTCAAGCAAATACATGCTCTTTTGACACAAACTGAGATGTTTCGCCATGTAGAGTTTTTGGATTTGCAAAAATTTTGCCGCCTTTTTGGTCTTAGGGGCTATCCGCCAATTTTTGTACAGGATCCAAGAGAGCCGGATAGCCTTTTGGCAAAGTGTAAGCAGCTTAGTGGGATAAACCACCTACGGCCTATTCATTCCTTTTTTTCATCTATAATGCGCCATATCCAGGCAATAAAAGAGGACTTGTATAAGGAAGGTCTAAAGCTCTTTAGCGTTAGCATAGCAACAAGGCAAAAAGAGCTAGCAAAAAGCCCCACCCTTATAACGGTTTTAGAGGGCTATAAAGACTTTGACGTCAAGTGTCCGATATATGTCTATGACCATTCTGAAGAGGAAATTTACACAAAAAACGCTCACTATATCGACAAGCTCAATCGACAGTATAAAAGCCATATTATTCATGTCTCAAAAGCGGAATGTTTAGAGAAAATTCCTGTAAAAGGGTTAATAGATATATTTGGCTTTGGTGGTGCAAGAAACTGTCAGTATTTATTGCCTGATGCCAATATGCTATTTATGGTCGATGATGACATGGAGCTTCCGATAACGGCAATACGCTCAGCTGCACTTGCTGCAATTGATGGCAAAAATAGCTATAGAGGCTATGTGGGCTTTCAAAAAGGCAGGGTCACAAAAAGTAATATTCGCTACCATGACCTCTACGATGTATTGCATAGGCCTGAAACGCTAAAGCTCTTTCCCGTTTGGAGCGACCTTCCTTCTTGGGCAGGTATTTCAGAGTGTGTTACAAAGCCAAAAATTTGCCTCAATGTGCCCCATGGATGTGAAGAGAGGCATGTAGAGACGCAAATTGTCACGCACTATTTCTTGCAGCCTGCCTATCACCTCGCAGGCACGCGCTATCCAACTGCTCATATGCCCACAAAACCCTACGTAGGTCTTGAGTCATACCTACAAAAGAGCGTGCCCCAGGCACTTTTAATTGGCATGATAAGCGTACTAGTTGACCCTATAAATGCATATGGAAGGTGTGTATTGCCGTGGAATGCACGTACAGACTTTTCTTCTTTAGAAGAGGTTCTTCTCTATATAGCTCGACAGGAGACTCAAGATGAAGTTGCAAGACGTTTTCATGCAAACTGCCAGGATTTTTTTGCTGGCCGTTATAAGTCGCTCTACTATGATTCTATTCAGCGGCTTCTTAACCTTGATGTAGATTCTGTAGCCTTGCCACAAGCTACCACAAAGCAGGAAAAAGACTCTATAAAAGCCATATGTTCCCTCTATAAGTTCTTTCAAGAAGATGCAAAACTTTTTTGGACACATGACAAGATTCCAGATGAACACTACCCACTTGCCCATGGGTTTTACCTTTTAGAGCGCTCTTTAGGTAAGGGTGAGTTTTGTATTCTAATTCGAGAATATTTGACAAAAAATCCTATAAAGTAGTATAATTTATATTTTACTTTGGAGGTTTATTTGGCTCTACCAGTTGTTTTAGATAGTACAGCTGTTTATCAAGTACCACAAGAGAGGGAGCAAGCTCCTTCTAAAGTGAGAATTGTAGCTGATGAGGCATTTCGACGCTTTAAAGAGGTTGCCTACCACGCTGCACTTACCCTTGTAAAAATTGTCGCTTTACCACTAGAGCTTGCCGCCTTAGCAGTTGTTGTAGTGCTTGCTTCCTTTACTTTTTTTAGCCACAACATAGTGCGCGCTGTAGATCATAAGGGCGTAACGCCATTTGAGTTTATGCTAGCTGGCGCCTATGGCATTAAGGAGCTTATGAAGATTACGCTCACTCTTGGCTTTGATCCAAAAAGTGAACGGCTTCAGCTTGCTGATAATGAGCCTAATAGCCCAAAATGTGTTGTGATATCCCCCAAAGAAGTCTCTTCCGATGCAACACCAATACTATATGCTCCCGGCTATTTAGATTCGCCAACATCGCTCAGACTTACCTGTCGCAAGATTGCAAATATGACAAATAGCCCTGTCTACATCGTCAAATACCGCTCACTCTTTCAGTCTGTAGAAGAGCATGCCAAAGATGTTGCCCGCGTACAAAAACGTATTCAGCAGGATCATAAGCGATCTGATATTGTCTATATTGGCCACTCCATGGGAGGGTTAACTACAGGACGCTTTATCCAGCAAAATAACGTGCAGGCAAAGCTTTGGATCACTATAGGCTCACCGGTTAACGGTACGCCAATTAGCAAAATAGGCATTGGTGCCTGCGCTAAGGACATGAACCCAGGCTCTACAATCTGCCAAAGCCTTAGAGACTCTGAAGTGCTTGACAATACGCCAGCTCTTCATATCTACTCCAAGGTAGACCTTATCGTACCGGCCTTTAGCATGCCCTATAGGCAAAGCCAAAATAGCACTGTTTACCAGTGCAGCTTTCCTTATGGTCACCTCGGAGTGCGCGACAATCCAGAAGTTTTAGCCCTCATCGGGCAAAAATTAGCTTCCCCAGTCGCCTGATGCCGTGATAATCACCCTAGCTTGTGCCTCTTTTGAGTAGGCATAGGGGGATATTTCGACATGGGTAATCTGGGTGCTTTTGGGGCTAGCTCCTTTTTCTATTGCCTTAGCTATGCTTTCGTTTTTAAGTCGATCTAGTGTCTTTTCTCTTTCAAGTAGACTTACTGTGCGATCGACTGTATAGCTAACTCCAGCCATAGCAGCTCCATAGGCATTTGCAAAGCCGGCACTTTCTGGCAGGATCATCCCATCTTGGTAGCCAAGTAGGGCTCCGCCTCCACAAATGATGACCGGCAAGGTGCGATCTTTACCCTGCATTAGCCGTATTGCCTTGGCAATCTGCTCCCGGACGCTATCTAAAACGTCTAAGGCAAAAGAGATATCGATAGGAACTCGCTCAACTTGTGCGTGTGCAACATGCATCTTACCTGCTTTGATGGCAATGTCAGTAAGTGTTAAGGTGTTTCCGCCAAAGACATATGCCTCTTGCTTTAGCCTTTTGCCAACGCTATCAGGGCCTAGGATCCCATTTGCCCGTACTATTGTGCCTCCGCCAATAGCAAGTGATAAGGCGTCTGGCATCGGAAACTGCAGCACAACATCGCCAATAGAAGCTTCATGGCACGATCTTTTGGCAGCGCCGTTAGTGACAATTCCAATATCTGTTGATGTTCCTCCAATATCAATGACAATGGCATCATCTACCTTTGCAATGCGACTTGCGCCAAAAAAAGAGTTTGTTTGCCCTGCAGCTATAGTCAAAATAGGATTTTGAATAGCATCTTGAATGCTCATGATGCTTCCGTCATTTTTTACCATAAAGATAGGGCAGCTAATGCCTTGATGGCGGATAGCCTCTTCCATCTTGGTAAAGCCGGTATAAAGCGCACGTTTTAGGGCGGCATTTAGTATTGTCGCAGACTCTCGCTCTAAAAAGCCTATTCCTCCAATATCGCATGAGCAGCTTACGGGAAGAGACTTTGCAATCTCCTCTACAAGCTTTTCTTCATGCGAGTTAAGAGGGGAGTAGACTCCAATAATAGCAATAGCCTGTACACCTTCATCGACCAGAATCCGAAAGGCTTTTTGTGCCTCCTCAACCGAGAAGCTATTGAGGGAACTTCCATCACAGCGATAGCCTCCATCGATGGTGATCGTCTTTTTGATGACAAGTTCCTTTAGCTCTTGAGGCCAGCTGTAGCCGCTTGGGATTGTAGGCTTTTGCCCTGCAATACGTATCACGCCAACTTGAGAAAGCTCTTTTCTTTCTAATACGGCATTTGTAGCAAAAGTTGTGCCTATAGCAATGCGGGCAATGTCTTTTCCCGGACATAAAGTCTGTATTGCTTCTACAACAGACTCATGGAGCCTTTCTGATGTTGCAATTTTTATTTTGGCGACGATTTCACCATCTTGTCCTACAAGGACAGCATCGGTGTTTGTGCCGCCAATATCTATACCTACTACATACTTCATACTGTTATACCTCATATCCAAATGCTTTAGGGCCAACGAGTGCTAGGCCTTCAGGCGTTTTCCATATTGGCGCGGACGGCATGCTAGCAAGTTCTACTTCTATGCCAAAGCGTACATTTTCTACACAAAGAGGGATAAACCGCTCTTCTTCAAAAAGGCAAATAATGTCAGGTGTAACTGCAAGAGTAGTACCTGCCTGTTTTGCAATGAGGTACTCGTTCTGATAGAGTACCTCTAAGCCTCCTTCAATCACAATTTTTCCCTCCAAAAAGCCTCTATCGTTACGAGACTCAATATCGATGACTCTTCCTTTTGCAAGGCTTGTAAGGCCATATTGTTCAGATAGTGCCTTTTTGTTTTTGATAGAAGCAAGCAGCCCGAGCTCTTTTGCAAGCGTGAGCGTGCCTGCTATCAAAGCCTGTTTAGCTTCAGCTTTTGTCATGATATTAAAGCTTACAGCAGCACTTGAGCCCATCTCTTGGCAAATTATGCGCGCCTTGTTTTCAATATCTTGAGCGGTTCCTTCTTCTATTATGCATAGCCTGCCGAGGCTATCTGCAATAAAGCAAGGAGCTGGTTTTATGTTGCAAAGGGTACATGAGGACATCTGCAGTTCAGGAAATGCTCTTGCAAGTGTGTCGGCATCCACTACAGGAAGTCTATTTTTAGCACCTACCGATATCGGTACGATGCCATTAGAGCCGCCTATTTCACTTGCTACGATAGCCCCAATTTTTTTCTGAAAGCGCTCTTCAATTTTTGTAAAAATTGCATCAAATTCAGAGCCATTGGAGAGCATCTCTTTGCAGACGCTAGGCGCTCCCATAAATCCCACAGGCACTATGAGAGCATCATCTGCTACTTCATCTATATCTATGAGCAGGGGCTCACCGTAGGTCTCTATAAAGTAAGAGGCAAGTTTGCGGTCGCACTCAGGATCTCCTCCACCTCCTGATCCAAGGATTGTTGTTCCTAAGGCTATATCCTTGAGGTTGTTTATACTTATTGACATACAGTACTCCTTTTATAGTTTAGTAATAGCGTTGCAAGCGACGACACCATAAGCGCGTCAAGTATTGGCACTGCTGTGATAGCTCCAAGTAACCCCACACAAACTCCTAATGCTAATGATAGGATGTTGTAGGGTATGTAGGAGTTTGCTCCTAGCATAAATCCTGTAAAGACAACGCCTCCCGTGCTTGCTACCATCACGCCCATGACATTCAGCGACACCTCAAGGTGAGAGAGAATATCAAAGAGCGAAAAGATAAGAGCTATTGCCCCCAAGCTCAAGATTGCTATCTTATCTGAGAGCTTTGGAAGAAGTGTTTTTATGCTCATGGCAGCTGAGTAGAGATTAGCGTTATTGGTCGTCCAGCCAGCAAGGAGCACAAATAGCATGATCCATAGCTTCCAGAGTTCATTATCAAAGCAGTATAGCGCTTCCATAAGTGAGCCTGCACCTGTTGCTTGATACAAGAACACTCCCAAGGCCTCTACCAGGGGAATACCAACCAAAAAGGTAGCGATAGAGGCCTTTAGAGCTTCTTTTTTATTTACCGCATGCCGAAAAAAAGTCGGCATGTCAAAAACACAGGCAATGCAAGCAGCAAGTACTAGCGATATGTCGCATAGGGCAAAGCCTTCATGTTGTACAGTGCTCGTGCTTGTGCCTTGTGATATTGCTATCAGCATAGTTAACACCATCAAGGGTACAGCCATATTTGAAAGGCGCTCTATGCTTTTTATGCCGGATAGAGCGCACACGACAATCAGAGCCGCAATAAGCCCGGATATAAGTGTCGCATTTAGCCCGTATGGCAAACCGAGCACCAAATCTTCTGCCATCATGGCTGTTTGTATGGCAAACCAGAGGCTCATAGAAAGCGCCATCACAGCGGCAAAAAGACCTTTTGCATGCCTTCCTAAATAGGGCTCAGCATTTTCTGTTGTTGTGCGCGTGCTTGCTGTACTCATACTTGCCCCTACAAGTGACAGGGCAAATAAAAGTGCGTTACCAAGAGCAATTGCCAAAAGCGCACAGGTGAGCCCCACGCTTTTTGCAAGCTGAAAGCCAATCAGCAATATGGGGAGGCATATTGCCCCCCCAATTTGTATGGATGTTAAAGCAATCCAGTTTTGAGTTTTTGTAAACATGTAGTCATTTCCTTTTGTTGATTAGCAATAGTATCACAGTAAATATGAGTGATCTTGAAGAGTGTCTGCTTGCTGTCGCAGCAGCCTTCTTTTTCAGCTCGCTCTTTTAATTCATCTAGGCGCGCTTTTTCTTCTGTGTATGTTTGAAGAAGCGGCACGCTTTCAAGCATCCTGCCTTGTGTGTACTGCGAGTGATGTGCCCCATTCATAGCCAGTATTTCGCTAAATGGCGTAGCATTAAGGCGCTTTATGTACTCTGCAGATGTTTCTTTGGCAGTATTGCCTCCAGTTCTTTGTCCATCTATGACAATGCAGATTCTGTCATCTGCTGGTACGGTATCAAGGGGGGTAAGCCCATCAGTACTGTAGAGAAATGCCACATCAAAGAGATCTTGTAGCCTTTCAGGGGTGTGATCCGTGCGCTTATTTTTGACTACTATTGGTATCTGCATGATTGTTGCACATTCCACACTGGTCATAAGCGTATAGAAGCAGGGGAGCATCGTTTTTGGGCAAGAGAACTTCTTAGGGTCCCTGCCCGTTAGAATTTTATTTGCGTCGCTAAGCATCACTTGCGTAAGTGCTGATGAATGCAGCCCGGCAAGCCTCTGAATATTCTTGCAGCTTATTTGTGACAGTTTAGCCTTTGCAACCTCTACAATTTTGGTGAAGAGTTTTGTATCGCTAAGCTTTTGGTATTTACTAAGCTTGCAGCAGTCTGTTGTTTCTTTAAGACCTGCTACTTCTTCATCACAATTGTGGCATTTGAGAATTTCAGTAAGAGAAACTCTCACCTTATCAAGCATGTAACAAAGTATAAGTGTGCTCGCTCCTTTGGGCAGCACTACACTTCCAACTACGTCGGAAACAGTTTTTGCGACATGTGGCACGAGGTTTCTCTTCGCTAACTCCAAGCTTTCAGCTTTTTTTGCTAAAGCTGTATCTAGCTGCATAAGTTCCTGTTGCAAGGCGCTTGGTGAAAATGTCATGTTCGTGACAATTTCTGAAATCATAACAGCACGAAGCTGGCATTGACATTCCGATACAAGCGAGTCAAAGAGCGTGTACTTCTTTGCTTCTAACGCTTTCATAGTCTCGATGCCAATTTTGACAGCGAGTCTTCCTAAGTAAACGGCCTGTTTTTCTTCGTCATGATTGTTAACAGGCTGTTGTAAACAGGGTCCAATGATGGTGGGCATAAGGCCCTCGTCATCATGGAGGCCCATGTCTGCCATTTTGGCTAAAATAGACGGGTCCATAAAAAATCCTAATAATTAAAATAATAACTTACATACACAAGCAAAAGCTTGGAGGTAAAAAAATCAGCAAAAAAATGTAAAAACTAAAAAAGGGGAATTAGCGCCAGAAGCGGCGATAGAAGGAATGGAAGTAATGGAGGGAAGATAAAAGTAAATTATTTATAGATAACGGAATACAGGCTTTGCTGTTCATGTGCATCTCCTTTTTGTTGCACGGTTTGTAAAAAATGTAAAATTGTAGATCGTGGGTTAGTTATTTATCGCCAGCGGCGAAAATACAACCCGTTATGATAGTGACGATAAAAAAAGGCGTGTATGAACTGCATAAAAAGTGGACCCTTGGCGCTGCAAGGTGCCATTTTTACTGAGAGAAGATCCATAACTGTTGGTTGCACTTCTTGTTTCATACAGCGATCATCATAACAAATTACAATCTTATATGTCAATTAATTTTCTTGAATGTTATAGTTTTGTTTCATGAGCATTATTTCTGTTGAACATCTGCATAAATCTTTTCGTGTCTCTTTGCGAAAAAAGGGGCTTGTAGGGGCCTTAAAGGGCCTAATTAGTCGAGAATCACAAATTAAGGTGGCACTTGATAACATCTCATTTTCAATTGCTGAAGGTGAGCTTGTGGGCTATATCGGCCCAAATGGTGCCGGCAAAAGCACTACAGTCAAGATTCTATCGGGCATTTTGGTTCCAGATAGCGGCGAAGTGACCGTTATGGGGAAAACGCCCTGGAAATATCGCCAGGAGACGGTAAGAGAGCTTGGCGTGGTATTTGGTCAGCGTACACAGCTTTGGTGGGATTTGCCGGTAGTTGAGTCGTATGAGCTACTTAAAAGCATCTATCAAATAGGTGATGTTGCCTATACGCATAAGCTTGATGAGCTTGTTGCATTGCTAGAGCTTGCTCCCCTTTTAGATGTGCCTGTAAGGCAGCTTAGCCTTGGCCAGCGCATGCGCTGCGATATAGCAGCATCGCTTCTTCATTCACCAAAAATCCTCTTTTTAGATGAGCCTACAATAGGTCTTGATGCTGTAAGTAAGTTTGCGATACGTGATTTTATCCGCCAGTTAAATAAAGATCACAAGGTTACAATACTCCTTACAACGCACGACATGGATGATATTGAATCGCTTGCTAAGCGCGTGCTTATTCTCAATGAGGGCAGGATCTTTCTTGATGGTTCTATCGATGATCTACGAAAGACGATTATGCCTGAAAGGCGTCTTATCATAGATCTCAATCAAGAGCATGATACCGTGCAAGATAGTGAAGCTACTCTTATTAAGCAGGAAGGTCATCGCGTATGGCTAAGCTATAATCCACTTACTACATCTACTTGCGATCTTATCCGCCGTATCACGCAAAACCATGCGATACAAGACCTCTATTTAGAAAACCCACCAATCGAAGAAATCGTGGCAAAATTTTATAAAAACATATGAGTGGATATCTTGCGATTTTTTTTACACGCATACAGGCGCTTTTTCAGTATAGGATGGCGGCGCTAGCTGGCATGCTTACTCAAGCCTTTTGGGGCTTAATATATACTATGGTGCTAACGGCGTTTTATAGAGATAATCCGCAAAGTGGGCCCATTAGTTTAGAGGTGGCAATAAGCTTTGTGTGGATTAACCAAGCATTTTGGCTTCTTGTGCCATGGAACGTTGAAAAGCAGATCGAAGCCCAAATTAGAACGGGGACCATTGCCTATGAACTTGTGAGGCCTCTAGACCTCTACTGGGTGTGGTTTTACAGGTCGCTTGCATTTAGGATTGTGCCAACACTTTGCAGGTCACTTCCGATATTTGTTTTAGCGGGGCTATTCTTTGGCTTACAGGCGCCGGCTTCATGGCAGGCTTTTATTTGCTTTTTGTTGTCGGTATCTCTTGCAACGGTGCTTTCAGCTTGCATAACGACCCTTGTTCTTACTACGCTTTTTTGGACAATATCCGGAGAGGGTCTTTTGCGGCTTTTGCCACATGTTGCGATTTTTTTTGCCGGCCTTGTTGTGCCTATACCTTTTTTTCCTGAGTGGCTACAGCCATTTATGCTTGCGCAGCCCTTTAGAGCTATTACGGACATTCCCTGCAGGTTTTATACGGGGATGATTCATTGGCATTATTTTGCCATACAGATTGGCTGGACGTTCTTTTTTATAGTGGTTGGCAGGCTGCTTATGAAAAAGGCTATGAATAAGGTTATAATACAAGGAGGGTGATGTGAGGCTGTTTTTGCACTTTATCTCGCTATCAATACGCTCTCAGATGCAGTATAAAGCTTCATTTTTTATGCTTGCACTTTCGCATTTTTTCTCAACATTTGTCGGCATTTTGGGCATTTGGGTGCTTTTTGACAGATTTTCACTTGTTGCCGGCTGGAATTTTAAAGAGGTGTGTGTCCTATATGGCATTGTGCACATGGGTTTTGCCTTTAGCGAGGCTTTTGCACGTGGTTTAGATAAGTTTGATCTGATGCTTATTCAGGGCGATTTTGACCGCGTGTTGCTAAGGCCAGTAGGAACGCTATTTCAGGTAGCAAGCTCGCAGGTACAGCTTATGAGGATAGGCAGATTTTTTCAGGGCCTTGTGGTGCTTTCATTTGGCGTAGAGTCTTTTAGCGCCTATGAATATTTGGTGCTAGCATGTGCTATCACGGGTACTGCCTCTCTCTTTTATGGCCTTAACATCGTTCAGGCAACCATTGCTTTCTGGACAACCGAAAGCCTAGAGGTTATGAACATTGCCTCCTATGGCGGCGTAGAAACCTGCCAGTATCCCATTACCATATACCCAAAAGCCTTTCAGGTGCTCTTTACCTACATTATCCCACTTGGCTGCATAAGCTACTTTCCCGCAGCCGCCATTCTCGGCCACGAACAGGCCCTCGCCCCATACGCGCTCCTCTTTCCCCTAGCAGGGGTTGCCTTTTTAGGCCTATCGTGTCTCTTCTGGCACTTTGGTGTACGTCACTACACCTCTACAGGTAGCTAAGCCTGAAATGAATTTTACTGACATAAAATGATTCTTAATAGTATATTTAGTTTGTCCTAAAACAACCTAACTAATGAGGTTATAACTATGTGTAGTATGTATTTTCGAGAACGGCCGCGGCCAAATTGTGTTTCAAGTATCTCTCAAGCCTCCCTCCTTAAGTCGCTGAAACGACTGTCTAAGCATCTGTCGAAGTAATTTCGACCCCCCAAATTTACATTTTTTTGTCCGTTACGTAGCGCCGATGGCGTACTAGCGTTTGTTTTATAAAATTATTTTTAGAGATTATATATGGATCCCGCTCAAATTGTGGAAGGGATGAGTTCCCTTTCCATTTGTGCCGATGAACGATTTTATTTGCACTCTATTGGGAGAAGTGGTGACGCCCATGTCATCAGAAACCAAGATGAGTACCACAATAATGTTCATTGGACACGTTTAGTTAACACAGTTGCTCATCAAGCAATTGAACATATTCGCAACAGAAACTACGAGCAGTTTGATGCTCTTGTTTCTGAATGTCAGTGCCACTTACGCGCCTATTTTGTGGCTCGCAATGTCATGCAAATGGCCACTTTTTCAATGCCCGAAGTGCAAGAAAAAGAGGTGCCATTTAGAAAGGCAACACTTAGGCAGCTTCTTACAGAAAAGGGGCTTGTCGTAGAGGTGCCTGAGATGTTTCTTTTCTTTGTAGAAGCGCACTTTCTTACCATCACAAAAAGGGTGCAACAGGTGGCAAAAGAATGCTCAGAACCTGGCTGCAAGGCACTTTGTGTAACAACAGAAGAAGTGTCTATTATTCCTGAATGTTTGCAAAATGGCATGTCGTCAAAGTTTATGGCAATGCGCATCAAGCAGGTTAAAGAAAGCCTAAGTGTTCGCTCTGTACAGTATTTTCAGCGTGCATGTGGCAATCCAGAGGTGCTTACAAGGAACATACGCGTCATCCAAAGTCGCTTAGAGCTTCCTTGTGCCTATAGCTTTGTAGGCACAGTTCGACTTTTGGCAAAAGACGGTATACCCATTTTAGTTCGAGTTCAACGTGCTGAGCACTATGTAGAAGATGTACGGCCTATCTACGATGTAGAGCAGCTTTATGTGCCGGTTGATGGAAGCTATACGCCCTGTCCAATGGAGACAATTGATCCTCAATCTGTGAGTATCATACTTGAGGGAAGGCGTGCTGGTAGCATTGTGCACCAAGAAACAGCTTCTGACTATAAGCAAAGACTTTTAGCGCACTCTCTTGATACCATTGTGGACTGGAACGGTGCGCAGCACGATCAGTATACGCAGCAGCTACGTGATATCTCTCATATTGAGCATATAGACGATTCAGAAAGGGCCCGCCTTAGAGCCCTTAAAGATGAGGCAATACGCTCTGGCTGCTCGTTTGAGAATCAGTCGCTTCTTCTTTTTACCCATATGTTTGTTGGAGGTATTCATGAATGAACGCTACAGCTGGATGCAGCTTGCAAGCGTACAAATTGGCGGGGCAATATGTTTGCCCCCCATTCTTGTTGGCTATGAGCTTGCCTTGCAGTTTGGGGTGCTAGTAGCATTTGTTGCTATTGCTGTAGGCAATATACTGCTTGCACTAGTAGCTCTAGTATGTTCTGAAATGACATGGAAGAATAAACGTACAACGCCGGATAATGCTGGACTCTACCTTGGAGGGCTTGGCCAGAAGGTTGTATCGCTACTTCTTGCCTTTAGTATGTGCAGCTGGTTTGCCATCCAAACGCAAGTTGTTGTGCAGGATGTTGCAGGATCTAATGCTGCTGTAGGATTTGCCCTTGCAGTGCTTTTTGCAGGCTCACTTTTGTATGGCCTTAAGGGTATTACACGCCTTTCAGACCTTGCAGTGCCGGTGATGGTGCTTACGCTCATAATTGCGCTTTACTGCACCTATGGCGTTAAGGAAATTGATTGTTCAAAAGGTCTTGAATGTAGGGTAGAAGCAATTTCTATGGTTATGGCTTTAGCGATTGGTATATGCATAGACATGCCAACATTTTTTCGCCATGCACGCTCTCGGCTTGATAGTCATATTGGCGCCCTTGTAACGTGTGCTATTGGCATTCCGCTTATAGAAAGCTGTGGGGTGCTTTTATTTGCATGGAGCGACAGTACTACAGTAATGCAAGCTCTTCATTTTTCTTCTAGCGCCTTTTGGCAGGTGTGGATAGGGCTCTTTTTGGTGCTTGCTGCTTGGACAACAAACACAACAAACCTCTATTCAGCAGCTATGGCTGTAAAAAGCTTGTGGCCAAAAGTAAGTGAAAGACAGGTGCTTGTCTACACAGCACTTACAGCGGTTATAGTAAGCCAGCTTAACATCTTTTCTAATCTTGCACTTGTGCTTGAAGTGATGGGCGTGCTGCTTGCTGCAAGCTTTGGCGTTATCTTAGGTTCATTTATTACAAACAACACTACATATACATTTTTGGCATTTAGTGCTGGCTGTCTTGCAGGCTTTATGCACCTTCTTACTGGTGCTGCTGTTCTTGACGCTATGCTCGTAAGTGCTATTGCGAGGAGTTTATGCGTATCGACAAAACAAACATTGACCAATTAGCATTAGGCTGTGCCTACTTAGGCTCTGGAGGCGGGGGAGATCTTCCGTATGATCTTGGCATGGCAAAAACAGCTATTTCTGCCTACGGCCCTCTCTCTATAATACCACTTGAAGAGCTTAAACAAGATGGCCTTATCTTGCCTATAGGCTTTATGGGGGCGCCGCTTGATCCCGGAGAGGAGATAGCAGGCTTTAAAGAGCTTCAACTTGTGATAGAGCGCGTGGAGCGCTACTACGATGAACAGGTAGCCGCTCTTATACCGCTAGAAATTGGTGGCGGCAACGGCCTTACGCCCCTTGCCCACGCAGGGCGCATGGGCGTTTCTATAGTTGATGCAGATCTGATCGGCAGGGCGTTTCCGCAGCTTCACATGACAGTGCCTGCGCTTATGGGCTATATCCCATCGCCTTGCTTTTTAGCTGATGCTGCAGGCAATAGCGTGACGGTTGAAAGCACTAACGTGCACGAAATAGAACGATTAGCGCGCCTATTTACAGCAAATTCAGGCTCAGTTACTGCTTTAGGTACCTATGTGATGCGTAAGCAAGAGGCGGCTTCTTTACTTGTTCTTGGGTCTTACTCAAAAGCTATGAAGCTTGGCGCTATGCTCCAGCAAAAGCAAATTCCTGGCACTAAAATAGCTGAAGGGATTGTCACAGCCTTTACCCCTCGTTTAGAAGGCGGCTTTTTAAAAGGCATAATAGACCTATCAGATGCCACTCAAGTTCACTTTCAAAATGAATACCTCCTTGCAATCCGAGATGGCTTTACAATAGGCTCATCGCCTGATCTCTTAGTGCTTATTGACAAAGCTACCTCCCAGCCCATTTCTATAGAGCGCATGAAGCAAGGCCTTGACGTAGAGCTCTACTGCTATGAGGCCGAAAACCACTGGAAAACCCCCGAGGCAATGCGGGTTGCGATGCCTGAATTGTAGAATTTGGAGTGGATTCTTTTTGGTCTTTGCAAAAAAAAAGGAATAATTTACTGTCTTCGTCGATGTGTAAAAATTTTGACAAGGAGACAAAATTATGCGTAAGCATTTGTTTATTGGCGTGCTCTTCATGGGTATTGGAGCGCATTGTGCAGCTTCTACTACGGCTGTAAAGCCTGCTGTTCAAGACGATAAGAACGAGCGGTCTTTGAATATCACCACAAAGAAGCTTCAGAAGTTTCTTACCTGGTATGAAAGTTCCATTAGTTCGGGAAGGCAGCTTCATGATAGTCTTGCTCGGGTCTATAACAAGGTAAAAGTAGATCGGAAAGCCTTTAAAAAGGCACCTGCAAAAAGCCGCAAGACGCTTAAAACGCCTCGCGTACAGGCCTTTCACAAATCGCAATCATCCAAATCATCTCATAAGTCGCACCGCAAGGGTAGCTGTCTTAAAAAGTATATATTAAATTGCGACCATTTTGGCAAAAAAGGTGTTGTACTTACGCGCCCGGGCTACTACTGCCTCTCAGAAAATGTGGCCTTTAAGCCGTATTATGAGCATGTGCCAGCTATTACAATCAAATCTGATGATGTAATCCTAGACCTAAGTACACATGTATTATCTCAGTGCCCAGCAAGCTTTGATGGCTTTGATGACATCTCCGCTATCGTTGTAGAGTCTGGGTATAATTTTGTGACCATAAAAAATGGACGGATACATGACTTTTCTAATAACGGGGTGCTTGTAAAAAGTGACAACCTTTCACCGGATGATCACCACGGCATTGTTATTGAAAACATCATCGTAAATAACTGCGGCAAGATAGACACCGCAACGGACCTTGCGCCCTATAACGCCCGCTCTGGCATTGGTGTCTATGGCACAACAGACTGCATAATTCAAAATTGCGAAATCTCGGGAATCACTTCTCTAATAGACACAGAGGCTATCTCTACATTCTTTACAGACAATATCCTCATCAAAAACTGCCTCGCTCACGACAATAGCTCAGATCCTGATTCAGGCTTTACAGAGGGCATTGAGCTAAACTTCTTTAATAATGCCATTGTCGAAGGTTGTGCAGGCAATAAAAATATAGGCTCACAAACTGTTGGAATTATTCCTTTAGTTGGCACAAGCCTTGTTATCAAAGACTGCCAGGGAAATGAAAATGTGTCTAATTTTCCAACTGTAGAACGAGCATTTTCTGCGGGAATAGCCGTTTATAATGTTGATGGCGGTGTTTTGACGAACTCTCAAGGCAACTTTAACGTAGCTAAATCAGAAAACCTTGATTTACGAAAATTCTGCACCGGCATTCAGGTGGCTGAGTCAAATATAGAAGTGAGCAATTGTGAGGCAAGCTTTAATCTTGCCACAAGCGATACAGGTCTCTCTGGTGGTGGCTGCGTTGGTTTTGATATTAATACTGTTAATTCATGCGTCCTCAAAAATTGCACAGCCGAAGGCAACTCCAACTACAGCATCGATCAAAATGGTGGTGGCGGTGGAGTGTTTGGTTTTGACTGCGACAATGCATCAAATGTGCTTTTAGAAGATTGTGTTGCAATTGGCAATATTGCGCAACCTGGCGGAACTCCAGTGAAGGTTGGTGGATTTTATGCCAGCATATTCCCTGAAGGTGGCTACTTTGCCAATATCGTCTATAAAAACTGTACGAGCCTAAATCACTCATGTGATTTTGAAGGGACTACAGTGGCAGGCTTTTTAGTAGGAGAAAATCCTCCTACCACTATCGTCGTCAATCCAAACCAGATCATAATCGATGGCTGCATTGCTGAGGGCAATGTCAATACATCCAACCCAGGCATTGGTGCTGGAGTGTCGATTGAAAATGGCACAACTTCGTCTTCAGTTGTTAACTCCATACTTAAAGGAAATGGTGTTGGCATACTTGTACGAGGTGCAAATACCGTCTCTAATCTCTTTGAGAATAACGAGATTACAGCCAATAGCGTCTATGGAATAGAAGATGCTACAAACAACCTAAATTCCTATGCCAAAAATTATGCATACAACCCAGACGCTCTTGACAACTACACAGGTCTTCCGGCCTTTACGCCAATTCGTACATGGCAAGTTGGCAATCCACCGGCTGCTGTCGACAACAACGGGATTCTTGATCCCCTCGACAACATCAGCGTCACAAACTAATACATTGGGGGGCCTCTTTAGGCCCCCACCTACAGGACTAGCATGCATCAGCACTATTTACAACAGGCTCTAGCTTTAGCTAAAACAAGGCGAGGCTATTGTGCTCCAAACCCTGCAGTTGGGGCTGTTGTCGTCAAAGACAAAACTATTATTGGTACAGGTGCACACTATGCCTGCGGTATGCCTCATGCTGAAGTTGAAGCCCTAAAAGGCTTGGGTGCTAAAGCCCAAGGCGCAACTCTATATGTTACTTTAGAGCCCTGCTCTCACTATGGACGTACACCTCCTTGTACAAAAGCTATTTCTGAAGCCGGCATCAGCGAAGTGTTCTATGGATATAAGGATCCAAACCCTCTAGTTGCCGATTCTAATTTTATACATATGCCTCTTGCTGAAATTGACGCTTTTTATAGGAGCTATGCTCACTGGCATCAAACTTCAAGGCCGTGGGTCACAGCAAAAATTGCCCTAAGTTTAGATGGAAAAATCGCAGGGCCACAAGGCATCCGTGTAGCTATCACCGGTCCTGAATTAAAAGAGCGAACCTACGAATCGCGAAAGTGCCGAGATGCCATTTTGACTACTGCCAAGACGATTATACATGACAATCCAAGACTTGATATACGCGGTACTGAATCAAAGCCAATATATATACTCGATCGAAATCTCTGCCTAACTGATGAGTATCAAATTTGGCAAAATACAAATAGGCTGACTGTCTTTTATTCCCCAGCATGTAGGTTGACACCCTATAAGGTGGGCAACATTAGCTTTGTCCCCATTCTAGAACAAGATGGGCAGCTTGATTTAGATCAGGTAATAAACTATATTGGCCGCGATGGGGTACATGATTTGTGGGTAGAAGCTGGCGGCATATTGCTAGAGTCGCTTCTTGCTCGCAACTATGTAGATACGCTGCATATATACTGTGCAGCAAAGTGGCTGGGGCTAGATGCGCAGTCGGCATTTAGTACTCGGGTGCATTTGGAGCAGTTTACACAAAAAAAATGGATTCAAGTTGGCGACGATGTCGTTTGTGAAATGGAGAGGGTATAATGTTTACTGGATTAGTTGATCATACAGGGGTTATAGAAGCAATTGTCAGCACGGCAAAAGGGCTTAAAATTACTATTCGATCAAATTTTACAGATATTGCTGTCGGAGAAAGCATTGCCGTCGATGGCGTCTGTTTAACAGCCTTAGAGCCTTCTCTTGGACGGTTTTTTGTTGAAGTCTCTCCTGAAACTCTTGCGGTAACTACGATAGGGCTACGCTCTATAGGCTCTCGCGTGAATCTTGAGCGCTCTCTTCGGGTTGGAGATCGCCTTGGCGGCCATTTTGTTACAGGCCACGTTGATGTCATGGCAACTGTTGCAGAGATTGAGCTGCACGCTGATTTTTGGTTTGTGCGATTTACATCAAATCTTGAATATCTTGTTCCTAAGGGCAGTATAGCAATAAATGGCGTAAGTCTAACCATCAATAAAGTGACATCTGACGGTTTTACCATCATGCTCATTCCGCATACTTTAGCCATTACAAACCTTGCAGAAATGACTGTAGGTTCTTGTGTAAACCTTGAATATGACATGTTAGCAAAAATTGTTGTAAATTCTGCAAAAAATATATACAGTGTTGCCGAACAGTGATGCGGGAGTTAGACAATGTCAATAAGACTTGCAAAAGTTCACGATGCCCTAGTTGCCTTGCGACAAGGCCAGATGGTTATTTTAGTAGATGATGAAAATCGTGAAAATGAAGGGGATATGGTTATTGGGGCAGAATTTGCAACGCCTGCTTCTATCAACTTTATGATCCAAAATGGGGGTCTTGTTTGCCTTGCGATGCCAAGTAGTGAAAGTAGGCGCCTAGAAATAGCGTTATTGCCAAGGCGTAGTGCTTCAGCATCTATTACACCTCACTTTATGACTTCGTTTGGAGCCGCTGTCGGGATATCTACTGGTATTTCTGCGGCTGACCGTGCAACTACCATCAAACGTGCATGTGATCCTACAAGTCGCTCTCAGGATTTTGTTACTCCTGGTCATGTGTTTCCTTTACTTGCAAATGATAAGGGTGTCTTTGGCCGTCAAGGCCATACTGAGGGCGGTGTTGATCTTATGCGCCTTGCAGGACTTGGGCCCATGGCGGTAATTTGCGAAGTTATGAATCCAGATGGCACCATGGCTAAGGGAGAAGAGCTCATCTTGTTTGCCAAGACAAACAAACTACCCATGCTTTCTGTAGATGACATTGCCTACTATAGGATGTATCATGACTGCCTGATCCGTGAAGTTGCAAGCGCAAAGATGCCTGTTGTTAATCGCGGCGTATTTCAAATTCGTGCCTTTGAAAGCAACATTGACGGTGCTGAGCACATAGTGCTTATCAAAGAATCTGAAGACCCTCGTAAGCCGGTTTTAGTGCGCATACATTCAGAATGCTTTACAGGTGATCTATTAGGCTCTAGCCGCTGCGACTGCGGCTGGCAGCTGGAACATTCACTCGATAGAATAGGAGAAGAGGGAGGCATGCTTATCTACCTGCGTCAAGAAGGCCGCGGTATAGGCTTGGTAAACAAAATTCGGGCTTATGCCTTGCAGGATCGCGGGCTGGACACAGTAGAAGCAAACAAGCAACTTGGCTTTTCAGCAGATGAGCGCGACTACGGCATTGCTGCTCAGATACTCAGATACCTTGAGGTGCCCAATGTGCGACTACTCACTAATAACCCCAAAAAAATCGAAGGCATCACACAGTATGGCATTAACGTTATAGAGCGCGTGAGCCTAGAAATGGTGCCCACTAGTGATAACGTACAGTATTTAGAAACAAAGCGAGATAAATTAGGACACCTACTGTCCTTTACAATGGAGATTTCTGCATGAACCTCATTACTGCAAAGCCAGTTTCGGGCCCTTTCCGCATTGGCATCGTCACGAGCCAATTTAACGGCCACATCACTAAACTCCTATATGAAGGTGCTGTAGCGCGTTTAAAAGAACTTGCTATTGATCCAAGTCAGGTGACAGCTACATGGGTGCCAGGAGCGGTTGAAATTCCCGTTGTTGCCCAGGCGATGGCAGAGAGCCTTACCTATGATGTTATTATTGCCTTTGGCTGCGTTATCCGCGGTGAAACAGATCACTACGTCTACGTATGTGAGCTTGTAAGCCAAGGTTGCCAGCGAGTTTCTTTAGATTATGGAATTCCCGTTATTTTTGGTGTATTAACAACCAATAACGAGCAACAAGCACTTGAGCGTGTAACAGGAATAAAGACAAATATGGGCAAAGAATGCGTGGATACTGCTCTTGCAACGCTCTCTGTAACACGCCAGGTTTATGAACAAAGTTGTGAAGATGACCTCTTTTGTGAAGCCGCGTCCCAGCATACTGATTACTAATGATGATGGAATAGAGGCCCCTGGAATAAGCCATCTGTATAATGCTGTTTCTACCTGTTGCGATGCTGTGGTTGTAGCTCCTAGTGTAGAGCAGTCTGCAACGAGCCTTTCTATCACTACGCGTGAGCCACTCATGCTTAAACAGATGGGCGATAGATCAAGCTGGACTGTTACCGGCACACCTGCAGACTGCGTAAAGCTTGGCTTAAGTGTGGTCATGAAAGATGCCCTTCCAGATCTTATCCTATCAGGTATTAATAGCAGCAGCAATTCTGGTCGCAATGTTCTTTATAGCGGCACCTGTGGTGCGGTGATTGAGGGCGTGCTTCATGGCATCCCTGGCATGGCGCTATCATGTTATGATGCTAGTAGCTACAGTATGGCTGAAGAGTTTATACCAAGGCTTATAGAATATGTACGTACGCATCCACTTGCTCTAGGGAGCTTTTTAAACATAAACTTTCCTTCTATTAAGGAGCAAGAATTCAAGGGTCTTAAGATGGTGCGTCAGGGTAGAGAATTTTGGACAGAATCTCCTACAAAACACTCTCAGGCTCATTATATGCTTGGAGGCAGGCTTGCTACATTTGATGAAGATGATAGCGATGTTCACTGGCTAAAAAAGGGCTATATAACTGTTGTGCCCATACATATCTCCGAGCTAACAGATCATAGACATCTTGATCAGCATAAAGCGCATTTTGAAGAGTATTTTCGCGGAAATTCATGAAACTAGTATTAATTTTTCTTTTAGCAGCTATTCATCTTGGTGCAAGTGATGAAAAGGTTATACTCATTACAGGTGCCTCTCGCGGCATTGGATGCGAGACTGCCAAAAAACTTGCAGCTCTTGGCCATAAAGTATATGCCTCCTCACGAGGTGGCAATCAGGACATACAGCTTGATGTAACGGACGATATAAGTGTTCAACGGGCAGTAGAACGTATAGTGACAAAAGAAGGACGCATCGACGTTCTTATAAATAATGCCGGATGCGCTGTATTTGGACCTTTTGAGCTTGTGACAATCGAGCAGGCAAAGCGAGTTTTTGATGTAAATTTCTTTGGAACCATGCGTCTTATGCAAGAGGTGATGCCTATTATGAGAAACCAAAATAGTGGGTTGATCATCAATGTAAGCAGCACCTCAGGCGTTCGCCCATCGCCCGGATGGGATATTTATGCAGCTTCAAAATTTGCAATAGAAGGGTTATCAGAAGCGGCTCGTGCTATGGCCCACCAATGGAATATCGATGTCGTTGTTGTTGAGCCCGGTACTACAGCTACACACTTTATGAAGGAGTCAACAGAGTTAGGAAGTCGCCGGACAAAAAAAACTGCTATCTATGATGGATTTATGCCAAACGCCCTTACATGGATGCAAGAGAGGCTAGCTGCCGGACAACATGCTGAAGAAGTTGCAGCTGTTATAGCAGAGATAGTTAGTGTAGACAAGCCAAAAATGCGCTACCAAACTTCAGTTACTGGACGGCAAACTGTTTCTAAGATTCATTGCGATCCCACGGGAGAATACTCGGTACAGCAGCAGGAGCTACTCCTACAGCCTCTTTGGAAAGCTCCCCAAAACCCGGCATAAGAGTTGCATAAATCATACGATACATTCTATATGTGGGCTTATTAGAGATGGAGATCTGATATGGATTTTCACTTGCCCGCGAGAACCTGCTTACACTTGCTAAAAACCCAAACGATATATTTGCGGTTGGAAAAGATAATAAGATTGAGGCTATTTCTCGATACGATATCTTTGGGCGATTTTGGTGCTGGATTACTGGCACGTCTAATACTAAAAAGGTGCGAGATGCCATTTTGAGTTCTGTCGACTCAGTATATAGCCACTTCCAAGAGGAGCATGCGACCTATTCTCAAGAAGGTAGGTTCTTTTATTTGAAGCATGATATCGAAGTCGTAAAAACGCTTAGGGTGGTAGACAAAGGTATTCAAGACAAGGCTGAGAAACTATTGAGTGAAAAGGTCAATCCGGCATCAGAGAAAATGAAAGAGCTAGGCAAGCTGTTTAAGGGACTTTAGTATTTTTGCCATCTACAAATGTATGCAGTGGAGTCATAGTAAGTAGCTTCTTGGGAGGGCAGGTGAGGATATTGTCTGGAAGAACGCATAAGTCTGCTAGCTTTCCTGGGGTTATAGAACCCCGTTCATGCTCTTTACAGCATGCGTAAGCGGCATCTATCGTATACATTCGCAGGGCCTGATAGGGCGTTACACACTCTTTAGCGTTCCAGCCACCTGAGGGATTACCAAAAAGATCTTGCCTTGTGATGGCGGTGTAGATGCCTAAGAGGGGGTTAAGGTCAACGATAGGGGCATCAGAGCCTCCTGCAACTATACATCCCGCATCTAGTAGCGATCGCCAGAGGTAGGCACTATTTTGGGCGCGCTCTTTTCCGAGGCGTTTTTCAACCCAGTGCATATCTGCTGACATATGAAGTGGCTGCATGGCTGCAATGATACCAAGGTCGCTAAAGCGTGCAATATCATCTTTTGCTATAAGCTGGGCATGTTCTATCCGCGGGCGATGACTTGGGACTTTTTGGTAGGCATTTAGTATAACGTGATTTGCTCTATCGCCAATAGCGTGGGCTGCTAGCTGAAAGCCCATTGAGCGGGCTTTATCTAAAAGAGAAAGGAGCTCTTTTTCATGCCACAGCAATAACCCCGACTCGCCATGTGCATCTGCATATGGCTCAAAAAGGCATGCCCCGCGCGATCCTAATGCTCCATCGATAAAAAACTTAGCTGCACGCACTTCAAAAAATGGTCCATAGCTTTCTGGGCCTATTTCAGAAGCGGGTGATGGCATTTTGACCATGGCAGATATGCGTACAGGTAGCTCACCACGTGCACTTAGTTCTCTACAGGCATCTACTTGCTCTTTAGTCATAGAAGCATCGCAAATGGTAGTTATGCCAAGCTCTAAGCAGCAGTTAAGGACATGCTTTATGAGCGACCTTGCATCCTGCTCTTCCGGCTTTGGCATATAGGGAAATAGCAGGCTCTTCGCGTTATCAAGAAGAATGCCTGTTGGCTTGTTATTCTTATCTCGGTATATTTTGCCGCCATGAGGATCTGCTGTATGTTCATTTATGCCTCCAATTTGTAGAGCGAGGCTATTTACCCATGCTCCATGGCAGTCTATTCTTCGCAAAAAAACGGGGTTATTTGGAGAGACTTCATCTAGCTCACATGCCCTTGGCAACGTATGGTCATGCCAGAGATGTTCATCCCAGCCATTACCAACTATCCAGCTGCCGGGCTCTGATTGCTGGACAGCTTTTAAGACGCGTTCTAAGATCTCATCTTTACTCGCTAAGTCAGTAAGCCTGAGCTCGTGCAGCTTCATATACCCTTCATAGAATATATGAGCGTGGGTGTCGATAAATCCCGGATAGACATAGGCGCCCTGCAGGTCTAGTACTTCGTCTACAGGTATACTAAGAGCGCGCTCCTCTCCAACCCATAAGATTTTGTTATCTTCTATCACGCAGGCTGTTGCCGTTGCTAGCTTGTCGCACATGGTAATGAAGGTGGCATTTCGCAGGGCAAGGCGCATCTTTAGCTAAAGCTTATATAGAGTGGATAATGGTCTGACACATCCCTTTCAATTACTTCAAAGTGGTGTACTTTGACGTCGGGGCAGGTGAGTATATAGTCAGCAAATTTTTCGTCTTTAGGGTAGTAGCGGCTTCTTGTCGAGGTAACATTATGAAGAGCTACGTGGTTAGTCATGTTTTCTTCGAGGATCTTAAAACTTTCAGTGTCGGGGCGCAAGTTAAAGTCGCCAGCCAAAATTTTTGGTACTGTTAAAGCGTTCATAAACTCTTTTACCTTTTGAGACTGGATAATCCGCTCAGGGGCATCAAGCTTGCCCTTGCCATTCCAGAGGCCATGAAAGTTCATCACGTTATAGCGCTTGTTATCAGCTTCAAGTAATACCCACTGCAAGATCCGCATGTGGTCTGCTCCCATGCCAGAAAAATAGGGGTTTTGATATACCTCAAAGGCTCCTTCATCGAGTATAGCGACGCTGTTTTTGATAAATATACCCACGCCGTAGCTGTCGTTCACAACAGGGCGAAATATGCCTCTATGCTCCGACAGCAGCCTGCCAATATCCGCAAAGATGTCTAGGTGCACAAGGCGATCATCGCTTGACACTTTGCCTTGAGCGTTAAGGTAGACTTCTTGCAGGCAAAATATATCGACGTCCTTATGCTCGTTGATAAAGTCTAACAGGGGGGTATTTACATGTCCGCCCCAGATGTTTAAGGTGATAAGTTTCATGGTGATTTACTGATGCCTAGTACGTAGTTTGCGATGACGCGTAATTGCTTAGCTGTTTCAGAGCCGCGAAAGCCTTCTATATCTTCGTAGCGTATTTTCGCTACATACTGACGCGTATATTCATTTGAGAGGGGAGAGTAGCTCCAGTGCCACTCTTCTTCTTCATAGCCAACGGGCCTTTTGGCATCTTTTGAGGTGTAGGGCCGAAAAAAGCCAAACCTTTGAGCGTTTTTTTGTAGCCACTCAAATTCTAACTTACCTTGTCCGCTTGCAAAGTATTCCGGCTCTACGCTGTTTATGTCGACGTCTGTTCCCCAGTGATGGCGCGATGTTCCTGGCATAGAGCTATAGCGCAGGATATGCTTTGCTCGCTCGTGCGGCTTTGTATAGCTTTTGGCATTATCGCTCCACTTTGCTTCCCATATGGCCTTTTGGGCATAGAACGTTCTTGTTGCAGAGACTATTTTAAGTGTTATGCCATCTTGTTTTGCAGCTTCTGCCATTTTAGAGAAGGCGTCCATAGCTTCTTTACGCAGATACTGCGTACTTTCTTTTGCAGAATAGGCTTCTGGCACTATGACAAATAGGGCATCGTTTTTTGGATCAAACTGACCCAAGAGGTGCGCGCGAGAAATTTCAGCACTTTCAAGCAGGTAGGTTGCTAAAAGGCAAATTGCAAAGACTATATTTTTCATAATAAACCAGATGGTAGCGTATTGACACTTGGCCTGTCAACCACTAGTATGTGAGCCCACATCAATTAGGAGCACATTATGGAACCTGTTTCAATGCGACTAGACTTTCTCGAAAAGCTCATGGGCCAGCATGGAGGAAAAAAATCTGACTGGCACAATATGAATCATACGTTGCACACCTTTGGCTATAAGGTGAGCGTGGGTGATGCGGGTGAACGGTTGGCAGAGATGGTATCTAGTATTTATACCTGGAATTTAGCTAATGGGGAGAGTTCTCCCATTGTGGTTGCGCCCCTTGCAGGCTGGGATAAAGACGAGGCGGAAGCTGAAGAGCGACTTATTCCAGTGCCAATTAAACGAGGACTATGTGGAGGAAGAGAGATTGATGAGCAGGTTGAAAAGATTTATACAGACTCTTTTTCACTCTCTCCCATGGCAACTACGGGTGATCAAGAGGGGTGTACCGCAGATGTTATCGTGAACTTTCCTCCCGAATATCAAGGAAAAATTATAGGTGTATTCAGTATTGGTGATAAAACCTACCTCAGGATGCCCGCTGGTCTACGAATGCGCGATGCTGAAGAGTATCTATTAAAACGAAAACTTGCGTTTGTTGCCACACAGCCCACTGTGCAGTATGTCTCTGGGGTAGGGGCATTGACAGGTACAGGAAGTTACGGTCCATCAAGTAAATATCGCCCGCTCTCTACCTATGTTGTGAGCATGAGGGTAATAGACCCTCAGGGCAACATTCGCACATTGTCAAAGGAGGTTGATCCTGAACTATTTGCCCGCGTTCGCGACTGCCACCTTGGAGCTGGGTTTATTGTGCTTGATATGGTGCTAGAAGGTATTGTGCCTGCATATAGGTTAAAAAGGACTGACCAGCTGCTACGTTTTTCTGAAGTTGCAGGTGTGATGAACAAGAGAAATCCCTTTGAAGAAGATCATTTTGTTGGGCACTATATACCTCTACCTGATCGTCGTGCTCACTCATTTCGCTATACGACATTTGAACCGACTGATGCGCGAGTTACCGAGCGCATTATACCCCACAACCTGTCGACAATAATTAACTACATAGAAACTAACGCGGCAGATGGCATCATTCAGTATATTACAAATACTCCCGATCTTCAGCGGCTTTTTAAGCTTGTGTTAGAAGCTGCAGCGTTAAAGACCTTTGGTGTTAAGAAAAAAGTGGTTCAGGTGCATGAGTCGGCAGAGGCCTATCATCTTTTAGACACCTATACGGATAATCCATTTGTGGATAATAACTTTCTGATTACGATAGAAAGTCCTGAACATGGTCGAGAAGTGCTTCAAAAATTACTTAACTGGATTCATGCGACACTCCAAGCAGAATATGAGCAAGACCACCTTGTGCCTGTATTGACGGTCTATATGAGACACACTAAGGGAATTTATTATCCGGAAGGCACTGGCGGAATTGCACCAACGGGCGTTTCTCAACCAAATCAGAGCATATTGTCGATTGAGCCACTTACCTATACAGGACTTGCTAAAACAGATGATTATAAGCGATTTCTTGTAGGCTTAAAAGCCTACATGGACGAGCTTAAGCTTGCCTATAGAGAACATCCTGGCAAGACATGCACAATGCCACGGCTTGCAAATTCCTTTACAGACGAGGCGGCAAAAGGGCGGCTAGAAGCCTTTAGAAAGGCAATCAGCGACCTTCACCAGGGCAACATCGACCGTTCTCCATTTATGACTAAAGGCAAGCGCGACTATATCTTTGGAGGTGAAACCCCCGATCAGATTACCGAGGTCTTTGAAACAGCCGTGCGCGCAGAGCAGGCAAAGGAAGAAGAGGCGCTACGCTATCTTGCACGTCTTGCAGATGAGCATAAACACACTTTTGTACAAAAAGAAGTCGCAAAAAAACTTGAGATACTTAAAGGAAGACGTATTGCATGATAGCTCTACAAGTCTCAATATTTTTGGCGCTTAGCCTTGATGGCTATGTCGCACGCTCTGATGGCAGTTTAGATTGGCTTGATAAGGCAAATGAACGAGTGACCCAAGGTGAAGACTGCGGCTTTAGCGACTTCCTCAATTCTATAGACCTACTTATCATGGGTAGAAAAACCTTTGAGCAGGTGCTTTCGTTTGGCAGCTGGCCTTATAAAGATAAGCGCGTTCTCGTCTTGACGAGAACGGGCATAGACATACCTATAGAGCTGCAAAAGACAGTGTCTACCTATTCCGGCGAGCCAAAAGAGATTCTTGCAAAAGCATATTCTGATGGTGCGACGCACATCTATCTTGACGGCGCCGAAACTATCCAGCGCTTTTTGCAAGCAGGACTTGTAGATGATATGACCCTGACAATAGTTCCAGTACTACTTGGCAGTGGCATCCCTCTCTTTACCTCCCTACAACACGACCAAACGCTTACTCTTACAGATTCCAAAATTTATGATTTTGGCTACGTGCAGCTTAAGTACCACTGCATGGGAGCTTCCCACAAATAAATGTGAGATTCCATGCATTGACAAAATGCCAAAATATTTATATATACTAATGTATATGAATGACTATCTCTATAATTTTTCTATAGCAGGCCAAGAACATCAAGTTATGCTCAAGCAAGATGAGCAGACAAAGCGGTATAAGGTCTCTGGGCAACAAGCTGCTTTAGCAGCTTTGAAACTTGAGCCTTCAAACGTTCTTTCTATGGCAGACCTTCATGAGCGATTTAAGGCATGCAAGGCAACAAACGTTATGTGCGAGAGGCGAGTTCAGGCAGTGGCACTTTCAATACTTGCTCCGCAAACAGTAGCGGCGCACCTTGCAAAGATAGAAAGCTGCATTCAGGTGTTTGATCCAAAATGTGACGGTGCTACACGTGTGAGCACTCTTGAAAACCTTATGCATGAGTATAAGGTTCCCGGGGTACGTATAGCATTATTTGACCACGATGCAACTTGTCATAAGGGGTATGGCACGCTCGAAAAAGAAGCGCATCTCTTGCAAGCTGCTTCGATAAGCAAAACGGTGTGTGCGCTTACGGTGTTATCGCTTGTAAAGGACAATATTTTGAGATTGGATAGTGATGCCTGCAAGCTTTTAGAGGGCTATTGGCAGCCAGATAAAGAGCTAGATGAAAAGCACACGATGACTATTCTTCACCTGCTTTCACACACTGCAGGGACCTCTATTCATGGCTTTGGAGGTCGTATCCCTGGGACAACCTGTACAACAGATGAGATCATCAAGGAAGTAAAGTTGGATCATCTTCCGGATACAGCGCATTTTGCCTATTCTGGCGGTGGGACAATGCTTTTGCAAAAAATTGTGGAAATTGTCTGCAAAAAGCCCTTTGCAGACGTTGTAGAGGAGCGTGTATTTATACCTCTTGGCATGAAAAATAGTAGCTTTCATCCCGAAACTGACAATAAACCGACTGCAATGGGTCATGATCGTGATCAAAAGCCTATACAGCTAGCATATCCTGAACACGCTGCAGCGGGGCTATACTCAACGCCAGAAGATCTGATCAAAGTTGCGATGTGCATACAAAAGGCCTATAATGGCGAAGACTCACGCATCATCACAAAAGATCTTGCCGAGAAGATGCTGACAGCACAAACTCCAGATACACCAAATGGTCTTGGCCTGTGGGTAGACAAGTTGCAAAATTCCGTGGTCTTTCATCATCCAGGAGAAAATGCGGGCTTTACGTGCGTCCTTATTGGCAACAGTGAAAAACAGGGCGCATGCATCATGACTGATTCAGATA
This sequence comes from uncultured bacterium, assembly GCA_964514655.1. Classification (GTDB taxonomy): domain Bacteria; phylum Chlamydiota; class Chlamydiia; order Chlamydiales; family FEN-1388; genus SZAS-7. The sequence continues at coordinate 172,084 of CAZEQY010000004.1, forward strand.
ACGGCGCGATGTTGTGGGAGGATGTGCTTAGAGCGGTTGCAAAAGAGTGTACATGGCAAGATAGTGAATCACTTCCCATGTGCAGCCCTCTTTGCACACCTGATGAGGTCAAGGCTGTTCAAGATAGGGAAAAATGGGCTCAAGAATATGCCGGCACCTATCGCTCTCATGACGAGGTAATAGAAGTGTCTACACATACCCTTCTAAAAAAAGATTGCCCTCCCTACACAATTACCCACCTTGGAGAGCCAAAGTCTATCTTCCTCACACAAGAGCCCGGTCCTCTAGCTGCCTTTTATTTCACAAAAGGCCAAGATGGCAAACCCATCCTACACGTGTTTAAGAAAGAGTTTTATCGCGAGTAAAAAAGTATAGCAATCCATTGTTTAACCAGTGAAGTTCTCGGATTGATCCTTTAGTTCCCGAATGCCAGCCCTGGCATGTTACTTAGCTACGATTCCCTGAGATTCAATTAGTTCCCAGGATTTATTGGCATAAAGAAGCGTGATGGTGCCTGTGTGAGAGACGTCAAGCTTATTTGCCTCAAGTGATAAGCCCATTATTTTTATATAAATATTTGATATTACGCGCTCGTGTCCAATTATTAATACATTGCCGGACTCTATTTGCTGAGCTTTTTCATCTAAGAAGGCAAATAGCCTTGAGCACATGGATTCATCCGTTTCAGCATCTTTTTTGTCTTCTGCTGGGGCAGCGGCAAATTCGTGTTCAAATTTTCCTTCCCACTTGCCACGGGAGCGTTCGCGAAGGCGTGCATCTGGCACAAATTCCTGAGGGAATTTTGAGCCCTCTTTAACGTGTTTTGCAGTATCAACTGCGCGCTTGAGGTCGGAGCAAAAGCAGTGGGTAAAGGCAACGTCAGAAAGTTTGGAAGCTAATGTTTTTGCCTGGGTGACGCCCTTTTCGCTGAGGGTGACATCTACCGTAGTGCCATCTAGCTCCGTATAATGTGAAAGTTGTCCTTGAATTCTTTTTATAGCGTTCCATGAAGTCTCGCCATGACGAGCAATTGTTACTCTCAAACCCTGTACTGCTTGCATGCTACTGCCTTTGGTTATAAATTTTTTTGTTACTATAACCGCTGAGTTTAATTTTGTCAATCACCATACAGCACCATACAGCGATAATTAATAATTGCTTATAATTAATTATAATTTTATAATGAGGGTGGATAAGTAATGGGTAAAAGAATGGGTATAGATTCTTTTAAGTTATCATACTCGGATGATAGTGGGGCGCATGAGCTCTTATTTCAAAAGAATGAAGCGGCCAACCCCGAAGATTGTGTAACTATTGGTAAGAGTTCATATGCTGTTCTTTCTTCAGATAAAGATATTACTTCTGCCAAACAAATTCTTACTGCGCTCCAAGACCATGGTGACTTTTCCTCTTTGGACGAGGTAAAACATAATTTAGGTCAAAGGGGTATTACTCATCTTACAACTTCTCGGCAACTTGAGGCTCCAACCATAAGGAAAATTGTCACCGTTCTTGGTCAAAAATTTGAAAGCGAATATATTTCAAGTGCAGTTGGTAAGGAGTGTAAGCAAAAGCTCGATGAGAATTTAGAAAAGGGCGCGTACAATCACATCCTTGATCCTGTTGTTCTTGCTCAGGTTTTAACATCGGATTTACGAGCAATTACTAACGATAAACACGTTAATGTATTTGTATGGGAAGGCAAGGAACCAAAATTTGTCTCAAAGACACCAATGCTAGAGGTGCCTGCTGCTATTCCTCAAGAACAGCCTAAAATTCCTCACCAAGCAGGCCTAAACCAGCTAAAAGAAATCCACGCGAGCTTTGAGAGGGAAAAATATGGAATTGAAGAATCTAAGATAATAGAAGGCACCGACATCGGCTATGTTGACATACGGTGCTTTCCTCTTAATTATGCTGTTCCAGACGATGTTCTTGATGGCAAAAATGGGGGCGAAGCGGCATCTAAAGAGATGAAACAAGCCATTAGAGATGAAGAGGCCGCCATTCAAGCAGACATTCGAAAGGCAATTGGGGGCGCTATGGACACTGTCCGCAACGCGTCTAGTATCATCATAGATTTACGACAGAATGATGGCGGCGATCCAAAAGTCGTAGAGCACTTTTTAAGCTATTTTCTCACTTCGGGAGTGCCTCTAAACACCATTCAGTATCGCGATAAGCCTGCTGCCGAATTTGCTTCCTTGCCAGAAGAAGAGATTTCCTCTGAACGGAGAATGTTAGATACACCAGTGTATATATTAACATCTGAAAGAACTTTTTCAGGTGGCGAAGAGTTTGCCTATGATTTAAAAAACCTGGGCCGTGCCCAAATTATAGGGAATGTTACATCAGGTGGTGCAAATCCTTGCACACTATACAATGTGTCTGAACAAGAAGAGATGCTTGCAGTTATTTCTACAGGCAAAGCTCATAGTCCATACACAGAAACCAACTGGGAAGGGGAGGGAGTTATCCCTGACGTGATGACGGACCCTGCTGTTGCTTTTGATGTCGCATTAGACATAATTCGTGCGAAAAATTCTGAATGAAAGGGGGGTGCTATGAATACGAGTGATGCCGGTTCCTTGCCTTCAGGACAGCCCATATGGCCCACTTCTACTAGCATGCCTTTGAATGCAAAGAAAAAGGAGAATCCCCTTGCCGGACGCGTAAGTGAGCTTGGTAATGCCGAAAGCAAAACAGCACTTCCCGTTACAGAAACAGCCAAAAATGTAAATGCCCACATTCAGCAACATGCGCATGAAGGCACTCATCCACTTTTTCCCCCTTGGGCAAGCTCATTGCCAAAATTTAGTGATCATAAGATATCCACATCTAACCCCCAGGCAAAAGAGTGTGATCGCTTGAAAGACGACATTCAAGGATATATATCAGATATCATTAAAGGGGTGGATTATAATGGCCTTCACATTGTCACTCAATTTATCTCATTCTGTGAGGAACAGCGCAAGTTAGACCCCAGTATAAGCAATGTCGAAATTTTTCATAAGTTTCGGCCAGACTCAAAAGATGAGGCTTCTCGTACCTATGGTTCCACATGTGTAGGCAAAGCGAGACATATAGTTGAAGTACTTGCAGAAAAAAAGATAGAGGCCCATGTAGTGATCCAACATGTAGTTGTTACATCCAAAGGGATAGACGATCCCGCAGGCCATGCCGCAGTTGTGGTGCCTGGCAAGGATGGCATTCTTTTGATCGAAGTTGAGCACAACGTTCCAATACTCATACTCAAACCAAACAAACCTATAGAAGAATTTTATCCCGGTAAAGGCACTCGAGAGCGTCCAGAGCCTCCCGATGCAGCCAATCCCGATTTACATCTATCGATAGAACTTATTGAAGTCCCAGGAAACTACAGCACGTCAACTCCAATAATTGTAAAAAAAGAAAACTTTACAGCGGAGACAGCCAAGAAAAAAAACACATATAGTGAATATATACTAAGGCCGGATACAGACCCAGATCTCAGCGTAATGAAAAAATGGCTTGTGAGTAAGCATACCTGGTTCTATCCTGTCTCTTCAGCAGCAAGAGAAGGTCTGCCGCAGCATTCATTCCAATTAAACCTCGCTGAAGATAAAATGACCTTTAATATAGGCGATAAGAAGTTTCGCATTCCCCTTGCTTCCTTTGATCCAACAACAAGAACTATTGACAGGACCAAGTTAGTTGGAAGCGAAGGACAAGAGCTTTCAGAAGACCAAAAAGATTTTATTTTAGGAAAACAAGAAGATGGGGTTCTTGGGGGCAAATTCTTCGATGCATTCAAGACATCAAAAAGTTTGTTACTTGATCAAATCTTTAATGTAGTAGCTCATCGAGAAATGTTACAGGATCTTAGAAAATAAGCTAATTCTTGTAACAAGAGACAGTGACAAAATCATCCATAGCACTCTTGCTTACAGCTCCTATGTTCCTTAAGCTTGTTGATAAACCGTTCAAGGTGGGGGTCGGTGCGTTGTAGTGGAAGTTCGTCTATTGGAAACCAGCAAATGTTATAAAATTCATCACGATCAAAATGTAAGGTTGTGGACATTTCCGCTCTGAGCACATACCATAGGGAGACATCAGTATGCGCTGTTACGGTGCCTTGTGTCCTTGTAACCGTTATAAATAAGGGGTCATGAAACAGAAAATCTGCAGTAATCCCAAGCTCTTCTTGAGCTTCGCGCTTGACTGTTTCTTTAGGGTCTTCATTTGGCTCCACATGCCCTCCTGGGGGAAGCCAAAGTTGGGCTTTTTTGTGATCGACTAGGAGCACATTATTTTTGCTTTCGTCGATTAGCAAAAAATATGAGACAAGGTGAGGATCAGGTGTTGCTGGAGGCTCTGTACGAAAAAGCCCTGCGCCTGATGCGATCCATTCCAATGCATAGGCTTTATGAGCCATTTCTTTATCATCAAATGGCTTGATGCTCTTGACAATCTTGTAAATTTGTTGGTGTATAGCTTCCATGATAACCTCTCTTATATGTAATACAACCTATCAGATAGGTGTTTGTCAACAAGTAAAAGCGAGCTAATAAAAGGGCTTTTGACTTTTCTGATTTTCGGAGGGTTTGGATATGTCGATGACAGCGACATATCCTGAAAATATGTCGATAAAAACCAAAAACAGCGACATATCCTCTCTGTGAAATGTCTTATCCCGGGGTATTTCACTTCGCCAATATCTTTAAAAATGGGTCGTTGATATAGTATTTTTCTCTCCCAGCTTGAACTCCTCTTAAAATCCCGATGCTTTCTAGTTGCTGCAAATACTTGGATGCGGCCTGACGTTTTGCGATTTGCTCATCTTCTAAAAACCGTATTCTGCAATGAAAAGGGCCGTACTCTGTAATGTGCGATTCGCAAAAATCGCACATTACAGAGTACGGCCTTTCGTACATTAAGAGTCGTTACTGGCTAATGAACTCTCAGTTCGCATGGCAAGTTCCCGCATTGCGTTGTATTCTTCCTCAGTTAAGAGGTTTTTTTCTTTAAGTGATTTGAGTTCTTCCAGTTTTTGAGTAAGAGTCTGCGTGGTATGTGTTTTCGCCAGTAATTCGCCTTCTCGCAGCGGTCGTAGATTCACAGTAATTGTCTCTGGTTCAAGCCGCCATTGGGCTCCGCTTACTGCATCTACGCCCCATCCAATCAAACCACCAGCCAGAATGTTCCCAGCTACAGCACCGCTTATTACGTGGGTGATTTTGACTGTTTCTGTTTCATATCCAGGCTTGGTAATTGTCAAAATGTAGTCTTGGTTTCTTTTTAAGTTCATGGTCCCAGGGCTTTGAACAGTATTTTCTCCATCAGAAATGATGGCGCCCGGTGGATTTGTGGAGACGGCTATTTTTTGTCTCGTTCCATGAACAATAGATGCGCAACTAGGAAGAATTGTGCACATGATTGAGATTATAAAAGCCTTTGAAACATATCGGTTTACTAATTGCATAACAATTCTCATTTTAAGTTTTTGAGTGTTAATAGAATAAACTAGAACTTACTTTATTCCAATAACAATATTTTCTTAAATGATAAAGAGGGCGGGCCAGCGGCATCAGTTTTTTGCAGAGAAGAGTCAGACCTCACACTATCACGGATTGTCTTAGCAAGCTATGATATCCTGGGGTCTACTATCTTTTTCAAAAATGCAGCACAGCAAAGCTTAAAATTTTCCTTGCTTTGGGTAGAACATGTATTGTTCTACTCTCTTTCTTAGTCTCAGTTCAGCATTGCAGCTCTCGAAATAATTTTTGCATACCGGACATCTCCAGGCTTCGCTCTCATCGGGATTATCTGAGAGCAAGCGAACTGCTCTGGCTTCTTTTGATTGGTAACAGGCTGGGCAATAGCAGTGCCCTTCGCCATCTTGGAAAACCGCGTCTATCAATTTAATGCTCTTTTTTTGACTTAATTCAAATTCAAGTTGCTTTATTTTCTCGTCTTTCGAAAAACAAAGTTCTAATAATGAAAGTTCTCTTTTTCTAGACTCAAAAAGAAAAGTTTTTAATTCTAATAAAGCCTCATCTTTATTAAGAGCTGTTATTTTGTCGAGGGTTTCATGGATATGTTTATAGCCAGTTGTGATTCCTTTGGCTATGTCAACTGCTGCTTTACCTGCTTGGATTGCTGATAGGATTTCTTGTATCATGGATGCCCTTTTATTGGATTTTTTTTGTATATTTTTTTCCGTAGTGTAGTCGTTTGAAACTGCGAATAGAGGTTAGAAAAGGTGTCAAGTTTGACACCTTTTTTCGCCTCTTTTGGGTGGTAGAGGATCACGCCTTTTTCCGCTTTTGACGAATGGCTTCGATAAGGCTCTTTTTCTCGGCAAGCTCTAGCAGTTTTTTCCCTTGCTCTTGTGAAATGCCTGCAGGAGAATGTTCAGGTGAAAGCGGGACTGGGGCAATGATTTGTTGCATCTGGTTGCCGATTTCACTTAGTGCGTGTTGGAGTTCTGTGTCTGTCATTAAAAAATAATCCATCGGTATTGCTTCTTCGTATAAGGATATTTAGATTTGCCTCTAATTTAGCACTTTTATTATGAGACTGCCAATTACTTCAGTCAAGTGATGCAGGGGCTTCTCGATTTTTCCCTCTCAAGGCTTTTTGGAGGCACTATAAGGCTCCAGGGTGGTGTTTGAGTGGTCTTTCGTCATGGTTAGTGTGGCGCTTGCCTGAGGGCACTGGTTTAGGGAAAAGTGGCCCACGTAGCGTCAAAAGAATCATTTATTTGCATCGCCGCCCTAACGCCGTGCTTTAAGGGCGCTAGTCTAACTGTGTTTGAAAAAACGGGTCAAAAAACGGGTCAGGCCTGGCATTCGGACATTAAGTTAAAAGCGTCTGATATTTAATCAGTTAAGGTTTATTGACCCTTTAATGCCCGAATGCCAGCCCTGACCCATTCCTATGACCCATTCCTCAATTTTTCAAAGTTAAGATATGTCTGGAAAAATTTGAAATTATCTTCCACTTATTTATGGGTGTCTTTATTCTTGTTAAAACGAAGTCATAGGAGGCCTTTCCATGGAAAAATCAGATAGCAGCTTTTGGTCTACCTTTACAGCATCAGAGAAAAAGTGTTTATTTTGTTGAACAATTGTAGAATATGGTGTACAATAAAGATATGGACTACAGGATAGAGATTTACAAGACAGAAGACGGTACCGAACCTTTTGTTGAGTGGCTAAATGCGTTAAAAGACATGGATACGCGCACCTTAATTGTCCAAAGGCTTCAGAGGATTAAAGCTGGGAATTTTGGTGATTGCGACCCAATAGAAGATGGGTTATGGGAGTTTAGGATTCATGTTGGTCCTGGGTTTCGCCTTTACTATGCCAGAACTGGAAAAACTGTGATTCTTCTTGTTGCTGGAGGTCTGAAGAAATCACAAAAGAGAGACATCAAACAAGCCTTGATGCACTTAAAAGATTATAAAAGGAGATTCAAGTGAAACCAAAATTTAGAACATTTGATGATCTGCTAGAAGAATACCTGCAAAATCCTGAATTCGCTTTGAGTTTTTTAAATCAAGCATTTGCAGATGATGATATAGATGCATTCAAGAGATCATTAAAAGACATTATTAGAGTACACGGTAATCTTACAGCTTTAGCCAAAAAAGCCGAAGTAAGCCGAGGCACTTTGTATAAGTTAATGGAAGATAAGGGACAGCCAGAAATTGGCACTGTGTTGAAAGTCTTTCATGCTCTCGGTTATGAATTGACCGTTACACATCGAAAGCCTGCACGTAAAGGTACTCGTGTAACAGCATTATGAATGATTATATGATGATGTTCAGTAGTAAATAAAGGAGCTATGGCATTACTGCCATAGCTCCTTTAACGAAGATAACCTCAAGTCCCGTTAGGGACCTATTTATCTTCGAGCGGTTTGGCTTGCTCGGAGAGGGACTCGAACCCACACGGGATTGCTCCCAGGGGATTTTAAG
>CAZEQY010000005.1:0-118194 GCA_964514655.1 uncultured bacterium
GTTCTAGGAAAAGAGAAAAAACATCTTGCAACTTTAATGCGCAATTAGAGAACCCTACAGGAAGGAGAGGATAGTTTGATCCTTTAGTGTGGATTGGATTGCTGAGGCGAGGATGCCACGTATTGGGAATGGGGCAAGGCTGTTTGCTTTTAGGGCTTTTTTGAGGTTTGGTTTAAGGTGGTCTTGTGCGACATCTTGTTTTTGCATGATTGCTAAGAGAAAATGCTTGATCTTGTCGTCGCTTGCAGGGGAGGATATAAAGGCATAGAGCCGTTTATTAAGTGAAAGCCGTAAGGTTAGTATGGTTGCAGCCTTTATAATAAAGTGGGTTATCCAGTTGAAAAAGCCGGGTTTTCTTTGGGCTTCTAGCTGTTTTATCGCAACCTCTTCGGTATACGCTCTAAATAGTTTTTCTGAATTTTTTGGGTTGGCATGTAGTTCATCTAGTCTCTTTCGTACAAGCACCTTGTCATCTGATGTCATCGAAATGAGGCGCTCTAGCACAAATTGTACGCGCGTATCAGCTGTTGTAAGTTCTGTAAAGAGCTTATTGAGGCTCTTCTGGAGTTTTTCCCACACTGTGCTTTTTATGACGTCAGGCACAAGCAGGCGCCTTTCTCCTTGCTCGCCAAAGAGTTTTAAAAGAAGGGCATTTGTGATGTCCTGCACAGAGGGCACTGGAGGCGGAGCGTTAAGCATAGGCAGTGCTGCACTAAGAGCATTACTCAAAAAGTCTGGGCTTAATGAGCCATTCGCTTGCAGTGTGCGGATAATATCGCTGACAGTGGCGTCGATATACGTTGTAAGTTCTGGGATTTCTTCTTTAAGAATTTTTTGTTCGATGTCGCGAAGATGGCCTCCAAAGCCAATAAGGCCCTCTTTTGGGGCAGTAGGCTCAGTGTAGTCTTGCAAAAATCTATTTACAAAGCTTTGAGCGGTCTTTATATCATTATCAGTATCAACAGCTTGTACTTTTACCTGTTCTACAGTAGCTATAATTTCCTTCATATAGTCGCCAATAAACCACTTCACAAGCTTTTCGTAGGTGATGGCGCTTTGTAAAAACTCCGGCAGTAACTCTTTAAGCTCTTCTTCAGGAAGTAGTAGCTTTAGCCATGTGGCAGCTGCTTCGTCAGGATTAGGATTGCGGTAGATGCGAATCAGCGTGTTGAGCACTTCATAGACTCTATCAGGGATGCTTTGTCCCTTTTTAGGAGTAAGAACCTGTTGGAGTACTATGTAGCCAAGCTTTCGTAGCGTTTCAGCAAGTACCGGATTGAATGTCTTATCCTGCAGCAGCTCTTTTACAATAGCATCTACAAAGGGGGGCAAGATCTTTGACAGGGGCTCTTTTTTCTCAGCTTGTCGTCGTAGCGTTTCACCAAGGCCATCTAAAGAGGTTTTTACAAAGGTATTTAACCCCTCTAAGCTGTTTATATAGGCTTCAGCAGCTTGTGCTTTTTCTGTGATCTTACTTTGGCTAACTCGTATATCTTCTATAAAGTCACTCACCGTCTCAGGAAGTGCTTCTTTAAGCAGAGTTTTACCAAGAGTCGTTGCGCCGATTTCTTCTGGTAATATCATGTCTAAAGCGAGCTTTGCAGTGGCAGAATTGTTGCCTTGATTATAGCTTTCAATAAGCTCTTGGACCTTTGTGGGGATCTTTTTTTCATCGCTGAGGAGCTTGTATAGAGCTGTAAAAATCACGCGGTTAAGAAGGAGGTTGCGAGTAGATGAGACTTCTTCATCTTTTAGTATGCCTTTTACAAACTTATCGAGGACATCAGGAAGCACCTTTGTGAGTTTGTTTGGATCTTGTCCAAGGGTTACTAAAAGCTCTTCTAGGTTCTTTACAAGGTACTCATTGATAAACTGTGTAAGACCGGGCTGTTGCTGCACAAGCGCTCTACCCTCAGCTTCTTTTTCTACTAGAACAGCCTGAGCTTTATGCGCTGTCTCATAGAGCTTCATGGCAAGTGTAGCTGCAGTGTCCTTGCTAAAGATTGGAATAGCCTTTTTCCAGTCCTCTACAGGGATGTTTTCGAGGGTTCTACGAGCTAAGACCCAGTAGACAAGCGGTGCATCTTCTACTACTTCTTTGTGCGTAGCCTCTTTGTAGGCTTTTATTTCAGCCGGCGATATGCCAAGCTGGTTACGAACATTTGCTTTTTCGTTAAGGGCCTTAAATCCCTCGCTTGCATTTGTGACAATAGGTTTTACAGTTTCTAACAAGTTTTCAGGTAGCGATAGCTCTTTACCAGTAGCGTTACGTACAAGTAGACCAAGGGCACCAAAGTTTAATAAGAACTGCATATTCTGTGCACTGCCTTTGGCCTGGGCCATAAGCTCTTTTACTACCTTTTCTTCCCACGTAGTTGGATTTGCAACAGCAAGTTCTATCTGCTCGATCACAAAGTTTTGTAGGCTCTCTATATCTTTGTCAGCAGCTTCTAGCTCTGACACGGCTTCAGAGTAGTTATAGGCTTGTCGTATATAGGAATAGCAGAGGCCAGCGAGCTTTTTATCAATGTTAAATTCTAGATACTTTTGAGGGATAATCGTCTGTTGCACCTCTTGGGGCAATAAAAGCCTAAATAGCTCTTGAGAGGTCTCCTGCAGGATATAGTCTTTTACATCAAAGGGCTGATTTGGGGGAATGTCGTTAGCTTTACGATATTCAGCAAGTACCGCCTGATCTTGGCTTTTACTCCACTCCTCAAATTGCGGAGCCTTTTTTGCTCGTTCAAAACCTCTTTGGGTGATGTTTGCAACCTGTAAAAGTAGTGTTGCCGCGTGTTTTTCTGATGGCTCTTCGTGAATATGATAGGCAAGAATAGATTCTACAAGAGTGGGTATTGTCTTTTGGGCAAGAATTCCTAGCTGGCTAAGCACGCTTGCAAATGGTCCCTTTTCTTGCTTTTCAAGCTGCTCTTGGATGAGTTCATATATGGGAGTAAGAGCTGGCTTTACTTCTTCTGGAAGGGTGTATTTTTTTTGAGTTACATCTGTTAGCTGTTTTGCCTGTAGATAGAGACCATGTAATACCTTGTCGCTAAAGAGGGTAACTACGCTGCTATAGAGGTCAAATTTAGCAAGAAATTTAGGAAGTAGCGCCGTAAACTGCTCTTCTTTAATGATGCCGGATATAATCTCTAAGGCGGCTTTATCTAGTTCTAGTTTTAGCTCTTCTTCAGTGAGATCTTCGCGAGCAAGCAGCTTTGTTACGGCATCTTGTGCGCGCTTTATCGTGGCGTCTATTAAGCCGGCAATTGCCTGTTCTGGTTTTTTTAATCCCTCTTTGCCAACGGCATCTCTAAGTACAGTGTAGATGATATTTTTGGCTAAAGAGTCTATGTAGACCTTCACGCCGGGAAATTTTTCTAATGTCTCAGGAACAAAGAGTATGTTTACAAAGTTGTTGATGAATTGATAGTCACTTGGTTCTATCGTCTTTGCTTTTGCCTTTGTTGCAAAAAGCTCCCAGAAGTAGCCAAGGCCTTGGTTTACTAAGCGAGCTACTCTTTTGCCGCTAGCATTTCGCGTAAGGGCTTTTTCGGCATTAACGCCTTGAAGCTGCAGGCTGTTTGCCTGATCCATAATGTCAAGAATGTAGCCGCTAGTAAGGCCGTAGATCCTACGAAAGAGCACTTTTGCTGATAAAAAGTCTGGAAGTAGCGGCTGAAAGTTTTCCGGCTTTAGCTCGTCTTGAAATATGCCTTCTAGGGCCTCTGTAACCTCTAAAGAGGCTAAAAACTCTTTTGCTTTTTTGCCGTCATTTTGCTTTATTAACTCCTGCACCTCTTTTGACTGGCTGTCCAAAAAGAGAAGCACCTCTTTTGCTTCGTTTAGTGTTGCAGGTTGCAGTTTAGCGAGCGTTTTCTGTAAAAGCTCGCGAGTATTTGCATGTGTACACTCTTTTATAAGCTTTGTGTAGAGGCGTGTAAGTGCCTTTTGATCCATCAATTTGACTTTGGCACTTTCTGCTTGTAGTGTCGGTAACACTAAGTCCGAGAGCATGGCAACGGCAGTTTCATTCTTTAACGATTTAACCTTCTGCCATGTTTTAGGCAGTATGGCAAAGAGGTTGCCAATAAGCTTGTCTGCAAATTCATTAAGGCGCTTTTCATCGCCATTTCCAAATATGGTTGTGCAGATAGCTTTGATGCTTGTTTTTAGGGTGGTAAAAATCCAGTTTCTTGCGCCGGAAATGGTTTCATTATCAGCAGTAAGGATGTGGGTTATTGACTTTGAGAGAAAGGCTTTTGAATCGTCATCCAAAAATGTGACATTGGTAAGGTCAACAGCAGTTTGTTCCTGCAGCTTAGCGACTACTGTATTGAGTAGCTCATCTAGGCCTGGAGGGCCTGCTTCTTGGCCTTTGACGCGTGCCTTTGTGAGGGAGTTATAGACCTGCTCTAGGAATGTGGCAAAAATGTTCTGAACGCCATCCCAGCTTACATCAACTCCTACCTTTGCCCGAATAGCAGTACGCGCGATGATACTTGCAGTATCGTTACGCAGGAGTTTTGGTACTCGTGGGTCATTCACTCCGCGCTCAGAGAAGGCAATGGTAAAAAGCTGATTTGCTATTCTTCTAAAACTATCTTTTGTTAAAGCGCCGCCGGACGCTGCAAATTCAGTCTGAAAGGCGGTAATAATTTGTATAACTACCTGATCTATAAGGGCTTCGTCGCCTTCAACATTGTTGCCAAGGGCTAAAAAGATGGCCTCTGTTAGCTCGATGATTGTTGCTTCTAGTCTTGGGCTGCCTCGTATAAGAAGGTCGTTGTTATCACTCTCTTTTACAAGAATTTCTATAACATAATGGGAGATGTTTTGGATGACTTTGCTACATTCGGGGTGGTGTATCTTAAAGCTTTCAAGATCAACAGCTTGCTCATGAGCTAGTGCCCAGTTAAAGGCTCTATCACCAAGGCGACCCCAAAAGCCCGGGGCTGGGGGGGGATTAGCCGGCTGTGGGGCGGCGGGCGCTTGTGCTTGTTGTCCTATCGGGGGTACTGACATAGAAAATCTCCATCATTCCCTCATAGTATAGCAAAATTACAAATAAATAAACATTATTTTAATAAGAAAGCGGCGTTAGCTTTTTAAGCTAACGCCGCTATGTAGAACCTAACGAAAAGTTATCGTAGTTTCTTTATTGTTACATAAGCAGATGTATTTCCAGGATTACATGGTGAGAAGTTAAACAACTGGATTTCATTTCCCAAGTTATTCGTTGATGCAATCACTGCAAATGTTGTAGGCGCGTTAATGGTCTGGATAACAGAAAGTGATGCCCAGTCATTGTCTATAAATTCGCCTTCAATCCCATAAGTAGCAGAAATTTCAGAACCCGGAAGCTCTGTTCCATTTACAAGCAAGGCAAGAGCTGCGCATGGATCAAAGTCTTCTTCGTCAATTGCACCGCTAAAGCGGGCGCCAAACTTAATTTCATAGCTACCTGGTTCAAACACAGTAAACACACCAGTTGTTGGGTTGTACGCGATTGGACCATCAATATCCATTACGGTATTAAAGAGTATTGGATCTCCTGTAAGAACAATCTGTGTGCTTGCGTCGCCATTTGCAACAGCTGACACAAAAGTAGCACGATCGTCACATTCAGAGCTAAAGCTTGATGATAGATCATCTGCTTTAGCTACGTTTTTATTTGCTCGTACAGGTGTTGGGATAGCTGCAGCAAATAGCTGCGCTCCCACTGTGAGAGCAAGTGTGCTTATAAAGATACATTTCTTCATGTATGGTCTCTCGTTAGATTTTCTTAATTGTTATAAATGCAGTTGTATTAGCTGTGCTGCAAGGTTCAACATTAAACAGCTGAACTGCACTACCTGAGTTGCTTGCTGATGCTATAACTGAAAATGTTGTTGGGCTTGTAATTGTCTGGATAACAGAAATTGATGCCCAGTCTGAATCGATGCTTTCAGCGGCTTCAACACCATACGTTGCTGAAATAGCTGTACCGGAAAGTTCTGAGCCATTTTCTGTAAGCACAATTGCTGCACATGGGTCGATGCTGTCTTCTGGAGCTACGCCATAAAAGCGAGCACCAAAGGAAATTTCATAGCTACCAGGAACATATACGGTAAATTCGCCTGTTGTTGGGTTGTATGAAACGCCATTTGTGATGTCCATTACTGTGTTAAAGAGTATTGGATCGCCGGTAAGCACTTGCTGGCTATTTGCTTCGCCATTTGCAACGGCTGATATAAATGTTGGCTTGCGAACACGGCAGTGGCATGAATCTGAGCTTGATGAGCTCGATGAGCTTGAGCTTGATGAGGTAAACACGTGACCATTGCGGTTTGCTTGATTTACCTGGTTTCTTGCTGGCCTTGCAACAGTTTGTTTTTTTGCTACAGCTTGTGAGATCGCTCTTTTTGTTGGTATCGCTTTATGATTTGCAGCAGCCAAAAATTGGCCTCCAACAACGACAGAGAGAGCACTTAAAAAGATAAATTTCTTCATTTGGATTTTCTCCTTGGTAAAAAAGTTTGGGGTCTGACTCTTGTAGAAAACCCTAATTCTTTTTATTTGTAAAGGAAAAAAAAGGAAGTTGAAAGAGCGTTGATTTTTTGGCAGGAGTGTTGAGCGCGGGGCTGATGTGTAGCGCTCTTCCTACCTGTTCTCCAATTTTTGATGACTGAGCACAATGCTTGGAGCTACTTCTTGAATAGCGAAGACGCGAATAGACCATAGACTTTGCATCTTGCAGTTTTTTTTCGATAACCATAAGTGCTTGTGTATAGCATCTTTTCAATGCCTGAACCTTCTCGCAATAGCCTTTTGCGATGCCTAGGAAGAATGAATTTTTGGCTACAGTGCCTTTTAGGCCAAAGTTTGACTTTTTGGCCTCTTCCCACATAGTCTCAAATTGGATGTCTAAAAAGTTGGCAACATATTCAGCGATCTCGACATTGACCTCGCTGCCGATAAGTTCAAGATAGATGGCATCATCAGATCGCGAAAAGACTGTATGGACAAAAAACGTGTCGAGGATAGAGGCAATAGCGCGCATTTTTGCACATTCTTTTTTTTGCTTAAGAACGCGAACAAGGAATACTTTTTCTTGCTCATCTTCAATATGAGGCGCATCAATGTTGTGCTTTAAAAGAAGCTCGTGGGCCTTTATCATGGCCTGCTCAGCTTCATGAGGGTTGCTGCTAGAAGCTAGTGCCATTAGTTTTTGCACCCTTCTGAGGATGCTACTTTCAATATGTTCAGAAGCGATTTCGCCATCATCTAGGCAGCTTGTTGCCCTATAGACCTCTTCGCCCCAGCCAAGATTAAGGCATGTAGTCTTAAATTCAGGCCCATGCGGCATGCATGAGCTTCCATGTTCTATAAAGGTAAGGTAGTGGGCAAGTTCATGACGCACGATGTTTACAAGGTCTTTTTTGCTTACACCAACTAGTCGTTCATGAAACCCAAGCTCCAAAAAGTCCGCAGCAAAGTAGCCCAGCATCTGTTTGTTGTTATAAATCACAATCTTGATGGGATAGGAGTAGCGCTCCACCTTGTCATAAAAGCGATCCCCATGCACTCGCAAGTGCACTTCATTTACCAGGATGCTTTTAATCAGCGCCTTTATCTCAGCAATAAACCGTACAATCTTTTTGGAATAGACAATCATACTCTAAAGTTTACTGTCTTATCTCCTAGTTTGCAAGGATTTGGAGGAGGTTGCGGTTGAAGATGAAGTCGGCGATGTGGCCTGCCAAAAAGTTTTGCATGGATGGTGGGGCAAGTCTGTTTAGGTTTTGATCTATTTTTTGCTTGAGTTCGCCCTTGGTGACGTGCACAACTTGTGGCTTAAAGCGGACGAAGGACCAAAGGGCACGTCGGAATTTGTCGTCCGTTTGTGGGTCGTCTATAAAGGTATGAAGGCGCTTTGCAAGAGATAGCCTTACGCTAAGGTAGGTGACAAATGTGGCAACCTTGGATACAAGCCACTTGATTGGGCTTGGCAGGTGATATGACTGTATGCGATCTTGCGTTTTTTTGATGGCAGCTTCTCTTGTGTAGAGCGTAAACATAGCTTCGCATCGAGAATCAAAGTCGTGAGGCTTGTTGTTTGCTTTACACTCATTACGTAAATCTTCGATTACTTGTAGGCGCTGGCTAACAAGAGCCTTGTTGGTGCTTGTTTGTGGAATTAGGTGATCAAGAATCAATAGTTTGCGAAGATCGCGTGTCGTAAGCTCTGTAAAAAGCCTTGTAAGGGTGTTTGAGAGCTTTTGCCATATAAAATTTTGGGCAACGGCCGGGACCGGTAGGTCTTTTGCCCCTTGTGGAAATACAAGCTGTAGTACGTGTGCCGAAAACTCGCTATCATCAGGAAGTGGGCTTGCATCATCAAGAGCGTTAAAGAGCGCATCGGAAACAAAATTCGGGCTGAGATAGCCTTGATCTTCAAGAGAGTGGGTGATTTTGCTTACAATGGCGTTATGGTATTCTGTTACAAAAGAGTTGTCTTTAAGCATATCTAAGATGCCGCGCTCTACCTCGCGAACAGTACCTTTATACTGCAGCAGGCCGCCTTTTGTTGGCTGGTCAAGAAGGTAGCCTTTGACAAATTTTTGAGCGTCTTGGGCGTTTTGATTAGGGGCCTTTATGTTTTCGTCTAAAACTTGTTGTTTTGTGGCTTCAAGCTGCTGAATATAGGGTTTAAAAAACCACTGCAGCAGCTTTTCGTGCGTGACAAACTTGTGCATAAAGTCCGGAAGGATTTCTTGTAAAGTCTCATCTGGAAGAAGTTTTTTTAGCAGTGTCAGCCCTGAGCTATCTTCAGCATAGTCTTGTGCGAGCTCTTGGAGCACTTCTACAAATCTGCCTTGCACTGTCTGGCCGCGTTTTGGGGTTGCAGCATTTTGGAGTATTATATAGACAACGTTGTGAAAGAACGAACGTATGATCGGTTGGAGCTCTTCATCAAGGAGTGCTTCTTTAAGTAGGTTGTCGACATAGTCCGGAAAGTCATCTGAGAGCTTTACATCCTTATTACGTGCAAGGCTATCAAGTGTAGAATCAAGGTCTTGTATAACATCTATGAGAAATGGCTTTACGCCGTCGAGGCTTTCTAGGTAACTTTTCGCTTCTTTGCCATTATGAAGTATTCTTTCCTGGCAGCTACGTATATCCTGGATATACTCTACAAGTTCTACCTTGACAACTTGGGAGATAATAAGTTTGGCAAGGGGAGTCTTGGTTAGCTCTTGGGGCAGCATGGTCTCTACTACAAGCGATGCTGTTTTTTGATCATCAAGGCCGTTATAGCTTTGCACAAGTCTCAAGGCGTTATCTAAAAGTGGTGTAGAGTCAGTAAGTAGCTTTCCTACGATAGTGTATATGATACGACGCGCGATGATATTGCGGATTTTTGACATATCTGTTGTAGTGTCTCTGTAGATCTCTTTTAGCAGGGAGTCTAATAGTGTTGGAAGACTTGTGTGAACAACGCCTTCTGATGAGCCAAGCTCATGCAGGTGTTCGATAACAGTTTCGTAAATATACTCGTCAATAAACTGTATCAACCCTTTTTCTTTGCTGGCCTCTTCTAGGCCGACTTGTTCTTCTTGTTCAAGCTCTCTTTGCGTTTGATGTACCGTTTCGTAGGCGCGCATAGCAAAGGTTGCGGCTGTCTCTTTTGTGAATATTTGGCGTAAAAATTCCGGTAGTGCTTCTAGCCACTGCTCATCAGTAAATAGCCTGTCTATAGCCTTTCGAGCCGCTACCCAATAGGCAAGCTCTTGCGTATTAAGCTCTGACACTCTTGTCTCTTCCGGCTTGCCGATCGCCTTTATATATGCTCTTGTATCAGCTTCAGAGATAGTAAGCTTTTGGCGGACTGTTTGTGCGCGCTCTTTGCTGTTAAGGATCATAAAGAGGTTGTGTGCATCGTTAGCAATTGGCCCAAAGAGCAGTACTAAATTGCCATGGATTTCGTCGGGGTTTTGTTCAGGAAGTGTTTTTGCGTTTTTAAAGATAAAGCCAATAATTCCGAGGTAGATTGTTGTTGTAAAATCGGCAAGGAGGGTTTTTTCGTGTGGTTCTTCTATAGCAAAAAGCTCTCGCAAGGCACCTTCTAGCCATGTGCGCTCTTGTGCCGGTATACCATGCAGTAGTTGCTGCTGCATAAAGATCTGAAGCTCTTTTAGCGCTTCTGTATGTGACCTATGCTCCTGAAGATTAAGCTGTTTCATCGAGTGAGAGTAGTCGTAGGCATCTTTAATATAGGTGTAGGCAAGATTTGTGAGGCGACTTTCTATATTAAAAAAGGCAAACTCTTTTGGGATAATTTTATCACGAAGCTCTTTTGGCACTAGGGATTGCATCACGCTAAGAGCAGCTTCATGCAGCAAAAAGTCGGTCATATCCACTTTTGCATTTGGGCGCATGTTGTGGGCTTTACGGAATTCTTTAAAATGCTCTTTTGTGTACCCGTTTTCTTCGAGCCAGTCATTCTTGTTGGCAGCATTGTTATAGCTTTCGATCTTATTAAAGCTTGTCTGCATGATCGTAACAAAGCGCATGGAAAGCCTTGCTGCGCGCTTTTCTGATGAGAGGCCATCTTTTGGGTTTACGTGGTAGGCTAAAATGGCTTCGAGGATGTTTGGTAAAATGGTTTTAGCAAGCTCTTGGAGCTGTTCACTGCGCTTAAGGTGGTTTTTAAGGCGATCAAGGGCTGTTGCTTCTTCTTCTGAGGGCTGTAAAAAGCCAAGAATTTTATATGTTAAGAACTTGACGATTTCCTTTAGCTCAGGAAGGTGTACTTTATGCTCTTCAGCTTGATCTAGTGTTGTCAGTCGTTCTGTCTGCGTGTATATGCCCATGATGTGAGATGCAAGAAGGTCGACAACACTTTCCCGCAGGTTGCTTGTACGTAAAAAGGGCGGTAGAAGGCTATTAAAGAGCTCTTTAGAGAGTATGCGTTCCATCATCTCTTCGGATGCTTCTTTTGCATGGGCTTCTTTATCTAGGGCTGTTGCTAGTTCGGTTACTGTTTGAGAGACGCTTTGGGCAATGTCTTCAACAAGTTCTGCAATGGCTTTTTCCGGCGCGCTGTCTTTATCCTGAAGTGCCGCTTGCGTGATGATATGGATAAGAGCGCGTAAGACCTTGTCTACATATTTTTTTGCCTGTGGATTTGCCTTGGACTTGACTGCATGGCAGATAAGTTCGTTGATAAAGGGGTAGCTTGTAAGATCTAGGGAGTTTTCTTCTAGTAAACCTCTAGCATATTTGAGCGCTATATCAATCCACTTTGCAAATTCGTTGTTATTACGTGGGGCAAGGGCTTTTTCTGCCTCTTTGCCATCGTGGGTGATGGTATCTAGCTGTTCAACTACCTCTATAACATAAGGAGCAAGCCACGAATAAAACTGATCTAACAGCCACTCAGGAGGAATAATAGAAGGCAATAGGGCCTGTAGTTCCTCTTGTTTAATTTTTTGCTGTATTATCTGCTTAATAGCTTGGACTGCGAGTGTATGTTTAGTAACTTCTTCGTCGGCTTCGACTGTCTGAAGGTTGTTACGAAGCTCCGGAAACACCCGCACAGCTTCATGTGTGATGTGTTCTATAAATTCTACATTGGTACCTTCTGGAAAAATATGGGTATAGATGGTGCGAATGCTAGATCCTATTGAGTTCAAAAGCCATGTACGGGCGCCATCTAGTTCATCTTTATCTTCAGCATAGGTAAAGTCGCCTTTTAGAAGACGCACAAAAACGTTACTGAGAAATTCATTGGCGACAGGAGCTTTAGTGTTTTCTTTTGCAGTAGTATCGATGTAGGTGACGATATCGTGTACGAGTTTATCAAGCCCGGGAGTAGTTTCTTCAGTTACTAAAACATCGCTTTTACGGGTGAGGGCGGTGTAAATGCTTTCTAGCTTCTCTGCTAATGTGTTACTTAGAGTCTCCCAGGTGACATCTTCTACACCAATGGTTTCTTTTGCGTAGGAGATAACTTGCTCTGAATTTGCAGGTTTTTTACCTTGAAGTAGCGAGCGGATATATTCTGGTATTTTTGTGTCGTGAATGCCATCTGGAAAGGCTTTTCGAAGGAGTTTTTCTGTTAGGTTTTTAAAGTGCTGCTTGGTGTCTATGCCCTCTTTTAGAAATTCCTTTTTACCCATTTTAATGATCATGGCTACAAAGTGATCGGCAGCTTGATCTGGCGTAAGATCTTCCGGATTTTCAACACCTTTTGAAATAAACACATCGCAAATATGAGCAAGAAGATGCTCTATAGCTTCTTGAATGCTGCTTTGCCCGCCTTTTAGCACGTTGCTATCAGCAACGATTTTATTTGTGAGGTCTTGAGAAATGGAATGGATGACATCGCCGCAGGCAGATTGCATGACGCGAAACTTTTTTGCTTCCTCCGGCGTCGTGGTGTGGCGTAGGTACATGGGAACAACAATGCGGCCAACGGCCTGGGCCGTCCCATTGCGCGCACCTTCGTAGACGTATGACATGCCATATGCCACCCCATTTGCAATTCGCCCAAAAAGTCCAGTTGGTTCAGCCATATATCCCCATAAAATGAAATAATGATTATATCATAAATGGATATTATTCTACAAGATAATTATTAAGATCATATAAATGGCCTATTATACAATTAGGACTATACGCCTCATGAGTGGGATGTCTAGTTTTTTTGCGAGGCTGTTTACTGCTCGTTCATCATAGGTCATGTTAGTTACTTTTAGCTTATCTTTAATGTTAGCCTCTCCCAGAAAAGCATACGTGGAATTAGATGCCCGCCTAACAGCTTCAAAAATATGTAAAGCTTCTGTAAGTTCTTGCGTGTTAGATTTTTGAAGGGCAAAAGTTCGAGCATTCACATCCGCACGTGAACAAAAGAACTGAGCTGCAATTTCTGATGCTAGTACCGCAACTGCCCGTCCTGCTATACCAATTTTATTGCTAATTGCTATGCCAAGTACTGCGCCAAGGCCTGTGAAAATAGTTTGTATTAGCTGGTTACTATAGTTAGCGTTTTGCTTAATATTATAGAGTTCACGAAGAATAAAGTAATTCATCCCGTGAGGAAAATGCTCACGCATTGCTTTATTTATGTGTACTGCGGCATCATTTGCTGAAAATTGCATATTAATGCCAGCTGCAGAAGGTCTTATATCATCACATTCAATAAGTTTAACATCCTGCCTTAGGCCGCTTACTTTACTAGTAAGTCGTTGACTTACCTTATCGTGATCATCCGAAAACTGATGTAAAAACCCTTGTATGAGGCGTGATCCATGATACACCGACAATCCAAAAGCGCAAATATTCAGAAAACTCATATAAAATCAATTCCTTTAGCAAAATAAGCAGTGATTATCTCAAGTAACAAGCCACTTTTGCAAGCTAATTATTGTGAATTGAATATCCAGCAAACTTTTTATCTCGCGCCAGCTGCTTGGGAATAGGTCTCCTCGCACACCAACTTCAATTCCTGCGTCTGAGGATCACTCTCGAAATACTGGAATTTTCCAGCCACGTACCGGATTTCGGCAAGATAAGGTGGTTCTGGTCTTGTTACTTTTTGATTCCAAAAAGCAATTTTTAAGCCCATGTTTTCTGGGCGCGGGGGAGAGCAAAAGCTGTATTGGGAGGTGTGATTCTTATAGTTGCAATAGTCTTTAACTGCAGGGTCGTGTAAGAGCATGGTAAGAAAGTCTCTTACGATAGGCATGGCTAATTTTTTCCCTTCTTCTAGTGTCAGAGTTTTGTCATTCGTAAATGTTAGGCAGTAGGTAATTAATGCATTGTCTGTTACGTTTCCAACAAGTATGAGTTTCATGCCGTATTGAGCAGCTACTTTGTTTCCATAGTTTGCAATGGAGTTATCCATTTTCTTTTCGACAGGTAACTGATAGGTCCTATGACAAGATGCACACGAAAAAACAAGTAATATTCCAATGGATCTAAGTAAACTATTTATGTGCATGACTTTCCTTGTACTTAGTAAATGCTGTTTCGTACGATTCTTTCAGTAAAGCCTTATCAGATGAGTAGTAAGTGACAGTTCCATCGATACAAAACACAGATTGGACGTTTGGCGCAGGTAATGGCGTCTGAGTATTATCATAGAAAGTAATAACAAGTTCGATATTTTTTGAATTGAATGGAAAGTTGAATAAAAAGGGGCGAATTCGCGGTTCTTGGTTAAATGCATGTAGATACATTTGCATGATTTTACACAAGTGGCCTCTTGCGTCATCAAGCGATGTATGACAATAATCCATAGTGCCATAGTCACAGCAGATCTTTCGTATTGTTGGGTAATACGAACCTCCTGTCCCCAATAGGTAAAATCCCTTGTCTGCAAGTTGTCGATTAATGCTATTTCGAATATTGTCTGCAATAATAAAATCAGCGCGATCCTCGCCTGGGGCTGTAATACTGTCGGCAGGTGGTCTTGTGCAGGCGGAAGTAAGAATTATAAGAGTAAAAAATAAAGTCCTCATAAGTGCCTCTATTAAAGCATTTTCCGTGTTATTTTTTGAAGAACCATTTTGTATTCATTGCTAGACATGGCATGTTGAGAGCATGGAAAATGTAGGGGATGACCAACCATCTTTAAATTTCTCTGCCCAAGAAGTAGTCTCAAAGGATCCATTGCAATCGAAACAAAGTCCGACCAACCTAGGTGATTTTCAGTGCTCATAAACCCTTGTCTATCGTGGAACATTTTAGTTGAAGCAATGCTATCGACTCTGATAACGCCTAACTGCTCTCTAGAAAAGTAATTCGTACTTAAATTAAAGGTTTGGCCCCCATTGCTATGGGCCACAACTTGGACGTGACCGGTTGGATTTTCAGCAAGCGTTCTATCCAAGAGCTTTTGGGTGCCGCCAGCAATTTGTTTTATGTTTTCTGTTTCTATGCCAAATGCATTTGCAAGAGCGCGAATAAGGTCCATGCATAGACCATTTGATTCTGTATGAGCTAGATACAAGTCCGGATTTTGACCTTCGAACATATCCGCCCAATCATATAGGTTATTTACGCCACTTTCAAAGTCATTTAAAATGCCATCATGGTAAACTGCTGCAGAACAGTTTTTTGTTGTGGGGTTGCCAAGAGCCATGCAGTACAATCCAGATGCCATGTGCTTTTTAGGCGGGGCTCCTCGTAGGGTGCGTAAATGGTCTTCGGCGCGGTCGTTGAGACTGCCAAAGTGTGGTAGGTGATGTACTACTGTTTCTAGGCCGCGGCAAATCCAGTCTTTGACTGTGTGGTAGCTGTCCGAGACGATGTCACGGAGGCGATCAGTAATTGTGCGGTCTTGGGTGGCATTTTCTTCTTGTAGGCCGTAGAGGTCGATGGAGGTGAGGGGGTTGTTGAGGCAGTATGCGTAGAGGTTGGGTCCTGCTTTTAGGCCAAGAGGATCTTGGGTGAGCCATTTGCCAAGTGTCGGGTCATAGTAGCGACGGCCAAAGTTGATCATACCAGTTTCATCGTCGCATCGCTTGCTGGCAAAGCGCCAGGGGTTTAGGGGAGTTTTTGTGCTTGTTTCTTCATTGCCAAATGCATCAAAGCGGTAGTGTTCGATGATCCTGCCCTGCATGTCGAGCATAGCTACTACATTACCGATGCGGTCGTGGATAGGGACGTACGTGTTTCCATGGAGTTCGTATGCAACAGCGGCGCCAATTTCTGCGCCTAATCCCTCGCCCAGGATGCGAAGCTCCTGTATATTGTTGCTAGCGTCTGTAGAGCCAATTTCGTTGTCGCATGCGTAGATATAGTTTGTGCATGCTGTCGCTTGCCAGCCAAAGGTGCCAAGGGTGTGGGCCTCTTTTGTTACGCGGCGGTTAAAGCCATCATACGTATATGTGTAGCGTTTGCCATCACTAGTTTCTACAGCTACTAAGCGATCTAGTGCATCATAGCTATAGCGCGTATCTTGTGTTCCTTCTTTCATTGCAATTCGATTGCCCTTAGCATCATAGGTGAAGAACCGATATGAGTCTGAAAGCACGCTGTGGAGACTACTTACGGTATAGGTCTTGTCGTTATGACTTAGGCGGTTATAAAGTGAATCATAGCTATAGGTGTTGCTATTTTCTTGTGTAAGCTGAGATAAAAAGTCGTAGCTAAACTGCTGATCAAAAGCTCCATCGGCATCAATAGTATGAAGCGATAACAGATTGCCAACTGCATCAAATTTCTTTGCTTTTTGAGAAAAGTTGTCGTGCTCAATTGTTTTTGTGCGGCCAAGTCTGTCGTGAGTATAAGTAAGTGTACTCTTGTTTATAAGTTCACAAGACTTTATCAGGCCGGCAAGATCCCGCTCTACAACAGTGTGTGTATACAGTTCTTCATCTTGTGGGCTCTTTCGTGTGATCTTTTCTAAGAGTGCCGAATAGCTGTAAGAAATTTTCGACTTGTCGGGAAGTAAAAGCTCGATAGGACGCCCAGCATCATCATAGCTATATGTAATGGTTAGGCCATTTTCTAGTGTTTCTTTTTTCAGCTCTCCAAAGCTGTTATAGCTACGAGTTGTCCTGTTACCTGTGATGGCATTTGCTAGACTTAGGATGCGATCTTTTGCATCATATTTGTATCGATAGTCTAGAGATTTATCAGCAGCAAAGTATCGCTTTACACGCCCTTTTTTGTCGTAGCGGTAGTGAAGAATTGTTCCGTCAGAAAATGTATCGCTCCCTTTTTGTCCAAACTCATTGTAGGTATAGCGTGTAACTTTTTCTTCATCAGTGCCTGCGGCTTCAGTGATTGCTGTTAGCTTGCCATTTACGTAGCTAAAAAGTGTTACGATTTTATTAAGTTCTTGTTCTTGATGCATGGCAAATTCATGTACACGCACACAGTTTTTGCAAGGGTCATAAAAAAGCTCTCTTTTTGAAAGTAGCGCCCCATCAGGGTCATAGCTACATACAGTAGAAAGATTGCCGAGCGCGTCGTAAATTTCCTCCGTTACAACGCTGTTGGGTTGTATCGTGCGCTTTTTAACAACCGTTTGTCCGTGGTTATTGAGGTGGCGATAGTCTACTTCATAACGAATTTTGTTCCCTTTGGCATCTTTTTTTGACTTGAGTATACCGTGGGGGTAATAACGAGTTGTCGACTGTGCTTTTTTGCCTTGGATGGATGTTCGAACTGTGCGTAGGTTGCCTTCAGCGTCATAGGTATACTGCTTAAAGGTTTTTACGCGCTTGTTTTCATCGCGCAAAGATTCATACGTGATGCGGTTCAGAGCATCATATTTATAACGCTTTCCTATAAAGCTTCCGTCAGATAAAAAGGTGCGCTCCCTATAGATGTTGCCTCGTGCATCGTAGACGTACTTTGTAGTTCTTGTTCCTTGGCGCTTTATACTTGCTTTTCTTCCCGCATGATCGTATGTGTGGGCAATTTTTTCTCCTGTCGGGCCTATTTCTAGTACGGGATGAAAGGTGTTATACTGGACCTCACTTTTTGAAAGTACTTTGCCTTTCATTTTAAGGACTGATTGTCTTACGCGACCAAAAGCATCGTATACAAGTTCACGAATAGTGCCATTTTGTGCTACTTCTTTAACTGTATTGCCAACTATGTCGTAAAAGGCACATATCTGGGTGTTATCGGAAAAAACTTTTTTACATACCTTCCCAAGAGCGTTATAGCTTGTCGTCGTTTGCTCGCCGTTTTCATTGATTTCAGTAACTTCTGTGCCTAGCTTTTTATAGCTAAAAGTTCTTTTGGGGGACTTTTTTTTGCCATTATGATCATATATTGCTGGATATGCGATAGCTATAAGACGATTAAGAGAGTCATATTCATAGCGCGTGGTGTTGTTTTGAGCATCGTGGAAGGCAATTTTTCTTCCTAACAAGTCATATTCAAAACGCTTTACAAGGGTTAAGCCGCTAGTATGCTTTTCGGTTTCTTGTATAAGATTGCCAGCGAGATTGTACTCATTTTCCCAGTACACGTCGCCTCTAGTGCCTACTTTTTTAGTGATGCGCCCATGTTTATCATATTCAAAGTATTCCATCTGGCCAAGGGGGTCTTTGCTTGATGTTAGACGGCCAATCTCATCATAGCTATATTCATAAAGGCAAGAATTGCCAAGTTGGTCTATGACCTCACGCTTAGCCACAAAGCCCTTTTCATTAAAGTGATTTACTGTTTTTTTTAAGAACGCTTCTTTTTTTTCGGTAAAATTATAAAAAAACACCAAGATCTCTTCAGGTTCACCAAAGCGGGGACGTTCGTAGCGATAGCGGGTTTTTGTTATGTGGCGCTCTAGAGCGCCTACTAGAGAGTCTTTATCCTTTGTCGTGCCATCATCGACAATATGTTCCACACAAAGGCCATTTACATCGTAGGCGAAAAACTCTCGCTTACAGATCGTTGTTTTATCGCAGATAAACTTTGCTGTAAGGAGGTTTGTCTCCTTTTCGTATTCAAAGTAGGTGAAGTTTCCAAGTGGGTCTTGAATGCTTGTGACCAGGTTATACCCATCATCACTATAGGTATAACGCGTACGCTGTTTGTCACATGATTCGTGATTTGGTTTTCCATTTTTTATATGGAGCTCACCTGCGGTTTCAGTAATCTGGCCATAAAGAGCATTTTCTATGACATTGCCTTGAGAGTCATAATCAAAGGTTTGTGCTAGCACTGGAATGTTGTTTTCATCTTCTAACACCCTTGTAAGCAGCATCCCTTCTTCGCTCGTGTCATTTTTGCCCCAGTAGTAGCGTTCTGTCATGAGGTGTTTATTGCTACTTGTACTTTTTGAAACGCGAATTAATCGCTTGTCTTTGTTCCAGTAGTGGCGGCTTATGTTATTGTAGGCATCGCGTACAGTGCAATGGCCGCCACCGTCTGAGTCCTTGTGGTACGAATAGCGATGCGTCACAACTTCTTCGCCACCTGGACCGACAGGAGATAGCTGTTCGCGGACTTTGTTTTTTAAAAACTTTTGTTCTTTGCGGCTGCCATAGTACTTTGTGGAGACATAAAAGCCGCCCTCTGTCTCCTTTTTGACAACTCGTCGTTTGCCCTTTTGGCCTTTATCGCTATAGACAAAGTTAGTAAAGGGTCTACCTTGACGCCTGATGTGGCTGACGCTATAGGTGCCGTGCATGTAGCTTCCATCGAGTCGTTTAAAATAGTAGGTGTGCTGAAATCCATCAGAAGTACGAACATCAAGGGTTGGATGCTTGGCAAAGTCACCGGTAGTTCTCTGATCAAATTCTACAGAATAAAGCTTATGCGAAATGTCCTTGTTAAAAGCGCGAATCTGTACGATCTCATAGTTATCGTTATAGTCATAGATAGCAATTTGGCCATTAGGTTTCACTTCTTTATGTAGGTGATAGTCTCGATAGTGTTTAGCATAGTTGCGGTCTTCCTTTTTCATTGCATAGGTCTTCCACTGACGTTCATAGACGCGCCTTGTGCCATCTCCAAGTGTAACGTGAAAGGCATCGTCTTTTTTGTCCCAGCGTATTTTTATGTTTTTGAGGTTCGTCTGCCCTGACAAAGAGCCGTTGACGACGTTCGTATAGCCTGAAAGCTTTGATTCAAGCTTAAAGTGTCTTGCAAAGCGTTCTTTGTGGTTTTCGTCATATTTTGCTTTATATAAAAGCCTACCTCCTGCAGGGTCGTAGAGCGAGAGGAATATCGGATTTGGCTGTTCGGCTGGTTTTGATTTATCTCTATTATGACCGCGAAAATTTCGTGCATCGCGCACTCTATCTTGCACGTTATTTGCAGGACTATCACGTAGTGTGGGAAAGGGGTCCTTTGTCACAATGTGTGGCATGGCCCCAATTGGTAAAAGGTGAGGGGTAGAGTCAAAGGGAGCTTTTGTGTAGGTAATGCGGGCGGGCTGAAACACTTCGATAAGGTGATGATGCAAATAGTTCCAGCCTGCTCCCAAATTGCCCTCTTCGAGGCTCGAGCTAAAGTAGGTGTGGCCTAGCACGTAGGGGTCTGGGCTATAAATAACATCTTCTTCATCGCTTTCGCAAAAATCGCCCGTGATGACATTGACAGAGCCATTGACGATGGCAGATGGCATAGATGTGAGGTTTACAAGTGATGGTATGGCGTTTGCATCAACTTCGGCCTGAACTTCTATAGTGACAGGGGCGTCGTCTCCAAATAGCGGAGTAACGACAAGCAAGAGCAAAAGTAGCCAATACATTTTGCCTCCTAAATAGAGAGTAGCTGTCCTGTATAGGCCGCCTAGTCAAAAATGTCAACGCCCAAATCTCAACGTGGTCAATCGTTACATGTAGTGTAGGTCGTTTTGGGGGCTGGAATAAGTTTTTGCAGGTACTTGATAAAGGCGTCTAGATCGCCGCGTACTGCTTTATCTGTGGCTGCGTGGTATTCTTGCTTGTCAGGGATGATGACTGGGCTTATCCCGAGGTAGCGAAGAAGAATGCTGTTCATAAGAAGGCGTGCAAGTTTGCCGTTATTTTTGCGGTAGGGAAGAATTCTTGCTATTCCTGTGTGAGCAAAGGCAGCTATATAGATAAAATCTTCTTCTCTTTCAATAAGAAGCTGCAGGTTGGCTGCAAAGGCTTTCATTTCATCATCGATATGTTCCGGATAGGGCGGAAAGTAGGCGCCGGCTTTTTTCCAGATCGCAACTTCGAGGTCTGCAAGGTTGCGAGGGGTTTTTTTTATATCTTCTTGATTTTTCATAAAAATCTTGAGTTCATCTTCTGAAAGCGTATGTTTTGTGTTGACGACATACACTATCTTTCTCGTTGTTCTGTAGAATCCAGGTGTTTGCTGCTTAGAATCAGGCAGATTCGAAGAAAGGGCGATATGAAGGGCGTCGAAAATTTCTATAGTCGTAGTGACGTTTTGTATAAAGGCCACGGGATTTTTTAAGATTAGGTCTTCTGCTACTGCAAGGGCTTCGTTATAGTTTTTTAACACCTGAGGGTTCATCTTAAAGTACATAGCATCGTGGAACACCCCATTTGCCATCTGTGGTTCAGGGTTATCTAGGTTTGAGATTATATAGCCCTCATGGCCGTCTTTAAGGGTTGTTGAAATGCGCCATTCGCACCAATTTGGTTCGTCACTTTTTGCGTTAAGAGAACATGCTCCTGTGCCATCTTGTGTGAGCATAAACCCCGGATGCATCATAAGCGCAGTCTCATCGGGAAATGTTCTTGTCGTATTTACGGGCATGTAGCGGAGAATTGCAGACTTTTCTTCATTCCACCTTATTACTTCTCGAAGAAACTTTGCAAAGCGTGTGTGATCATTTTTAGATGAAGCTTCCTGGACGGCATCTAGGTAGGCTTTTTGCGACGGAAATACAAGAGGAGCAAGCCCGGCATAGCGAACGAGTATCGCGTTGAGTAAAAGTCTTGCCAGTTTTCCATTTGCCGTCACAAAGGGACTCATGGTAACAAGTATCATATGGAAATTCGCTGCTAGGTCTATTGGATTTGTATGTAGTGAAATTAATGTACGCAGAAGGTTGGCAAAAGCATGCATGTGTAGATTGATGTTATGAGGCTCTAAACACACATGAAGGCCTACTTTTCTCCAGATTTCCTTTTCTTCATTTGAGCTAGTAACTAAGATGCCCTCTAAGATTGCTTTAGTGAACATAGGGTCAAAAATTTTACGCTCACTTGGGGTGAGTACTTGTTGTGCTTTATATGCGTAAAAGCTTGGATCTTGAGAAGTACCAATCATTTTCATGCTTGTGCGAAAGGTGCCAGGAAGTAGCTGAAGTCCTATTTTTTGCTCAGGAATTTGTTTGAGATACTTGGTGATTTCAGTTTCATTTTTCTCAACAGTGGCTGGACGATCTTCTGTCAACACGCGATGAACATCTTTAAGATACTGGATGATTTCAGGATCGGTTTTTTCAAAGGGTGACTCGCCTTGTAAGAAGGTTTTTTCTACAAAGTCGACAGCTTTTGCATAGCGTTCACCATATCTTTGGTCTACAAAGTAGTTTATATTCCGAGTGAGCCCGTCCATCTTGATAGGTCCGGAACTATAGCCTTGAGGCTGAGATGGAAGTGAATAGTTTAGCTTGTACATTTGAAGATATTTTGTCGCAAGCTGATGGCATTGTTGATATGTCTCTAGGTGACGCTCTGTATCTACGCTCATCGTATACTGGCGAGTCTCTTGCCAGCCTGGCCTTATAAAGCGGCGTACATAGGGTCTAAACGTTGAGCGCTCTATAGCAAAGCCAAAGGATGGCAAGGCCATAAGCCCTAAAGTTGCTGTAGTTGAAAGGGCTACCTTTGCGACAGATACACATGTAGTTGCAATGCGGGCAATAACCTTACCAAAAAAGTGCGAGCAGCTTTTTGGCTTAGGTTCAGTATCAAGATGTTCAGATTCAGTGCGATGAGTAGTTACTTTAGAAAGTACCATAGAAGCGATAATTTGGTGTTTTACGAAAAATGATCTCGCTTCTACTCAATTAATTGCAAGATCTTAGAGAAATGCATTAAATTCATCTTCCCCGGATTCTTCAGGGGTGCTTGTTGTGGCGACTATTTCGCCGGGGGCAGAACCCGTCAGGGCCTTTGCAAGACGGTCAAAGAGTGGTTTCACGGGGGTGTTCTCGTCAGGGTTTTGACTATAGCTATTTACGAGGGTTTGTAGGCATTTTCCAAGTTGTATGCATTGAGGCATCATGCTTTTGTCGAGTAAATTTACTCGTGCTTGTGCAAGTTGGGGATTCATTACTCGTAAAAAGAAGATAGACACTGTATATGCGGCTGGGTCTTTAACGAAGTTATTTTTCGGAAATAGTAATTGAGCAAGGGCCTTATTCATCATTTGACCAAGATCTTTAACGTGTGCAAGCGGCATTGCCTCAACGCTAGTAACTACACGTTCAAGAATAGCTCCTGTGTGCTTTTCGATTTCAGTTTGATTTCCAAGGTCGATTTTGGTTTTTGCCATTAGATCTACTAACTGGGAGACTATTTTGCGTATTCCGTTTTCATTAAATGCTTGATTCCACTGTCTTGAAAAACTTTGGATTGCTCCACAATCTGTTTGAAAAGGTGTAGTCTCTGGCTTGATGCATCGAGCAGAACTCATCAAAGAATGCTCTAACATCTGACTTCGTATATCTAGTAGTTTTACTCCTACAGGATGCGCTAGTGCGTGTGTTAAGACTCCAAATAGGGCCGCCTTTTCTTCTTTTCCCTGTGCGTCGGGATCGTGCATTATTTCTTCTTCAATTACATGAGGATCTGGTTCTTGTAAGTGGTCTAGGTCTTGAAGGGACATTGCCTCTGAGCCTGCTTTGCTAAAGCATTTCAATGCTGTCATTGCCGTAAGAAATGAGTCTGCATTTCTTAATACTCCGCGAAAATTGTCTCGTGCTTGTTGATATTCAGCTTTAGCGTTTTTGTATGCTTCTGTTGATGTAAATTTGTCAATAGCTTCATATGCGCCACTTCCCTCTTGAGCAGCAACCTGCGACTGTAGTGACTTTGATAATTTGTAGCCTATTGTGCCCTTTACCTCGACGAACTGGGCAGCTAAATTTTTAGGCAGGGTGCCGACTAAGTTTGTAAGTTTTGCTGCAGCGCTTTTGAAGGCATCTAAACGTGACCTATAATCATCTCTTATTGCTCCAGGCAGGGCATGGAGGTCTTTTTCTGAAAGCTCTTGCGGTTCGGCTCCCATCACTGCTTGCCTTTTAGCAGCCTCTGTAAAGAGCGCATCAACCTGTCTACAAGTGTCCATAGAATTGCTTATAGCTACTTTTGCTGAAGGCTTAGTGGCAGGGGCTACGGCGGATGGTCTAGTAGATGGTGCTGCTACTACTTCTTCCATTTCGGCTAAGACTCCCTGGCCTCCACCTCCTAATTTTGGTAAAAAGCTTTTCGTGGCAGCACTAGCTGCTTGACGAGCGTTAGCTACAGTGACAGCAGGGTCGTTATTTCGCGGTGTTACTTCTGTAGTGTCTTCAGAGGTTTCATCTTTAACACCTGGCAACACGGCGAGTCGATCAGTAGAGTCTGCTTTTTGAGTCTGAGTAGGTGCCGGCTCACCAAGTACAGGTCCGAACCTATCATGAACATCCATAGTTCATCTCCTTTACTGCATAAGACGAGCTTTTTCTTGTCTTATGATGTTCGCTAAATGAGCATGCTCTTGTTTGCCTTCACTGGCTATAAGTGCTTGGTCGAGGCTAGAGAGGGCTTTTTCAAGCTGCCCTGTTTGTTCATAGCATAGTCCCATGGCAATAAGAGGGGAAGGGTCCTTCTGATTAGCCTCTGTTACTAGCAAAAAGGCATCTATAGCCTCTTTATAGTGCTTACGGCGGTATTCTGAGTATGCAAGGCCAAGCGTAGAGAGGTATTTTTTGGGGTTTAAGCCGACTAAGAAGCTAAAGGCACAGGCCGCATCATCAAAAAGATCTAAGTCAAAGAGCCGCTTTGCCCCTAAATAGAGTACGTCCATTGTTTTGTTATCTACTTGTGCAAGCTCTTGGATGGTGCCACCTTGCTGTAGATGCGTTGAAAAGCCATCTTCATCTGCTGAGATGATCTCTGATAGTCTTGAGAGGCGGTTTATTCCGGCTATAGCTACCTCGGTAAAAAGCTCGGGAGATTCATTTTGAAGCTCTTCAAGGGATCTTGCAAGGGCTTCTGCCCCGTGATTTTGCTCTTTTCTATGGGTGCGAAACTCCTCTTCGATCTCTTTTTGGTAGCGCTCAAGAAGTAGCTTTTTTGAAAGAAGCTGGTTACGTATAGCCATATCCTCTTCTGCCTTTTTCTCAGCACGTGTGCTTGCTATGGTGGCCCATTCTTCGTCTAGCTTCTCATCCATATGCCCTCCATATACTGAGATTATCATATAAATATTTATAAGTAAATACTAATAATTTTAAAAATTTGTGGACTTTTTATCTCTTTTTTGAGATAATTAGCCTCCAAAGAAGGAGTTTTATTAATGAACGCACTTCAAAGAGGCTCTTTTGAGCAAGAAATGGCTATATCAGCGGCGTTTACCCGTAAAAGAGTAGAGATTTTTGGGGATCAAGAGGTGATAATCTCTAAAAAAGATGAGCGCTACCAAGCCATTGAAGCGTACATGAAAAAAATAACACAAGACTGGCCAAAAGCTCCTCAATCTAAGTGCAGGTTTGTCAACTCATACTGTACAGTTTTTCCTCGGTTAGTTTGCACTATAGTTCCTGGCGAAGGGGGAGCAAGCCTCTTTGTGAACGAGATTGTCAAAAAAGCCTACTTTGGCCCGCTTTCTTCGCGCATTGTAGGCACTCTTACATCTGAAGATGCAACGCTAACCATGCAAGATATATACCTATCTACATTTGCTCCAGCTTGCCAAGGACCCCTGACGGATCCAGACATGGTGGTAATTAACAATAAACAGCCTATTCGTATTGCCCGGAGCTTTGATCCTACAGTAGAAAAAGCTTATGGCTCGGCAAGAGTTTCCTTTTCAGGCTTTTTAGATAACGAAGATGTACTTGTTGAAGCAGAAAGAACAAAAGGTAGCCCTAATATCAAGCTAATCATCACCATTTGTGAGCTTAGAGGAAAAATCCGCTACGATGGCTCCGTGACTCTCACAGAAAAAATCCTATCCAATGGGACCGCTATTGCTTTAGAAAAGGGCCCTACGTTTAATATCCATAATGAGATGGAAATAGAAGAGCGCAAAAGGTGGGTGAACATGCCTTTTGGGCTTAACGTGCCTTTTAGGGGCGAAGGGTGAGCGCTAGTAACTCTACTGTTGATTTTAATTACATATATACCAAATAACTAAGGTATATATGAGGGTTATATGAACAACGAATCTATTGGTAGTAATCAATTTCGTGCCATGTCATGGAACGTAGGCTCAGATTCTGATTTTCAGCAGATGAATGCAAATGCCCTAGACCACTTACGCTATCAGTCCCCGGAAGGAATTATTCCCGGTGTGCAAAAAGATGTAACTGTCCGTCCATCTAGAGATGAGATAATGGCTGAAGAGATGGTTACTCGCAAACACCGCGACGAAAAAATTACTGGATTGCTCGCTACAATTCGACCCGCTATTATTTGTTTACAAGAGGCTCCTCGAGATCCCAATTCCGGAAAACTCGATGCAGAACGTCTTAAAAACTGGCTAGGAGATAGCTATGAGTTTATTACAGGCGATAACGAAGATACGCTTGTTGCCTGGGATACAAAGCAGTTTGGCATCAAAAGGCAGATAGAGACGCCAGACGTACAGGGTATAAAAGCTAAGGAATTATTTACTATTGTAGATTTGGTGCACACTGGTTCGCAAAAGGTGGTGCGGGTGATTTCTGGACATTTTCAAGGATGCCTCGATACAAGACATGATTCCGAAGACGCCGCTGAAGGAACTCGCCAGCTGCAGCTTGCTTTGCAGATCGCAGAAAAAGATTCAAAAGGAGTTGATGTTGTCTTTTTTGGTTGTGATGCGAACGTAGAACCAGAACATCCACGTATTGATGTATTGAGAAATGCTTCCTACGTTATGGACGGAGAGTATCGTCCCACCAATTTTAATGCAAGGATGGCGGGGATTTATAAAAAGCAAATACTAGATGCTCAAAATGCAGGCGAGCGTGTTCGAGAAGAGAGCCTACCTCAATTTGCAAAAAAGATAGATCATGTCGCCATACGTAACATGTCAGGAAGTACAAGTAGTAGCTTTACGTTTCCAAAGGCTTTAGAAGGTGAATATCTAGCCCCAGTTGGCAACCCCAAACTTAGCCCAAGTGATCACACTCCTTTAGTGCGCGATATCACCATAACCAACGTGGGATTTTTTCAGCGTCTTTTTAAAAGATAGAAGTGGGGCCAATTGGCCTTTCAGTACGCTACTACCTTTAAAACATTTAGCATGGTTGCATGAAGTGGTCCACATTGTAAGCGTTGGAGTTCGTTTAGGAGTAAAAGAGAGATTCCCCTTGCAAGGACATCTCCTAATGCATCATGAAATTGGCCTCCTGGCTGTACTTGTGGCAGCCGCTCTAGGCAGACAAAGACACGCATGAAGTCAAGTTGCTGCTGGATGGATTTTTTTGAAATGCCCGCATGTTCAAGATAGTTTGCCTCAAACTTTTGTCTGAGTTGCATGATTTGAGCATCTGACAGGTTATTTCTATAGCCCTCTACTGCAATCCACATGCTAAAATAGGCTACGTCATAGGCCGGAAAGCCAACAGACACTGAATCAAGGTCAATAAGTGTTGGATGGCCATGTGAGTCTAGAAATACATTGCCTGGTTGAAAATCGCCGTGAATGATGCATCCATCCATTTTGCTTAAAGGGGCTTTTTGAACGCGATCAAAATATTCTTTGTTAAAAGTGGCTAGGCCTAGTGCTACTTCTTTGCCTTTCTTAAATTCTGCAAGCATATCGTTTATTTGCTTTGTTCGATCGGGACAATCTGCAGCTTTTACACGGGAGTTCTTATGCAGCCCGGCAAGTCCTTTTGCTGCATGTTCTAGTGCATCTCCTAGTTGCAAAAATCCATTAGGGGTTTTGGCAGCTTCAAAATAGTTGCTTAAGGGTTGTCCAGCTGCCGCAGACTGAAGAAGCCAGTAGGTTGTACCACACTTTGCAGCGCCTAAAATAGTGGGAACAGAAAATGCTTTTCCTTGATGTAGGGCTAGTTCTTCTCGATTATTATGTTCTTCTTTTAGTAGCTCTGCAGAGTCGTACTGTTTTAGAACTGCAACGAGCTTTCCTTGGGTGTCTTTAACCAAATAAACTGGCCTTCCTCCAAGTCCTGTCGTAAGACCCATTTGCACAGGCTCTAAAGTAACATCATGCTTCAGCTGATGAGCGACAGCTGATTGAATTTTAGTGAGAATATCTTGGCCAATTGCAGGAGGTTCTAACTCATGTATCTTCAGACTTTTATTTGAAACCCTACCCAAGCTAGGTTTAGTTTTTAGTGAATTTTGTATTAGGGTATAGGATTGAGGATTTTGGAGAGCTTCTTTTAGGGCATCAATTGCTTTCTTATTGGTGTCTGATAGTGCGAGGTAGGATTTTGATTGAATAAATTTGATGACTTTTGACTGCACAGAGGGAACTTGCTCTTCAGTAAGAAAAAGATTTTTGTCTTGAAATACCTTAGCTATTTCTACAAGTCTATAGGAAGATCGTGATATGAAATTTGCATATAACCAGGTAATCAACCCTTTTTTTGAAGCCTGAATAGTAAATTTTCCTGTTTTTTTGTCGTACGTTGTGTGCAGGTAAAAGTCATCTGATTTATGCTTGTCCCGAATTTTACTCATAGTCGTCTTTTCCTCTTAAAAGCCATTATAACATACAAATTATTTCGGTGGCAATTTATGGTCTATTATGTTGAGAAGTAAACGCACTAGTCAAAAGAAATAAAGCCTACGTTTGGGGTCCCAAACACTATCAGTCTCTGACCCTGTTTTTATTGATTATGGATTCGGCCTAGAGGGGCCTTTAACTGCTCCATAAGTAAAAAATATTGTATCGACTGCAAAGCTTGCAATCAGAGCCGCTATATAAGAAACAACCCAGCCTGGGTCTTGGTTATAGCATCTATTCACACATGGATCGTTCAACAAACATAGACCAACAGCGCTAAAACCTTTTACTAGGTTAGTGATAGGCATAACTGTATACATACATTGCAATCCTTCGTGAACTCTTTGTTTAACAGTAATTGGAGCAGGATATGCTGCAATAGGAGGAACTTGATTCATAATTTACCATTTAAATATTTTATTTTATTTGGGGCCAGACCCGTTAATCCGTCAATCTTGATCTAATCCGATCAAATCGCACATCGCAGCTTCGGCCCCAATGGCGTCAACTTAAGAAATTTTCTCTTAATCTCGATCTTGATCTTAATCTTTTTTTTCTTCTCACACAGACTGCTTGAAGAATGAGGACAAGATCAAGATTAAGATCAAGATCGAGATCAAGAAATGATCTTAAGTTGACACCATTGGCCTCGGCCCCAACCCTATACTACCGCAACAAGACCGCCATAATCTTCTAGCAGTTTATTTCCCGTCACAAAAATTAATGGCTCACACATTGCCTGTGCAATCATAATGCGATCAAATGGGTCTTTATGAATAGGTTGTAGCGAAGAGATGCCTGCAGCATGTTGCGAAGTTATTGGAAGCTCTAAAAAGCCGCTTGCTTCAATGATCTCGGAAAGCAAGTCTAGGTTATTGTCTGCATCTATTTTCCCTAAGCTTTTTTTGATGGCAATCTCCCAAATTGAGGCGCTACTTACGTAAATGGCATCAGCAGTAGTAATTATTGAACGTGCCTTTTTTGTGAGCTTAGCATCATCGAGAACAGCCCATAGGAAGATATGCGTGTCGAGCAGTATGCGCATTACGTACCTTCAAATAAATCGATAATGTCATCTGGAAGGGGGCTATCAAAGTCCTCAGAAATCTTTATCTTGCCCTTTAAAAGCCCAAAGCGCACCTTTGGCTTCTTAGTTTCAATAGATACAAGCTTCGCAACGGGCGTACCTGCCTTTGCAATCAAAATCTCCTTGCCTTTACTTGCCGCATCAACAAGCTGAGAAAAGTGTGTTTTTGCCTCATGAATATTTACTGTATGGCCTGGGTGATATATGCATAACCTCCATATCTGACTAAGCTTAGTCTAGTCTATACGCTATTTATTTTGCAAGTAAAAAAATTATATCTGCGTCAGCAGGGATAGGAGGTTTTGGGTGTATTGGAGGAAGGTTGGGCGTTTTTGGGCGAAAAGGATGGCGTTTTGGCTCATGGTTTCAAAGAGGGCGGGGCTATTGAGGAGTTTGATGACTGTGGCTGCGATGCTTTGAGGGGTGAGGAGTTTGGGGGCGGTGAGGGTGTCTAGGGTTGGATTGTAGACAAGGTCTGGTAGGTTTTGCGTGTTGCCGCCAAAGAGGGGGTAGGAGGCTATATCTAGCTCGGGCTCTAGCAAAAAGCCTGTTTTTTCGTTTTGTACAACTTCCGGCAGTCCGTCTACTTTTGCGGCAATTACCGGGCAGCCTCTAAGAGCTGCTTCTTGGGCTACAAGGCCAAGGGGTTCTCGTATCGACGGCACTATCAGCACATCAATTGAATCATAAAATGCCGATACATCTTTTATTGCGCCATAAAAGGTGACGGGGATGTTAAGGCGCTTTGCTTCTTTCATCAGGGCTTCTTTTTCAGGGCCATCGCCAGCAATTTTTAGTGAAACAGGCTCATTCGTAAGCGCATGCAGGGCATGCAGAATAAGCGAAACCCCTTTTAGGGGGATCAAACGGCCTATGTAGCCGAGCGTAAGTGCTGTTTTTGCTTTTTTAGGTGCGGCGCTTACGCTTATGGTAGGCTTTAAGGGGTTTTCGATGATGTGGATAGGTTGCTTGATGTCCCACTTCAGCTCAAGAATGCGCTTTGCGGCATATGAATTTGCAATGATTTGATCTACAGAGGTAAAAAAAGAACGTCTAGTTTTTGTACGATCAGCAATCCACGAAGCTCCATGTTCGTAGTAGATAATGCGGCCCGGCCACGCATATTCTTCCATCCGGTTCCAGAGTATTGTTGCATCAGGGGCCACCTTTTTTAGGTAGCGATCTCTTATATATGAGCGTAAAAACCGTGGAGCCTTTAGCGGGCCTATATACTTTTCTACCGTGAGGCTGTCAGCATGTGTCAGATGTTTTGTAAAAAAAGGATGAGGTTTATTAGAAGTTACAAGCACATGCTGCTTTTGTGTCGATAACTTTTTTGCCGTGACAAGAAAGTGAACAAAAAGCTCTTCAACACCGCCTACGGTGTCGAGGTTAAGTACGTGCATCACTTTTTTCTCCAAAGTAGCGAGGTGATCAAAATTATGGAGATGACAGCTAAAGAGGTGATGGTGTCGATCGTGTAAAATGGCGCAAGCAACATCTTGCAGCCAGCAAAGATTACGATGAGGCTTACACCATAGTGTAGATATTCAAAGGTCTGGAGGCTATCTTTAAGCACAAAGAAGATCGATCTCAAGCCAACAATAGCAAAGGCGTTTGCGCTATAGACAATAAAGGGTTCTAAGGTGACAGAAAAAATGGCCGGTATAGAGTCTAGAGCAAATAGTAAGTCAGTAGACTCTACTGTGCAAAGCACCAAAAAGGCCGGTGTTGCAAACAGCCTGCCTGATGATCGTACAAAAAAAGTGTCGACATTCCAGGTGTCTTTAAAGGGCAGTATTTTTTTTACGAGGCCTACTAAAAAGGGCTCTTTTGGCGAAAGTGTATCATCCTGCTTTTTAAACATCATAACGCCCATGATGACTAAGAAGGCGCCAAATACAAGCAGCACTTCGTGGATCAAGCCCACAAGGGCAATGCCGGCGATGATAAAGATAAGGCGCATGACAAGAGCGCCAATGATGCCATACATCAGAATCTTATTTTGCCATCTATGCGGCACCTGAAAGTGCTTAAAGAGCAATAAAAAGACAAAAAGGTTGTCGATGCTAAGGGACTTTTCAATGACATAGCCTGTAGTAAACTGTAGGGCAATTTCTTTGCCGCTTACAGTGTAAAGAAGTAGAGCAAATGCCGCTGCAACGCCAACCCAGGCGCAAGCTAGTAAGAGAGAGTGTTTTGGCTTTCTTTTGGGAAGAAAGTAGAGATCTAGAGTTAAAAGCGCAAAAAGAAAGATGTTAAAAAACACCCACCAGCTTGTCCCAAACTGTGTCATCTACTTCCTCGCTGCGAAAGGTAGGTTTGTAGCAAAAGTACTGCTGTAACACGGTCTACAACTTGGGCACGCTTTTTTCGGTTAAAACCTGTTTCTATAAGGGCGCGATCTGCCTGTACAGTGCTTAGGCGCTCATCAAAGAGGTGTACAGTGAGCCCGGATGCTTCTTGCAATAGCTTTGCAAATTCACGCACCTGGCCGCTTCGTTCAGATTCAGTGCCATTCATCATGAGCGGAAGGCCTATGACAATTTCGACAACATTAAGCTTTTGGATGTGGCTTGCAAGGGCATCAACTGTTGCTTTAAGCGTGTTGCTTGCTAAAAAGGTGTCTAAGGCTGACGCAATGATCTGCAAAGGATCAGATATTGCAAGGCCTATTCTTTTTAGGCCAAAGTCTATAGCTAAGATGCGTCCCTTTGTCATGGTGATTTCCGGTTGATCATAGCCTTTACAAAGTCTCTAAAGAGCGGATGTGGCTCTAGTGGCTTTGATCCAAATTCAGGGTGAAATTGCGCACCTACCATCCAGGGATGGTCTTTTACTTCGACGATCTCTGATAGATTGCCCTCTTCATAAAGGCCACTTATCGTAAGGCCGGCTCGTTCAAGGTTCTCTTTGTATTTGTTGTTTAGCTCGTAGCGATGGCGGTGGCGCTCAGAAATTTTTTCTTTGCCATACGCTGAAAAGGCATTTGTGCCTTTCTTTAACAGGCACGGATAGGCGCCAAGGCGCATAGTGCCGCCGCGGTCTGTGACAAGGCGCTGTTCTTCTAGCAGCGATATAATAGGATGCGGTGTTGCCTGGTCCATCTCTGTGGAGTTTGCCCTGTCTAAGCCAAGAGAGTGACGTGCAAACTCTACAACCATCACCTGCATGCCAAGGCATATGCCAAAGTAGGGTATTTTATTTTCGCGACAGTATTTAGCGCAGGCTATTTTACCATACCAGCCTCTATCTCCAAATCCTCCAGGCACTAAGTAGCCATCACAGCCTTGAGCCCAATCCGGAAAGGTGCCAGACTCATCAAAACGGTCTGACTCTATCTTGCGTATGTCTATTTTATAGCCATTAGAAAAGGCGCCGTGGTTAAGTGCCTCAAACACGGACTTGTAGGCATCTTGATGCTGCACGTATTTACCCACAATGCCAACAGTGATATAGCCCTTTGGATGGCGTATAGTCTCCACAAGATCGCGCCAGCTATCGAGATTCATGCTGCTAGATGGAAGGTTAAGAAGCTGACATACCTTTTCTTCTATGCCTTGTGCATGCAGGATAAGTGGCACTTCGTAGATGCTATTTTCTACGTCAGTGCACTCAAAGACTGCATCTTGCTGCACGTTACAGAAGAGGCTTATCTTTTCTTTCACATCTTGCGATAGAGTCTGTTCTGAGCGGCATAAAATAACGTCTGGGCTAATGCCAATCTGACGAAGCACCTGTACAGAGTGCTGTGTAGGCTTTGTCTTTACTTCTCCTGCAGCTTTGATATAGGGAACATAGGTTACATGGATGTTTAAGCAGGCATTTGGTTTTTCATAACGCATTTGCCTGATAGCTTCCAAAAAGGGTAGAGACTCTATATCGCCAACTGTACCGCCGATTTCGACGATGATGATGTCGCTGCTATCGCGACAGTCTACTATTCTGCGCTTAATTTCGTCAGTAACGTGTGGGATTACTTGTACGGTCTTACCAAGGTAGTCGCCTCTTCGTTCGCGGCGGAGCACTTCGTTGTATATCTGTCCGGAGCTTACGCTTGATTTTTTAGAGAGAGGCGAGTGGGTAAAGCGAAAGTAGTGGCCAAGGTCAAGGTCAGTTTCTGCGCCGTCGTCCGTGACATAGACTTCACCATGCTGAAAGGGGCTCATAGTGCCCGGGTCTACGTTTAAGTAGGGGTCAAGTTTCATCATGGCTACTTTAAAGCCCTTGCGCTCAAGTAGTAGCCCAAGGCTAGATGCGGCAATACCTTTGCCTAAGGAGGAGACAACGCCCCCAGTTATGAATATGTATTTTGGCTGCATAACCATTTTGTTACTCGTTCAATATCTTCTGGAACATCAACTGCGGGGCTACACTCATTGGCATAGACCACTTTTATTTTATAACCTGCTTCTAGTACTTTAAGCTGTTCAAGGTCTTCGACAAGCTGTAAAGGAGTCTGTGGGAGCGTGCCATAGCGCAAAAGAAAGTCGCGCCTAAAGGCATATATGCCCATATGTTTGTAGTAAAAAGGAGCGTGCTTGCCAAGGGGCTTAGAGCCCGGTATTGGCGAGCGGCTAAAGTATAGGGCGTGCTGGTTTACATCCATAACACATTTTACTATAGAGGGGCTTGCTACTTCTTGGGGGTCGCTAATTGGTACAGCCACCGTTGCCATGCACTCTTCGGGGTTATCAATAAGTGCTTGGCATACTGAAGAAATGGTAGAAGGTGCTATACATGGCTCATCGCCTTGTACATTGAGGATAATAGAACAGTCAGTATGCTCAGGATACTTTTGAAGCACCTCGATAAGCCTGTCGGTGCCTGTGGGATGATCGACAGAGGTCATAATGGCCTTACCGCCAAAGGCTGTTACATGCTCGAGAATTCTATTGTCATCAGTAGCGATAACGACGGTGTCTATAATTGAACAGGCTTTTACCTGCTCGTAGGTGCGCTGTAAAAGGGACTTACCCATTATGGGAGCAAGCATCTTTGCGGGAAATCGCGTTGAGGCATATCGTGCAGGAATTATAGCAATCACTTTACTCTTCATGGACAAACAGTATACATAACAGCAGAAAAAAACTTGAGCGGAAAATCCTGGAATATGTAACAATTGTGTCAAAGAGCCCATATTGGGTGCCTATTGTGTGTTATGTAATGGTAGCTACCGAGTCTTTATTCAATTTCTTTTTCCTCCACAGTACACAGTTACGAAGCAAGTTATATCTTTTCAGCGATAAGATGCGCGATTGGCATCTTAGGCATGAAAAACTTTGCAAAAATACGTCTTTAGGAAAAGTCGTATTGAGTTTTTAAACAGGAGAATGTATCAAAATGACCTCAAAAATATTTGTTGGAAACTTGTCATGGAATGCAACAGAAGACTCTTTAAAAGAGCTTTTCGCACAGTTCGGT
Organism: uncultured bacterium; assembly: GCA_964514655.1. Classification (GTDB taxonomy): domain Bacteria; phylum Chlamydiota; class Chlamydiia; order Chlamydiales; family FEN-1388; genus SZAS-7. The sequence continues at coordinate 34,862 of CAZEQY010000005.1, forward strand.
GAAGTTGTTTCAGTACGCATCGTGACAGATCCATACACTGGCCGCTCCAAGGGGTTTGGCTTTGTAGAAATGTCCGATGAATCGGCATTAAATCAAGCAATCGAAAAGCTTGATAACTACAGCTTTATCAACCGTCCCCTTCGTGTCAGCCGCGCTCGTCAAGAAGGCGCAGGTGGTCCAAGACAAAACCGTGGCCCACGCCCAGCCGGCTCAAGAGGCGCGCATGCTGGAGCAAGACATCAGCGTTCAGAAGCTCAGTACGACGACGAAATGTAAGATTGTTCTAAAAAACAATCCTTTTTCTAAAGAGCCCGCTAGTAAGCGGGCTCTCTTTTTTTATTTATTGAAAGAAATCGCAACAAAGATTATTATATTCGCATGATTGTCTCGTCTATTAGAAATTTTATACAAGCTGTAGATTCATGGAACTTTGTTCGAAAGCTCGAAAAGTCAGGTGATTATACAGATATTCTTAAGCGATTAGAGATAGATACAACTACACCTCCAACTCGCTGGCAGTTTCGCGTAATACTCCTTGAAAAAGCAAAAAGCCTAGGCTATACGGACTCTAGCAAGGTGGGTATGCGCTCAATATCCACAATTTGCAACCTTTGGTCAGGAACAACGGCGGATAAATGGATAGCGATAGACCTCTTATCAAGCCAGCTACAAGCGCGCGCTATACAGGTAGATGCTTTAAAGGGCGTATTTTCTATAATACCCAAGGAAGATCTTGTTACTGCTGTCAACCAGCACTATTTGCCATTACCAGAAGAGGCTATTAAACCTCTTGAATTCCGGATTCCCATAGGCCATTCAGGTTTACATAAATTTTATTTTAAAAATAAGCGTAAGCAGCATGAAGTAGCTCTTTTACATGTGAATAGAGATACCGAATCCGGCTCTATTAAAGTACATAGGCTTGTTTGTACAATGGCCCAAGTTCAGGAGATTGCATGCCTTGACATTCGAGAAGATAATACTTGGAAAGAGCGCGATGATCTGGTTGCTCGAGGTGTTACGTATTGGAAAAAACAGACTAAACTTAACGTGCGCCATATCCCTGAATTTTTTTATAGGACAACATCGTCGATTTTTTGCGAAAATTTAAGCGGTGGCGATGCTTTAGACTACGTAAACAGATTAGGGAATAAGCAGCGAGAACAGTTCTTTAAAAAAGCAGGAATTGTTCTTTTGGAATATCTAGTAGACATCCACAAGCAGGGCTGGGTTCATAGAGACATAAAGCCAGATAATCTGCTGGTAGATAAAAAGGGCAAGATTATAAAAGTGGCTGATTTTGATTTTATGGCAAGGCATACGGATGACAGACCCCCACAAGGGAGTCTGGAATATTGTGCGCCAGAGCTCTTTGCCTCAGCAACACTCGACTTAAGTCAAGACATCTACTCTCTTGGGCGGACGCTTAAAAATTTGCGTTATGGACACGAGGCCATTATCCCAGAAGAGCCAGCTCAGCGAGATGGCTTTGATACCCTGATGCTTTGGATGATGGTCAAAAATCCAAAAGATCGCCCAACAGCAAGTGTCCTACTAACCAAATGGAAAAGACTTACCTTGCCCACGGAAAAGGGTGTGTAGTCGGTGCTGGTACCGGCGCATCTTTTTCTACTATTGTCGTGGCAACTTCTAATAGTCCACCGATCAACGATGTCGTGTTCCCTCTATGCTGCTGCAGCTTTAAGGCTGTAATCTTTGTTGTAGCAAGTCCTGAGTCAATCTTTGGTGATTGTGTTTGGCCGTGGATGGGGATTTGCACCATATAGTTGGGGTCAAGCTTTGGTATGTCAAAGCCTTTAGCAATAGCACGGCCGCTAAGTCCAAGTGTCATGTCGATTTTATTTTTCATAAGGTCAATTTTTCCCCATGTCGCAATGGGAAAGTCATTTGCTAAAAGTGCATCAGAGCGCCTGCAGTGCACGATGCCATCTTGTACTTCGATGTAGATGGGAGTAAACCAGAGGGTTACTTCATCAGATGATGCAGTATTTACCTTCAACAAACTCACCAGCAGCTTGAGCATGCCGCCATTTTTACATGTAAGAATGCCAGGCTCTATTTTGATGTTTTTCATTTTCATTGTTTCTTTTGAAAATGGCTTTAGCGGTATTGCAAAGTCTTTAGAGTCTATGCTGAGTTTGATGGGGTCTTTTGTTTTAGCGGCAGTCACTAAGAGGGGGTTAATGTCCTTGAGTAATACCTCTCCGGCTTCTGGCGTGAGGGTGTATTCTGCAGTGATGGGCTTATTGAGGGTAAGCATGCCCTCTTTAAGCTCGCATGACACATCAGACTTTAGACGCGGGCTATTGATATTGCCGCTAAAGGTGCCTTCGTTAAGGTGCTTGATTTCGCCCTTAAAGCTTGCATTCAGGTTGTGGCCAAGGACGGCTACAAGCTTTTCTGCGGTATCTTCTTTTGTTGCTACTGTGTGAAAGATGTCAAGCGGCAGATTTTGGATGCGTGTATCCATCACAATACGCGCCTGATCCACTTGAATGCCTTCATCATTCCACAGATTTGTTGCAGTGCCCATAATAGAGATGAGGGCGCTATCTTTATGGCTTGTGCTGTCATTTTTGCAGCTAAAGGCCACTTTTCGCTCTTTTCCTGTTGCCTGCAGGGCAAACTGTAGGGCAGCTATCGAGAGTTTTTTATCTGCCTTTGTTGTAAGGCTTATCTCATCAAGAGATGCTTTAGCATCCAAAAAGAGCGCATCTAAAAATCTGCCAAGTACAAGGGGTTTACCCTCTTGTACAAGCTGTTCTAGGGGGATATTTATCCCTTTTATGTGGGCATGAAGGGTTGCATTTTTTGCAAGTTTCATCTCTTTTTGTTTTTCACTTTGGGCTAGGCTAAGCATGCTTTGTAGAGCCTGTAGCCTTTCTGGCGTTATCTGCCATTCGATAATTGCGCCGTCGCGATTTGTTGCTGATGTTATCTCTTTTGCAAGCTGTAGGTTAGTCTCTACGCTCACACCTTCGCCAGCTAGCTTGATAACAAGGGGCTGGCTTGCTAGGGTATTGTCAAAGCCTAGCTTCCAGCTGCCTGAAAGAGTCTTGCCAAGAAGGGTTGTAAGTTCTGGTTTTTTTATAAAATCAGCAATAAGGGCTGTCGGAAAGGCATTCATCTCGCCATCTAGTTGTAGCGACAGGGCCGGGAGCATGCTGTAGTCTGATACGGGTGTTTGTTTTGCTAGGTAGCGACATTCTAGATTTGTTGTAGCAGAAGTAACTGCTACCTTGCCTGAGACTTCCTTTTCAGCAAGTTTTATGCTAAAGGGAGCTTGTATTGCAAACTCGCCAAGTGGCTTGATGGCAAGCGTACCCGTGATGGGGTCTTTTTCTGTTTCAGGAAGTTGTACATCTACTAAAGCCTTATAAGGGCCAGACTCTACCGATGTTGCTACAAGATTTGCACCTTTTGCTTTTTCGAGCAGCACAACAGTTTTTGCTACGTCGATATTTTTGCTGCCTTGTACAGAAAATGGCTCTATTGTAAGTGATGCATCAAGAGCTGTCATTTTTATTGGCTTATTTAAGGGAAACTCAAGAGAACTTACGGTTAGCTGTACGGGGATTTCAGTCGTTGTGATGTTTTTTTCTTGAGGGATAAAGAAGGCAATAACTTCCGGAGAGACTTTGCAGTAGATGCTAGAGGGCTTTACTTTAAGGACGTTGTCTTCAAGCGTTGCTGCAAGGTTAATGTTTGCAGCATCAGAATGCATCTGAAGTTCACATGATGTTTCTTGATCGCTTATGTTGCTTATTGCTTCAACGCTTGTTGTTTTGCCTAAAAGGCTAGTAAGTGGTAGCGGCTCTTTAATAAAGCGGGCTATTTGGTTTGCAAGGGGGCCATTGAGGCGAGTCTTGCAGTTTGTTTCTGGCTGCTCTAGTGGGTGGTTGATTGTGCATAGGGCTTCAAGCGTGCTTACTTCCTTGCCAGTTGCTATAGAGGCATTGACTTTTGCTTCTATACTCTCTTGGAGGGCTAGAGCGCTAATTTGGCCTTGCATATTGAAGGTGAGGGGAGTGGGCCAGCTTGCGCTTTTTACTGTAAGAGGGGATTCAAGGTTCCATGTGAGGTCGATAGGCATTTTGCCATCTATGCCAAGTGTGCCGCTATAGGGATTTAGCGTTGCGTGAAGCGTTGTTGCCTTTTCTTGCTCTATGGCAAATGGTAGTAGCGTCGGATAGGCAGTCTGTAGGGCTTTGATAACATCTGGCTTTATGTTCCATTGTATGGTGCCTTCATCGGGTATTGTGAGGGTGTTGCCTTTAATACTTGCGCGAAGCTTTGTTGTAAGCTCGGGGCTGTTTAGCAGCATCGTTACGCCAAGTTCATCACCGCGAAGCGTGTGGGATATTTTGGCGTTAAGCTTGTTGCCAACTGCGGGGATTATAAGCTTGGCAAGGGCAGGGTTTACCATATTGACAAATGGCAGGCTTGCACTTATAGGAAACTGGTCTATATAGCAGTCTAGGCTTACTACGCTAGCAGCAGCTTGCAGATCTTGTCCGATAGCGTTTTTGTAGGCTTTACTTAGGTCAGCAAAATTTTGTGCTGTTGCGTTTACGTTGAGAGAGCCTTTTTCGTCTTTATTTTCTACTTGGCAAGTGAGGTTTACTTTAGCTTGCCCCTGAGGCTGTATGTCGATGGCAATGTGCATGTCGCTAATAGTAAATTCGTTCTTCTGAAGTGGCTCTTGAGGCGTATTTTCTGGAGAGCCAAAAGCTTCTTCTATCGAAAAGTGGCCAGTATTGCTGTCATCTATAAGGGTGATTTTAGGGGAGTCTACTTCGATTTTGCCTTCGATAGCCGGGGCATGAATGAGTGAGAGGAGGGCAACGTCGCAGGAGATCTTTTTGAAGAGTGCCACTTTTCGCCCTTGTGGGTCTTGGATCTCAAGACCTTTGATAGAGATGCCATCTGTCCAGCCTACGCGAATTTCTTGGGCATTGAGCTTGCCTGCGATACGCTTGTTAACAAATGAAAGCAAACACTGGTTCACCTGAGAGATGGAAACGAGCATTGGCAAAAAGGAAATAAAGATGAGGCAGCTTGCGCTCACTATGAGCGTTACTTTAAAAATACGTTTTAGCATAAGAGGTCCTACACCTGATTGAAAAAGAGATAGTATAACGTATCTCTATCAAAAGCACAAGGTCCTTGACTCAAATAAGTCCTTATAAGTAATACTAAAAATTAAATATACCAAGAGGATTTATGAGTTCTCGTAAAGTACTAATAGGATTTGGCGTGGCTGCATTACTTACTCTCATATGTGCTATGCAGATGGAGCCAAAAGCAAGTAGCATTGTTGCTCAGGTAAATCGCGAAGTATGGCCATTTACCTTGCCGCCACTACCTTTTGACTATACTACTTTAGAGCCTGTTATTGACGCTAAAACAGTAGATATACACTATAGCCGACATCATAAGGCCTATGTGGATGCGCTTAATAAGGCAATTGGAGGATCCCGCTTTCAAAAGCTGAAGCTAGAAGAGCTTTTTGCACAAGCAAGCAAACTGCCGGCACCGATTCGCAATAACGCAGGCGGTCACTGGAACCACACCTTTTACTGGAGCATCATGCGAAGCCCTGCCAATAATCCTGGCCCAAGCCCAAGGTTGGTAGAAGCTTTAAACAAAAATTTTGGATCTTTTGATGCCTTTAAAGCTAAGTTTAGAGAAGCTGGCCTTACAGACTTTGGAAGTGGCTGGTCATGGCTTGTGCTTATGCCGGATGGCACCTTGCAGGTCTATGCCTCTCATAATCAAGATAATCCGCTTATGGACAATGCAGAAGTTAGGGGAAAACCGCTACTTGCCTGCGATGTTTGGGAACATGCCTACTACCTAAAATACCTAAACAGGCGAGATGAGTACATGGATAGCTTTTGGAATATAGTCGACTGGCAGCGTGTTGAAGCGCGCATGCAAGGTGATCAGTAGTATGAGTTCGGTAGGGCGTGATAAGCATGTTGCTAGAAGCAATTTTGCCCACGAAAAGAGTGCGCCAGTTAAAAAGAGGCCTGCCTCTCGTAAAATAGCCACAAAGATTGTAAAGCTAGAGCTTTTGCATACAGCTGAAAAGATGAGAAAATTGATTCAGCCACTTTTGCCTATTGAGGGAAGAGATGTCTATTTTGTAAACCAAACAAATCCCCACGCGGTGTTCAAGCCGGGAAAGACAAATACCGTAAAAGCTATCTTGTGTGCCAAGGTCGCAAAAATCGTTGGGCTTGATGCAAGCGTTCCCAAGGCAATAGAGGCTAGGGTTCCACAGCTTGTCAGTTCTGATGATCTTGACACTTTTGGTAATCCAATAGAATACGAAGAGGTCCTTGTGAACGGCCAAAAGTGGTTGATAAATCCAGACGATGCTCTTGGCATACGGTATGAACGAATAGATTCTGAAGGGCACTTTATAAAGCTAGAAGATGGTTCAAGCTATATTCTTGAACAGGTAGGCGATGCCTACTATGCCAAGGTGACAAGTGATGATGAGGAGACAGACACTGAAGATAGCTTTGATGATGAGCTTGTGGTCATAGCATCAATAGATGATGAGCCTCTTTTAGTGAGAAAAAGTGGCGCGCACCTTGTTAGCGAGAATGAAGATAGCCCTCATGTTATGCGAAGGGGAGTGCGGTATGATTTTGAAGAGTCAAAGCTTGTTGCTAAAGATGTTGAAGGCTTTTTGCAGCCATTTGTAAAAGACGTTGTTACCGAAATTGGAGGCAATAAAGTAGATGTTACGCGATCTTCTACTGTGCGCAATACATTTTATGCCATGATCAACATGAATTCGTTTATCGACAGTATGGTGCTTGCCACACTTTTTAGAACGCAAGATGGTAAGGCAACAAGTCTTGAAGAAACGAATTTTCTATTTACTCAAGAGAAAGATCACCTCAACCTTGTGCTCATAGACCTTGATGAAACCTTTCCAATAGATAATGGAATCACCAAAGATCCGGAACTTGTAAAGCACGGGGATGTTGCTGCTTTACGTCTTGGGCTAATGGGCTATCCACAAGCTCATCAAAATCTAGAAGGTGAAGCTAAAGAGCATCTAGAAGCACTTTTAACGACTATCGAAGCTAATAGAGCTCGTCTTGTACGTGCTTGTAGCAAATACCAGGACAAAGAAGTGCAGGCTGCCTTTATGCAAGTGCTAGACAGGCTCCAAGTCTTTCATGAGACTAAAACCCATGAGCCATACACCCTTGCAGATCTAGTCTTTTTTGTATTTCCCGAATATGAAAAACAGTGGCAACAACTAGCCAAAACCAACCTATCAAAAGAAGAAATTGCCGCCTATATAGGCTACGGCAGTATAGCAGAACTACAAGCCCACAAACCTAAATTATTTGCATAAATCATCATGATTCAGGCATACCAATCCAAATAAAATGGGGACACAATGTATATCGACAAACTCACTTCGGCAGCATCTTATATAAAGGGCGCTCTTGCGGCTCTTCCGGCGGCAGTTACAAAACAAGTAACGGACAACGTGGCATGGGTTGCAAGTACATTTTTGCAAAATTCCGCCAATAGCTACTGCCTTGCCCCGCCAGGATCACAATTTACAAGTAATTTAACATGTAGTACCCCTGAAATTGCAGTTCGAGAGTTTACATTACTTATGCAAAACTGTAGTGCCGTGCGGGTCACCGGAGAATTCTGCAAAGACCTGCTTAAAAAAATAACATATGGGGATGGTGCATGCACTCTAGCGTACAACGACCCCATATACGCCTGTTTTGACAGTATCCTAAACGCGACAGTTCCCAGTAGTCCACTGCCTAACACATCATCAGTCAACGAAATTATCATAGGCTCGGCGTTGGGCGGTGCGTTGGTACTCAGTGTAGTAGTGGTAGTCGCTTGCGCCTACAACCACGAAAAAATCGCTAGGTGTTGCCGAGGCCTCCGCAAAGGAAGCTATGGGGAGATTGTATAGGCAAAGGTGAGTATGAACAAAATAAAGAAATTAGCACGAGAACAAAGCATTCTAATTTTTTTATGACGGCCCTGTGACAAATGAAAATGAGTCTGAAAGTCGGCAAGTGGCAGCAAAAATGCAAGAAGATTTTCCAGCAAATGCTATAACCGTAAGGTGTTTACAGGTAGATTATCCGAATGATTTCCCAAAACAAGAAGGAACAAATTCAACTTGGCTTTACGCACGTAAAGAACCAAGGGAATAGGTTTTAACATGGACATTCTTGAGGATTATGAACAAATTATTCCCAGGGGTTAATGAGGGGGATTTTGGTGGGCTGAAAATCTTTTACGTTGCGGGTGACGCAAGATAAGCCGTGAGATTTTGCGGTAGCTGCAATGTACAAATCCTGTACGCCCACAATATGGCCTTTCTTAAGTAGGCTTGAATTTAGGTAAGCCCATTCTTTTGCGACATGATCGTCAATTGGTAGTATGCGGTCTTTAAAGCGAGAATAGACTTCGCCAAACAACCAATTTTCTAAATCTTTTTTCTTTTTAGAAGGGGGTAGGCGTTCAATGCCATCGAGCAGTTCAGCAATTGTGATAACTGAGATAAAAAAGAGCTCTTGGTCGATGCTCTCAAACCAGCTTCTCACGTTATCAGGAACGCTTTTTCGTAGTTCACTTATAACACAGGTGTCTAACAGGTAACTCATAATTCAACCGATCTGGGCAAATCTTTACGTCTTTCTATCTGTAGATCGACATCTCTATGCGGTGATCTTTGAAAAAAGTTGACAAGACTTTCTCGAGATTGGGTGAGCTTATGATAATCTTTATCTGAAATTATCCAGCATGTTGCTTGACCCCGATGAGTAACCATTTGAGGACCATCGGCGTTTGCAAGGCGAACTACCTCACTGAACTTTTGCTTTGCTTCCTGGACTTGCCAGGTATTATCACTGTGGTGATGGTGCTGATGCATATTTCCTCCTGCCTAGGCTGTCTAGACATATTCTACCAGATATTGATATATAGGTCAACGGTCAAGATTTTTATCCTATAGATACTTTTTGGGCTTAATTTGTGATGGATCAATTGCAAATTGGACCTTACGTTGTTCGATAATCATTTTGGTAAGTTGATCAGCAGTAGTTGATGTGCCTGGTTTTAAGTTAATACCCAATTTTTTTAATACTTGCCTGAGTACTTCAGGTCCATAAATTACTGCAGTTTCGACAAATTGGCGAACTTTTTGAGCACTGCCTTCTTGCTTAGCTTCTTGTATTTTGCTGCAGATCTCTTCGACTGTAAAGGGGCGTGATCCTTGCTCTTCAGGTAGAGGAACTGATTCTGGGATACTATTCATTGCTAAATCTCCTATTTTGGGTGGTTTAGGAATTCTATCTTACACCCTTGCTCTCTCGTAACGTCTGATAATAGATGTTATGTTGCTTTGCGGCCAGATAGCTTCTCTGCGATCTCTCTGTACTGTGGGTCGGCTCTTCGGATGTTGATTTTGGCGTATCTTGGCTCTTTCCAGTCGTCTGCTTTATTTAGCTCTTCTTCCAGCTTTGTTTTGAATTGATCGCTTATTTTTACGTGATTCTGGCCTGAGCTAACCCGTAGCTCCCTTGAATTTGTGATGCCTAAGGCTTCCATGGCAGCATTAAATTGTTTTTCTGATACATCGGCTTCTTTTCCCTCTTTTATAGGAGTTATTACCTCATCAAGGTAATGTTTTTTAAGCTCAGAAACCATGGTTCTAACGTCACCATCTTTTGCAATATTTTGCTCATTGCAAAATTTTGTAAGGCTTTCTTGATCAACGATATACGTTTTTCCGCCGAGGTTTAGCTGTGTGCCATCAAAGTTGCTTGCCAAAGCCTTGAAAAACGCTAATACTGGGTGAGCCTTGCCGTACTCCTCAAGGTCAATAGCTTTTACGCCTGCTTGTTGGTGGACAGTTTTCATGTCTGAAAATAGTGTTACATCATAGGAAATTGACATATACATCCTCCTCTATAATTACCTAATAATATTTATAAACTATTATTGAATTTATTGCAAACTTAAGATGGACCGTAATCCCCGTTGATGCATTACCTGCTGTTCTGATAAAGTATCTGCTTTATATGATCCAGTTTGAAGATGTTACAAAGGCCTATGGTGGCCAGTTAGTTATAGAGCATGTGAGCTTTGCTTTGGCAAGTCGCGAGCGCCTTGCCCTTGTTGGTAGAAATGGTGCAGGCAAGACTACCCTCTTTCGGCTTATTATGGGGATTGAAGAGCCTGATGAGGGCAAGATTCGGCTGCCAAAAGGCTACAAAGTAGGCATGCTGGAGCAGCACATTCACTTTACAAAAGAGACAGTGCTTGATGAAGCCTGTCTTGGGCTTAGCCACGAAGAAAAAGATAATGTCTATAAGGCTGAAAGCATTTTATTTGGCCTTGGCTTTCAAAAAGATGACCTTGCAAAGTCGCCTTCGCTATTTTCTGGTGGCTATCACCTGCGGCTACATCTTGCAAAGCTTTTACTTTCTCAGCCAGACTGTTTGCTACTAGATGAGCCTACAAACTATCTTGATATCTTGTCTATACGGTGGCTTGGGCAGTTTTTGCGCAATTGGCCGGGCGAGCTTATTATGATCTCCCACGATAGACAGTTTTTAGATAGTGTTTGTACGCACACAGTTGGTATTCATAGAAAAGGCATTAAAAAGGTTCAGGGACCAACTGAAAAGCTTTTTGAGCAGCTTGCACTCGAAGAAGAGGTCTACGAAAAGACGCGCGTTGCTCTAGAAAAAAAGAAGGCTCACCTTCAGTCGTTTATAGACCGCTTTGGGGCAAAAAACACAAAAGCAGCTCAAGCTCAAGCTCGCCAAAAAGCGATAAATAGACTTCCCTCACTCTCAGCGTTATGTTCTATAGATAATCTTAGCTTTAGCTTTCCAGCTGCTCACACAAATTCTAAAGTTCTGCTTAAGGTAAATGAGCTGTCGTTTGGCTACACAACTCCCCTCATCCAAAACTTTTCGCTAGAACTTGAAAAAGATGCGCGACTTGGCATCATCGGCAAAAACGGCAAGGGAAAGTCCACGCTGCTACGCCTTTTTCTTGGCGATCTTACGCCGGTAAGCGGCACAATAACGCTTACCTCAGGTATTACCGTGGGCTACTTTGGTCAAAGCCATATTGAGCGTCTGCACCTTGACAATACGGTGATGGATGAAATACGCGCCGCAAATCCAAACCTCAGCCAGCAAGATGCCCGCAGCATTGCCGGCAAGATGATGTTTACGCAAGATCGCTCAGAAAAAAAGATAGGTGTGCTCTCTGGTGGCGAGAGAAGCCGCGTTGTTCTTGGCAAGCTTTTAGCAAAGCCATGTCATATGCTGCTTCTAGATGAGCCCACAAATCACCTTGACGTTGAGTCGATGGAAGCCTTTATGGATGCGCTAGAAGAGTTTGAAGGTGCTGTATGTATTGTTACCCACTCTGAGCTTGTACTAGAAAGACTTGCCACAAAGCTTATTGTCTTTCAAAATAACACCCAGCAGCTATTTTTGGGCGGCTACGATGAGTTTTTGCAAAAAGGTGGCTGGCAAGAAGAAGTAGAGACTCAAGAAAAAGCTCCTCGTCTACAAAAAGAAGCAAAAAGAGAGCGTGCAGAACTTGTTAACGAACGCTCGCGCGCCCTAAAGCCACATACAAAAAAGCAAGAAGAGCTAGAAGGGCGCATCATAAAGAGCGAAGAAGAAGTGGCAGAGTTTAATACACAGCTTCTACAGGCTGTTCAGGAAGGTAAATCTAGCGCTATTGGCGAGTTGTCAAAATCCATTAAGGAGCGGCAAAATTTGATTGATCAACTTTTTGTCGAGCTTGAAGAAGTTTCTAATAAAATCGAAGAAATCAAGCAGCAATATCAGGCCCGACTTTAAGTATTGATTTTTTGATTGTGAAAAATCGCAAAAGTTGTCATAGATGTTTCATACAGGAGAAGACTATGAAACGACTGACCTTTTTGGAAAAGACAAAAGAGCTGACACTGAATCTTGAGCGATATGACACAGTTACCTTATTTGAGATTAGCCAGCTGTATGGATCTTCACTTGCTGCATTTTTAATTTTTATCCTGAGTCTGCCCTTGTGGATATTTTCTACCCAATTGGTTGCTTTGCCATTAGCCTTTTGTATTATTGCACTTGCAAGCTTGTTGTTTTTTGATGAACGCGTCTGGCTTTTGGATTCGCTGAAACGAAAAAAAATTGCCTCAAGCACATTAAGTAAATGGGTTAGAGTTCTTACAACTTGCCTAGAACAGCTTCGCGCGTGGATTGCTAAAGCACCTTTTTACGATCAGTATAGTAGAATCTTTCGCATCGTGAATCCTGTTCTACTCATAATTGCAGCTTTTCAGGTAGGATTTATTCAAAGTCCGCACACAAGCACTTGTACGGTGCTTTCTCTATCCCTTATCTCGTTAGGGTCATTTTCTGATGATGGCTACATCTGCCTAGCAGGTTATCTAGCGTTCTTATTTGGGCTGACCTAGTAATCGTTCAAGGGCGATTGAGACGCCTAGGGATGATTTTAGGGCTTTATATGCTTCCCAGTTTGGTTGGGGGGCATTTTTTTTGCGCCTTGCACGTATGAGAAGGTTTTTTGGCGTATGCTCAGGGTCTACAAATTCTATAAGGTCTACAGAGTAGCCAAGCTGATTTAAGATCTCGGCTCTAAGGGCATCTGTAACAAGGGCTGAAAAGCGTTCTTTTAAAAGACCATGTTCAAGAAGTAGTGGAAAGCTCTCTTTTTTTATTTGGCTTGCAATTTCATGCTGGCAGCATGGGGCTACAAGTATTACTTCCGCCTGAAGTTGTATAGCTTTAGCAAGTGCTGCATCTGTTGCCGTGTCGCAGGCATGTAGGGCAAGGACTAAATCAACTGGCCCTTTATGGGTGTATTCTTCGATCCGCATCTCTTTAAAGTGCAGATTTTTGGCGTTTAGTGCCTCTTTTAGTACCTCGCATTTTTCTATGACATCACGGCGAGCATCAATGCCAATAATCTGGGCATGTTCTAGCATGCTATAGAGGGCAAAGGTGAGATAGGCTTTTCCACAGCCAAAGTCTATTACAAAGGGGTGTGAAGAGAGGTCTTGGCGTATATCGCTCACAATCTCTAAAAAGCGGTTTATCTGCTTAAATTTATCATACTTTTCCCGTAGTACCCTCCCCTCTTTGGACTGAATGCCAAGAGCAATCAGTACTTCTGAAGGCTGTTTTTCAGGAAGCTCATAGTTTTTTGCCCTATTGTGAGCAAGATCCTGCAAAAAGACCTTTTTGTGGGTTGTTGTTTTGTAGGAGGTTGTCTTATCTTCTATGTGGCAATGGATTTCGTCGCCGATAAAGCGGACAAGGCTTTGAGTAAAGGTCCCAAATGCCTTTATAAGTTCTGTCTTCAGCTCTTTTGGAGCTACATTTACGCTAAAGCTTTGCGTTTTAGTAAATGATTCTAGCTGATAGTGCAGGCTCTCTTTGATGGTAATGGGCCTGATGCGAACGCGTTTGATGAGTGATTGCTCTTCAGTGGGCGCGCTAAAGGCAATAAAGACAATAGCTGTAGGCTGCCTTTCTATGCGGTCAAGAAGCTCTTGTATAAACGTATTTGTATCAACTTTCATGCCGAAGAGTGTAGCACGAAGTTGTTCTTTAATCTAGCTGTTCTTGCGTGGTTTTAGTTACCCTGGGCTTAAACTTGGTATCGCCAAGGCAGCTTGTAATGCGGTTAAATACCCCGACGAGCAGGTTTTGGTGTTCTCCAAGGCCTTGCTTAAAGGTGTCTGTATCGCGAATTTGTTCCATGATAGTCCTAAAACCGGTTTTAACTTGATCTTCAAGACTCTCGTGTGATTTTTTCATTGCCGTTGTGAGCTGATTGGCTTCATGCTGGAGTTTGAGAATAAGGGTTTTGAGGTCTTCAGGGTTGACATTGCCTCTTCCTTGATCTATTGTAGACTTTAGTATCTCTAAATCAGTATAGGTTTGCTTTGCTATGGATTGTACCTGCATTCGGTTCTCCTTGTTTTTCTGATACATAAGGCATTATAGATATATTTTCAATAAAGATTTTATTATGCAAGATTTAACTAAAAGAACGTGCGAGCCTTGCTTAAAAGGTACTCTCCCGTTACAAGCCCCAGAAATAGCCAAGCTCCTCCCCTCCATAGATAGTGAATGGAAGGCTGTGGACAACCATCACCTAGAGCGCGAGTTTCATTTTGTAAACTTTAAGCAGGCTCTAGACTTTACGGTTGCAATAGGTAGTATAGCAGAACAAGAGGGCCATCACCCCGACGTCTTGCTCAGCTGGGGCAAGGTTAGGGTGACACTCTTTACGCACAAGATTAAGGGCTTGTCGCTTAATGACTTTATAGTAGCTGCAAAGATTGATCTCTTACCCTACAACGATGTTAAGTAGCTTGTTTGGTACGAAGATGACTTTTTTCATCTCTTTCCCATCCAAGAACTTGATGACATTGGGGTGGTCTTTGGCAAGCTGTACAATCACCTCTTCGGTCTGATCCTTTGGCAAGTCGACGCGCCCGCGCAGTTTGCCATTTACTTGAATGACATACGTCACGACAGCATCTTCTAAGTACTTTATGTCATACTGTGGAAAGGGAACGTAGGAAAGCTCTTCTTTTTTGCCGAGCATTCTCCATAGCTCTTCAGCAATATGGGGCGCAAAAGGCGATAAAAGCTGCACAAAGATGGCTAGCGACCATTTTGAATAGGTGTCTTTACGGCTTACTTCGTTTATGTATTCCATCATCTTGGCAATAGATGTGTTAAACATAAGGTTTTCAATATCGCTTTCTACCTTTGCAATAAGCCTGTGAGTAAGGCGGAGGGTTTCTTCATCTGTTTCATCAGTATGCTTTTCACTTTGAGCGACAAGGTCAAAAGCACGCGCTAAAAAGCGCCTGCAAGCTGCTACTGCGTCTGTATTCCATACCTTTTCTTTTTCAAGCGGGCCCATGAACATCTCGTAGAGGCGCAATGCATCTGCACCATATGTGCCGATGATCTCATCGGGCGTGATGCCGTTAAGCTTTGACTTAGACATCTTCTCAACGTGGCTGATAAGTTCTTCGCCGTTCTTTTGGTGCAGGTATTTGCCATCTTTTTCGACAACTTCAACAGGGTCGATGTACTGATTGGCAGAGTTTTTGTAGGACCTTGCCACAATAAGACCTTGGTTGCGAAGCATCTGGAAGGGCTCGATTTGAGATACAAGACCAGAGTCATAGAGGACCTTATGCCAAAAGCGTGAGTATAAGAGGTGCAACACCGCATGCTCCACTCCCCCAACATAAAGATCTACCGGAAGCCAGTATTTTTCTGCCTCTTTAGACCATGCAGCATCTGGGTTTTTAGCATCTGCAAAGCGAAGATAGTACCAGCAAGAGCCTGCCCACTGCGGCATTGTGTTTGTTTCGCGTCTTGCTTTTTTGCCTGTCTTTGAATCTGTGATGTGCACCCACTCGGAAACTTTAGAAAGTGGGCTCTGGCCATCGCCTGCTGGCTTATAGTCTTGAAGCTCTGGTGGACATAATGGAAGCTCATCAACTCCAAGTGTGCGCATAGTACCATCTTCAAAGTGCAAAATTGGCATTGGCTCTGCCCAGTAGCGCTGGCGAGAAAAAAGCCAGTCGCGAAGCTTGTAGTGAACCGCTTTTTTGCCTATTGCCTTTTTTTCTAGCCAGTCGATAAATGTCTTAGCGGCTTCTTTTGTGTGAAGGCCATCAAGCGATAGCTCGCTATTTTTGCTGTTTATAGCAATGCCGGGCTCTTCATAGGCACATCCTTCTGGAATATCGCCATCTACCGGTTTTACAACAGTAACGACAGGTAGGTTGTGCTTTATTGCAAACTCATAGTCGCGCTGATCCGATCCCGGAACTGCCATAATGGCACCAGAGCCATAAGTAGCAAGCACATAATCAGCAATCCAGATAGGTATTTCTTTGCCTGTTGCTGGGTTTATGGCATAGCATCCTGTAAAGCAGCCTGTTTTTTCTTTGTTAAGTTCGGTGCGCTCTAAGTCACCTTTAGCAAGAGCTTGCTTTTTGTAAGCTTCAATAGCTGCTTTTTGTTCTTTTGTAGTGATCTGGTCTACAAGCGGATGTTCTGGAGCAAGCACGGTAAAGGTAGCTCCAAAAGCAGTTTCTGGGCGTGTTGTGAAGACGGTGAATTTTTGGCTTGCTGCGGGGACATAAAAATCGATCATGCCACCTTCACTTTTGCCGATCCAGTTTACTTGTGCAGCTTTTATGTATGGTGGCCAGTCCAAAGTTTCTAGGTCAGCTAAAAGGCGCTCAGCGTAGGCTGTAATCTTAAGCATCCACTGCTTGAGGGGCTTTCGTACTACAGGGTGGCCACCTTCTTTAGATTTGCCGTTGTCTACTTCTTCATTAGCTAAAACAGTGCCAAGAAATGGGCAGTAATTGACATGCATCTCAGCTTCATAGGCAAGGCCTTTTTCAACAAGCTTTGTAAAGATCCACTGTGTCCACTTATAGTAGGTAGGATCACTTGTTGCAATTTCTCTTGTCCAGTCATAGCTAAAGCCAAGAGACTTAAGCTGCTGGCGGAATGTGTCGATATTTGCTTTTGTAGATATAGATGGATGGGTACCTGTTCGTACTGCATACTGCTCTGCAGGCAGTCCAAAGCTATCCCAGCCCATGGGGTGCAGTACATTAAACCCCTTCATACGCTTATATCGAGCCACTATATCTGTTGCAGTGTAGCCCTCAACGTGTCCTACATGCAGCCCCGCCCCTGACGGATAAGGAAACATATCTAATACATAGTACTTAGGCTTTGACTGATCGATCCCAACCACAAATGTGCCGGAATCTTCCCAATACTTTTGCCACTTTTTTTCAATCTCGATATGTTCGTATTTCTGCATGGTTCACCCTTAATTTCGAAGCATAATACAAAAATCGAAAAAATTATTCAACGCAATTAATATGCCATGCATGCTCATGCCCAAAGCATTTGACAAATTTGATAAATAGGTTATACGATTCAGTCATGATTATGCGAAAACTTTTTTTATTTCTATTTGTATTGCAACCTCTTTGTGCCGATCAGGGGTATGTAGAAATTTGCAATAAGAAGCAGGATGCTGCAACATTCGATAGGCTTTATGGCTATTTTGATGAGCTTATCGACTTTCTTCAAAGACATCCGGCTTATGAACAAAAATTATATAGCGTAAAAGAGCGGTTTATTCGTTCAACTGGGAGAGCTTTTTACTCCACTGATTTTTTTGGGTATTACGCTGGAAAAGACCAGATCTCCTTTTACTATTCTACCCATTTTCATGAATATGCATGCTCATACTGTCCAGAACTCAAACAGGTTCAAGAAATCATCCAGTTTTTTGATGCATGTCGTGAACTTCAAGAGCCATATGGGCAAATATTCAACGACGTTGCAGATGAATTTGAGCTAGATGTTCATCCCTCTACCCTTTTGAAAGTAATCAAATATCTGCCCTCATATGAGCCTACAAGGCCTCATTACGATGGGACATTATTTTCTCTTTTTCTTGATAGCACTGACAATGAGTCATTACTTCTATCGGCGTACAAGCCTTCATACACAGTTGATGATTTTTCATCGCCTCAAAGGTCGTGTTCAGATTCAATTCTACTTATTCCCGGTGCGCTTCTAGCAAATCCAACCCCTCATATTGTTACTCAAAGTGGCAAAACTCGATATTCTGTAGTAGCATTTGCTATGAGGCCAAATCATACTCCTCAAAAAGTTGAGTTTTCCCCTCTTCCAAACTTTAAAAACATAGGTTTATAATGATCAAGTATCTGACTGTTCTATTGACTATCACAGCACAATCCCTGATTGCCTTAACAACGCTCAATGTAACACTAAGCACAGATAATGATCCTGGTCGCATGGGTGAACCAGGCGATCTGAGGTATTGCCTGAATACAATGAATCAAGGGTTGAATGCAATGACAGACGATTATGCTATTGTTTTTGACTTTCCAATGACTATTCAGCTCAATGGCATTTTGCCGATTATCAACAATTCATCAAATCCTGTGAATATCACAATTGGCAACCCCGGGTCTATTCCTACAGTTACAATTGACGGTAACAACGGAGCCTATAGCGGATTCTTCATCCCTATCGGAACAGTCACCATTCAAAACATGATATTTCAAAATCTCAGCGCAAAAGGTGGCGATGGCGGAGATGGAATTTCAGGCGGTGGCGGTGGCATGGGTGCTGGCGGTGCCATTTATGCACCCCAATCTTTTTTATATGATTCATATCCTTCAATAACGTTGGTGAATGTATTGATCAACAGCTGCTCTGCTATTGGTGGAAATGGAGGAAGCTATTCAGGTGATTCGCTGACTGGTAATGAAGGCGGCGGTGGCGGTGGCGGCTTTGGTGGAAATGGAGGTTCTATTACTACTGTAGGAGTCACAGGAGGTGCCGGTGGCGGAGGTTTTGGTGGAAGTGGCGGAGATGTCACCCGCACAGCTGACGACCCACAAGGTGGTGGTGGCGGCGGAGGTGGAGGTTTTGGATCTTTAGCCACCATGGGCATCCTTAATAATCTAGGTAATGGAGGTTCAGATCAAGACGTTGGCCAGGATGGAAATGGATATGGCCTTGCAATCTCCGCAGGCTCTGGAGGCAGTGGCAATATTGGCGGACAAAGGGCCGGTGGCGGTGGTGGCGGTGGGGCTTTCGGAGGCGGAGGAGGTGGAGGGTTGGGCACTGATGGAGCCACACCTCAAGGCTCTTTGCCACCGGGAGGTAGCGCTGTAGCTAGCGGAGGCAATGGTGGAGATGGTGCAGGCGGCGGTGGCGGCGCAGTTGTCGTAACGAGCTCTACAAATCAAATAGATGGACAAGCTGGCACCGGCGGTTATGGTGGCGGCGGTGGTGGTGGTGCAGGCACCGGCGCATCTGATGCCTCTTATACAGTTCAAGGTGGCTCTGGAGGTATTGGCGGCGGCGGTGGCGGTGGTGGAGTCAACCAATCTGGCACCACGCCAAGTGACGGAGGCAGTTCTCTTGGAGGCGGCGGTGGTGGCGGCGGTGGGCCATCTAATGGTCTCACAGCTCTTGGAGGAACTGATATAGGAAATCTTGGTGGAGGCTCGGGTGGAAACGGCGCAAATAGCTACGGATCTGGAGGCGGTGGCGGCGGAGGAGGTAGCGCTCTTGGTGCTGCTATCTTCGTAGACCGCAATTTAAATTTCACGTTGCAGGCTTTTACCGGCATCCCAACCACGTTCAACACACCTAATAATACTACGCAGGCGGGAGTTCATGGAACCGGCTCATCAGGAGGTACAGATGGCACTGACGGATCAGCACTCGGAAATAGCATTTTCTTGCGTGCAGGATCTTCACTTACATTTATGGCTCAAGGCTCTAGCGACCTTTTGACACTTGGAGATCAAGTTGCCTTTACTGATGATACTACTTTTGGTGGAGGAGGAACAAATGTCTATGTTACAGGAGATGGTACTGTTGTCTACAATGGAACAACAGACTATCAAGGGGCCATTTTAATCAACAATGCCAATTTCAAAGTGAATGGCCAAATTGATGAAGCTGCTGTTTCTGTTTGTAGAAACATTGGCTTTAGCCCTCAAAGAGGTACACTTAGCGGAAGGGGGACCTTGACAGGAGATGTATTTGTTAATTCTGGAACAATCTCTGCCGATGCCGGGCAAACCCTCACCCTTGGTAGCTTGATCCTAAATTCGGCGGATTTAATTAATGGCACTTTAGGAAGCCTTGTCTATTCACAGATTGATTCCACAAGTACACCATCTATAGTTGCAGTGACAGGACCGGCATCGCTTGCAGGCACCTTGGAGATAGATATCGATCCAAATGCTCATTTAGGAACGTATGTGCTGCTTACTTCTAATGGGATAACAGGCACTTTTGATTCAGTCACATTTACAGGGCCAACACCAAACTATACACTCTCCTACCTTCCGGTTGGAAATCCTACCTTTGTGCAGCTTGATTATATATCTAACGGCTCTTTATTACCCCCAACGAATACTCATGGAAAACAAATAAAGAAAGGATGCACAACTAATGTCTTAACGTGGGCTGCGCCAAGCAAAGGTCCTCGTCCTCTTTCGTATAGAATCTCGCGCGATAATCCGAATAATGTCATCGCTATCATTTCAGCAAATCAAAAACTGCGATTTGAAGATGTTGTCTCTTCGAAAAAGGCAAAGTATACGTATTATATTAGTTCCCAGGTTAATGACCAGCTTTCTTTACCTGCTCGGATCAAAATTACATCCAAAGAGAGCAAACACCATCGATGGTCTTCATCTAACTTTAACAAATAAATTTCGTAGGAAAAAGCATAATTTGGTTCAAAAATATTCGGACTTTATCCATTCTGCAGTTTGATGGCAAGGCTTGGGGCTCGGCTCGCCTTTGCTAGTTATTACTTACTACTATGAAGAAGGAATGCGAGACGATGAAGAACATATGTTCATGGGGCGTTTTTATGCTGGTTGTAGTTACAGGATTAAGCCTGGAGCTACATGCAGAGCATCATCCAAAAAAAACAAAAGCGGGAAAAGAACAATCTCCACGCGCTAAAGCTGCAGATAACTTTGCATCTCTTCAGCTTAACCTCGAGCGGCTTAAAGAGCTTGGCCCAGAGTTTATGGGGCCGCATGACATCCAGCTTAGCAAGCTTATCGGAGATGTGCTCGATCAAGCACAGGCCGTTGTCAACGAAGGAAAACCAAACCCCTATGACGTAAATAAAGCACTCAATTCAGTAAAAAAGCTGTTAAGCTACCTTAAACAAAAAAAGGTGCGTGTTAAAGATCACCTCGAAAGCTCAAGTGCCGACCTTGGCCTAGGGTGTGATTTTTGTTCTGAACTTAGCGACCTTGAATCTGAGGTGTCAAAGTGCTGTAAAACAATTAAGGCACAGATTATCGCTATTTTGCGGCTGTTGCAAGAAGATCTTCCCTGCGATCCGCCTATAGCAATTTCTTCAGTTCCTGTAACCATTTCTCAGCCGGGAAAATACTGTGTCAAACAAGATCTCGTATATAATGGCGCTAATGCTGCAATTACGGTGACGGCAAATAATGTTACAATAAATTTCCATAGCCACAGCCTTACCTTAACGAACAGCAGTGCCCAAGGTATCCTTGTCGAGAGTCTCACATCAACGCCGGTACGAGAGTTTACGCTTGAAAATGACATCATCCAAGGCTCTGGCCTCTTTAAGACAGCAACAAGTGCTGCTGTCTCACTTGTAAACGTAGAAAAGGCAACACTTCGCGATGTATACACCTTTAATACAACAAAGGGTATTTCAATTACCAATTGTACTGATGTCCTTGTAGAAAATTCCCTTGTAAGCAACCACGAAGGCTTATCGGTTCCAACAACAGCAAGTGTTGGTGCCGGTATATTTGTAGACTCATCTACGAGCGTAACTATTGAGTCTTGCGACTTTGAGGGAGCAGGCCTATCCCCTGTTACGAACCCAAATGAAGCATCAAATGCCCTGATTGTTCAAGGTACATCGCAAGATCTGTCTGTGCAGAATTGTACCTTCAATAACTGGCTAAATACATTTACGATCAACCAAGTAAATGGCATGCTTATCGATAACTGCTTAGCAGATGCTGCGTCGGTATCGACAAGCAACCTACTTGAGCTTGGCTCTACAACCACCCAAGGCCTTGATGTTACAATTCGTAACTCTACATTTACCCAAGACACGCTCGTCCCAGGTTTTGATGGGCTCTTTTTTATCAATGGCTCCGGCTGTTTGATGGAAAATGTCATCGTTGACGTTACTACAGGTAATGACGGCAATGTAAATCCTTATTTCCCGGCTGCTATTCACATTGGCTGCGCGGTTAACGGCCACGTAAGCTGCGGGCCTCCATACCTTGCCTTTACAGATCTACTTGCCAAAAACTGCATCATAAAGGGAGCTAACCAGTATGGGCTTTTAGTTGAAAATGGCTCTTATATTACCTTTACTGACAGCCAGTTTACAGGTGCATCTGTTGCAAACATATTCTTAGATGGCGCTGTTGATGTAAATCATGTGAGCACATTTGGTGCTTTAGGATGTGTTATCAAAAATTCAATAGTAACAAACGCTGTAGGATCTGGCGTAGGCGTGCTTATCAATCCGGGTGCAAATTCCAATGCACTAGTAAATTGTGATGTAAGCAACAATAGCCAAGATGGCGTAGCGATTTCTCAGTACGCCCTCAACAACCTCATTACTGGCAATAGTGTCTATGACAATGGCAATCATGGCATCATTAACAGCGAGTCAACATCGATGACCTATTACAATACAAGCTGTCACAATGCTGCTGGCTTAAGTTGTGTAGGAGTAACCCCCTCTCAAGTGCCGGGCACCACCGAAGTAGCAGGTTCCAACATATGCTGTTCTCCATAATATGAGGAAAAACTCTATGAATACACCCATTCGCAAATTATGCCTCCTAGCCATGTTGCTGGGAGGATCTAGCTCTCTATATGCCTCAAGCTCAACGTCGCATAAACCCTGCGACATGAAGCAAGAAATCGATGAGCTAGATTCTGAGTTTGACTCGTGCTGTAAAGATATTCAAGATGAACTTACCCAGATTGAAGACTTTATTGATACGGCATTTACTTGCGATGATGTTCACCCGATAAACCAAGTGCCTATACTCATCAATCAGCCTGGCAAATACTGTGTTATTAAAGATCTCGTTTATCCCGGAACAGATGCTGCGATAACTGTTGTTGCTGACAACGTTTCCATCAACTTTCATAACCATGACCTTGTCTTGACAAATGGCAAAAGTCAGGGCGTTGTTGCTAAAAATGTGAGCGAGTTTGTGCTTGAAAATGACGCTATCTTTGCTGAAACGGTGTGTATGTTCGATACGAGTGTTGCGGTTCACCTTATTAACGTCAAAAAAGCAACGATCAGCAATATATTCACTAAAAACACTACAAAAGGCATCTGGATTGACAATTCTAGCGATGTGCTTGTAAAAAACTCTCACCTAGATTCTCATGAAGGTACTGTTCAAATAGTGTTCCCAAGCCCCGCAACACTTGCAGGGACTGGTAATGGCGCTGGTATCTGGGTAAATAATTCTAGCGGCGTTGAAATTGACACCTGCACATTTATAGGAGCGGACTGCCCCTTTGCTGCTACAAGAACAGGCTTTGGCTTGCATGTAGAAGAAAACACAAAAAACCTCATCCTTAAAAATAGCTCATTCTCAAATTGGATTGGCTCAATTCACGCTCCAAGCGTTACCGGGATGCTTATTGATGACTGTGTAGCCATAAACTCACTAAATTCGTCCCTCAATGTTGTGCAGCTTGGCAGCTGTTCTGATGAACAGGCAAATGATGTAATCATCAGAGATTCTACCTTTATCTATAATGGTGGCTTGCCAGGTGTTGATGGCATTCTTTTGGCAGCTGGTTCTGGCTGCCTTTTAGAAAATCTACTTGTAGACACTACCTCATCAGCGATTGACAATACCTACTTTCCGGGAGGCATCCACGTAGGGCTCCAAGGATGTGACTCTGGCTACCAAAATGTGCAGGGACTAAACTGCATCATAAAAGGGGTAAACTACAGCAATTTAAACATGGAAAACTGCAAAAATGCGGTCTTTGAGCGTTGCACAATATCCGATTCTATCTATGCAAATGTACTTATGAACGATCCTACAACAAGCTCTAAGCTAAAAGATTGCACAGTTTTTGATGGGCAAAATTATGGCGTGTTTTTAAATACATCTACCGGTGGAGCAAATGCTGTTACCGGCTGCCAGATATACAACAACGCTAATTATGGGTTAACTGATAGCGTCACGCCGCTAGAGACCAATCTATTTACTGCCAACAACGTCTACAGCAATGGCGCTGGCATCTTTGTTGCAAATTCCGGAATGACCATGACGTTCTTTAATACCTCATGCCATAATACAGCGACTAACTGCTCGGCGTTTGTTAGCCCTAACCAAGCTCCTGGAGCATCTCCAATCGTTGCGGGGTCTAATGTTTGCTGCCCATAAATTTTATAAGAGGAATAGATCAATGAATATCGCACTCTTGACAATACTTCTTAGCGTATTTTCCTTTACAACGCTTTCGGCTCAAGATGCCCCATCAACACTTGGTGTTGCAAAAACTCGCCTTAAAGCATCTATGAAAGAGGTTAAAGATCCCCAGCTGCAAAAACTTGGACAAGATGCCCTTAAAAAAATAGACCGCGCGCACAAAGACCCTAAAAAAGCAGACGCTGCTCTTCATGCGGTAAACAAGGTTTTGGCTGTAATCAAACAAAAGCATATCCATACCGTAAGCACAAGCTCTTCAGGAAAGTCGTGCGATGTACGAGATGAAATCAGCGAGCTAGACTCACAGGTTAAAGCGTGCTGCACTGACATAAAACGCCTTCTTACTGAGCTATTAAACTTTGTACATACGGCGTATCCTTGCGATCCTATAATTCCTATAGATACAGTGCCGGTTTTGCTAGCAGAATCCGGCAAATACTGCGTAACGACCGATTTAACATACACAGGCCCAGGAGCTGCGATTCAAGTTTCAGCAAGCAATGTGCATATTAACTTTCATAATCATGACCTTACCCTCACAGATCCTGCAGCTATCGGTATTTTAGTAGAAAATGCGAGCGAGTTTGTGCTTGAAAATGACAGCATCCAAGGAACAAGCATCTTTAAAACTTCTACTAGTGCTGCTGTAAGTCTATTGGGTGTAAATAAGGCTACTCTTCGCAATGTCTTTACAAAAAATACGACAAAGGGGCTGTTTCTTGTCGATTGCACCGATGTGCTTGTCGAGTTTTGTCACTTTGACTCTCACGAAGGTACCATCACACCAATCTTTCCTAGCCCTGCAACGTTAGTAGGCACAGGAGATGGTGCCGGCGTCTTTGTAAGTGGCTCTAACGGCGTTACAGTAGATACCTGCACCTTTGTTGGCGCTAACCTTGGATCAGACCCTACTCGAACGGGCTTTGGCGTACATATCGAGGAAAATGCCAAAAATTTTACGCTAAAAGATAGCGCCTTTAGCAACTTACTGGGTTCTATACATGCTGTGAGTGTTGATGGTGTGTTGGTAGAAAATTGTACCTTTAATGCATCTACAGTTTCTAACTTTAATATTGCGCAATTTGGAAGTTGCGAGCTAGGAACCGTGGCTGATAATGTCATTATTAGAAATGCGACATTTACCCAATCACAAGTTGTACAGGGTTTTGATGGGCTTCTTTTTGTTGCAGGCTCTGGCTGCTTGCTAGAAGATATTGTCGTCAACTCTTCATCACAAGACATACAGACCTACAGTCCTGCTGCCATCCACATAGGCAACCAAAGCTGTGGCAACTATTCAAACCTCGTAGGAAGAAATTGCATAGTGACCGGAACAAATGGAAGATCGCTCTATATTGACAATGGCTCTAACATAGTCTTTGAAGATTCCCAGTTTTCAGGAGCATCAGTTGCAAACGTCTATATGAATGCAGCAACAAGCTCAAGCATCAGAAATTCTACGATCTTTAATGGCTCTAGCGGCGTTATTATTTCTAACCCTACTAGCTCTGGCGCTCAAGGAAATGCTATAGAAAACTGCCTTGTCTATAACAACACAAACTACGGTATTGAAGTGCTAGATCAGAATAAGCACCATCTATCCGGAAATCATGCCTGGTCTAATGCAACAGGTATCTATCTTTTATATGCAGGATTTACTGAGACTTATAACAATACCTCATGTAAGAACACTACCCAAAGCTGCAATAACGTAACTCCAAGCCAGCTTCCGGGCGCATCACCTATACTTGCTGGCTCAAATGTCTGCTGCACACCGTAACGGTTGTAGTGAATAAATAGAGCTTACGATACAATGCGGATAAACGATACTTAGATAAAATATGCCCAAAAAACCTCCTAAAGGAGACAAGCCGAGTGCAAAGCAAGAGCGCTTGTTTCAAAACCTGCTTAAAGTAACCTATGAATATATTAAGGGCAGGCATTACTCCCCTCAAAATAAAGAGACTCTTATAGAGAGGCTGAGGATACATCCAGAACATCTTGAGATCTTTGACCTAGTGCTCAAAGACCTTAAAACGGCAGGTAAAGTGGAACAGACTGGCGATAAATTGGTTTCTCAGGAAGAGAGCAAGAAAGAAAAAGTCGTTGTGGGTACTATCAAGATGCATCCACGAGGCTTTGGGTTTGTTGTGCTCAAGGAGTCATCAGAGCAAGATGTCTTTATTCCAAAACCCTATGTAAATAATGCTATCGACGGCGATGTTGTTGAAGTTGCCATAAACCTTGAAGCTATATCAGAGCGTGGCCCTGAAGGCAAAGTGTTAACGATTGTTTCTCGAAAGAGAAAGACACTTGTGGGCACCATCTCAGACGTTACAAACCAAAAAGCTTATGCTTACTGCAGCATGCTTGGAGAAAAGCGCCAGGTAATAATACCAAATGGCGAGCGAAAGTTAAAAGTTGGCGATAGAGTACTTGTAGAGGTTACTAAATGGGGCGATAAAGAAGAAAGTGCGCAAGGAGATCTTTCAAAGATCATTGGCCACATTTCGGATCCTTTATCAGATATCCCTGCCGCTATACTTGAAAACGAAATTCGCACAGATTTTCCACAGGATGCTGTTGAAGAAGCCCTTGCCTTTGGCACGCGCGTGAGAAAAGAAGATCTTGAAGGTCGTGAAGATTTACGCGATCTTGAATGCTTTACGATAGACCCAGATACTGCTAAAGACTATGACGATGCCATATCGCTAGAACATAAAAACGGCCTTTGGGAGCTTGGCGTACATATTGCTGATGTATCACACTATGTTCGTGATAAGTCGGCGCTAGATCGCGAAGCATCGCTTCGCTGTAATTCTACCTACTTTCCTGCAAAATGCATTCCTATGTTGCCCTCAGAGCTTTCTGACAATCTCTGTTCGCTGCGTGAAGGTGTTCTTAGGCTTACTGTGAGCGTCTTTATTGTGATTGACAATCAAGGTGAAACAAAGAACTACCGCATTAGCCGCAGCGTTATAAAAAGCAAAAAGCGTTTTACCTATAAGCAGGCAAAAAAGGTGCTTGATGGAGAGTTGGAAAGTGTGCATAAAGAAAAGCTCCACAACATGGTAGAGGCATGTCACCTTCTCAAGAAAAAGCGCCGAGAGCGCGGCAGCGTAGAGCTTTGCATGCCCGAATTTGTGGTGAAGGTAGATGAAAAGGGCGTTCCTGTTGGCACTGAAGTGATTGAGTATGATATCACTCACCAGATGGTCGAAGAGTTTATGCTTAAAGCCAATGAAATTGTGGCAATAGCGCTTACAAAACAGGGAAAAAATGCGACGTTTAGAGTGCACGAAGAGCCTGCTAAAGAGTCTCTTCGAGAGTTTGCAACGCTTGCATCTTCTTTTGGCTATAACTTGCCGCAAGATCCTACGCCGCAAGATATGCAAATCTTTTTTAGCGAACTTGACGAAGGCCAAACTGCTCAGTATCTAGCTACTTGCTATATTCGCAGCATGCGCCTTGCATGCTACTCTCCAGATAATATAGGCCACTATGGCCTAAGCCTTGAGCACTATACGCACTTTACAAGCCCAATTCGCCGCTATGTTGATACAATCATCCATCGCCTACTCTTTGAAGGTAATATAGATCGCGATAAGCTTTTAGAAATTAGCAACGATGCCTCCGAAAAAGAGCGCATTTCAGCCCGTGCTGAAGGTAGTGTGATATTCTTAAAGAAGCTGCGTTTGTTAGAGAAGTGTTATAATGAAGCTCGCCACAGAACCTTTGAAGCAGTTATTACTCGCGTTAAGCCTTTTGGAATCTACTTTGACGTGTTAGAGTTTATGCTTGAGGGCTTTTTGCATGTCTCAGAGCTGGATAGCGACTTTTTTGATTATAGCGAACGAGAGATGATGCTTATGGGGCGCTACTTAGGCCTTAGCTATAAGGCCGGAGATAAGCTTGCAGTATCTGTAGGCCATATTGACTTTATCTTGCAGGAATGCTCGTGGAAGCTTGTTACTCACACTGATGAGGTTGGACAAGTATCAAAGCGCGCCTATGAAAAAGACAGGAAACGGCGTAAAGGAAATAGACGCAGGCGGTAATGTATGAAGAAGTATTTTGTGACAGGTCTTGTGGTGCTTTTGCCCCTTGCGCTTACCTATTGGGTGGTGAGCTTTATTTTAGGGGTGCTGACAGAGCCATTTACAGGAATTGCCGGCGCTACGTTAAAGCTATTTGGTGTACAGTCTAAAGAGGCTTTAGAGCTTGGCGAAAAGCTGCTATCTTTAGTGCTCTTGTTTGCGCTCATCATTGGTATTGGAGCTATTGGTCGCTATTTCTTCTTTAAGTACCTTCTGCAGCTATCTGATGCGATCTTGCATCGCATACCGGTCGTTTCTGCAGTGTATAAGACCTCTCAGGAGCTTATTCAGTCAGTTTTTAAGCAGGATAGCACGTCATTTCGTCGCGTTGTATTTGTGCCATTTCCCCACGCCGGCTCCTACACGGTGGGCCTTGTCACACAGGAAGAGACGTTCGATGGCCGCATGGCAGTGTTTATACCTACAACGCCCAATCCAACATCTGGTTTTTTGCTTATGTTTAATAAGGATGAGGTAACTGCTGTGGACATGAAGGTAGAAGAGGCTCTTCGCTACGTTATTTCGTGCGGCGTTCTTATGCCTGAGGTACAAAAGAGCGAATGAGAAAGTGCTTTTTGGTAGGGCTGATAACGCTTTTACCGGTTATTCTGACATATGTGATCCTTGCATTTGGTATTGGCATTGTTACATCGCCTTTTGAGCGCCTTGTTAATTTTACGCTAGATAAGTTTCCCCTTTTTGAAGATGGCTTTGGCATTTTTACACACAGGCAGGTGGTTGGTTTTTTAAGCAAGATACTTATCTTATGCCTCCTGGTATTATTTATAACTTTAATTGGTTTTCTAGCTGCAAGAGTATTTTTTCATACCTGGGGCTACTACTTTGATAGGCTGATGCGCAAAATTCCTATCGTACGTAGAATCTACGGCCCATCAAAAGAATTAGTTGACGCCCTTTTTAGGCATGAACAAGATGCGCCGCGTAAAGCTGTTATGGTGCCCTATCCAACCTACAAAAATAAGGCTGTAGGTATCCTTACGGGCGAATTTAACTTAAAGCTCAAAGATAAAAATGAGGCTTTTTGCTCGGTATTTGTCCCTGCTACGCCAAATGCTACTTCAGGCTTTCTCTGCTCGTTTCGAAAAGAGGACGTAATCCCGCTGGATCTCACTGCGGATGAGGCTCTTAAATATGTAATGAGCTTTGCATCAACTAACCCAATTGCGATAAAAGAATAAAATCGCTATACTAGCTCGAAACTTTGTAGGAGTATTCCAATGGTACGCTTAAGCAAAAAATCACGAGATCGGTCAGTAAGTCCACGTAGGACAAAGGCTCCTATGCCAAAAACTGGCCCAAAAAAAGATGCGTTGAATAAAGGGTTTAAAGAGCATGCAAATGCCCTCACAGGCACTCAGGCTGCGACTTCTGCCTTTATTCCTAAACTGTAACTGGAGATAAGGAAATATGTCGCGACACCCAAGTTTTGGCAAGTCAAACAAATCAGTAAAAAAGCGTAATGTTCTCAAGCGTTTTGAGCGTGTAGACACCCTTAAAAAGCTTGGCCGCTGGAAAGAAGGTCAAGATGCGAAAGTAACTGGCCTACCAAAGACTCCAGTTGCTCAATAAGTCGGTATCAAGTAACTTCAGCTGTGATGATATGGAGAAGCTGTGAAGGTACTTGTTTCAGATCGCCAAAAAGATCTACCCTTAAAACATGAGCGCTACAAGATAGAAGTTATTGCTATGCTCGTCCTAGACGCTGAAAAGCGCGCTTGTGATGAGGTAGCAATACACTTAATTAGCGCACCAACTATCTGCAAGTTACATAAACAATTTTTTAATGACCCGGCTATTACGGACTGCATCTCATTTCCTATGGACGAAGAGGCGCAAGCTGGCTTTTGCTACCTTGGAGATGTCTTTGTCTGCCCAAAACAGGCGCTTCTTTACGCTGATGAATATGATCAAGACCCCTTTCGAGAAGTTACGCTCTATATTGTGCATGGCCTATTGCACCTTTTAGGCTATGATGATATTGATCCAATAGACCGCTCAAGGATGCGTGCAAAAGAACAAAAGTATATGAAGATGCTTGAAAAAACTGGAAATATTCTATGTCAGAAATAGACCTTATGTCATTTTTAGGCCTGATAGTTATAGCCTGCCTTATCTTTATTGCCGGCTATAAAATTGCGTTAGGACGTAAGAAAAAAGAGCGTAAGGATGAGCCTCTTGCCGTTCTTATCCACGACTTTATAGAAGCTACTCCCCTTAGCGATCACGACAAAAAGCTTTTGCAGTCCGTACTTACTTTTCAAGACCGTATTGTGCGTGAGGTTATGGTGCCAAGAGTAGACCTCTTTTGCCTACCGGAAAGCTGCACCATTCGACAAGCTGCCTTAAGTATGCAAAAAGAGGGTTATAGCCGCGTGCCGGTGTACAAAAACACGCAAGACCATATTGTAGGCGTGCTTATGTATAAGGACATACTAGCCAAGTATATGGAGCATGAGTCTCAAGCTAAAGATACAGACTTTCTCGATGAGCCTATAGAAGACTTGGTAAAAAATGTTCTTTATACACCAGAAACAAAAAAGATATCGCTTCTGTTGCAAGAATTTTGCAAAAAGCAGATGCACCTTGCAGTTGTTGTGGACGAATATGGCGGCACTGCAGGCGTCATTACCATTGAAGATATTTTGGAAGAGATCGTAGGTGAAATTGCCGACGAATATGACGAAGCTGAAGTGCTTGTAATGCCCGCAGGAAAAGGTAGCTGGATTGTTGATGGACGCATGAACTTGCTAGATCTATCTGAGCAAATAGGTATAAAAATTCCCCAAGAGCGCGAATATGACACGGTGGCCGGCTATATCTTCTTTCGTCTTGGTACGATACCTAAAAAGGGCGTGGTGCTGCACCACGATGATTTTGATATCGAAATTCTCCATTCTAAAGATCGCTTTGTAGAAAAAGTAAAGATCTCTACTCATCCGAAAGGTAGCCACTCATGACGATCTTTGTTGTGGCTTTAGTGGGCGTTGTTTCACTTATCTTTCTTTACTGGCGAAGAAAAGCCGAACAGTCTCAAGAACAGCTTGCAAAAGAGCTTATTAAGCAAGCGGAGCATAAAGCTGCCAAAATCATTGAACAGGCAAAGCTTGATGCAAAACAAGTTGTGATGCACGTTGATCTCAATAAAAGCTCTCTTGAAAAAGAGGCTCGCGAGCTTGCTCAAAAAGAAGAGCTGATCGAGCGAGAGAAAGCTAAGCTAAAAACGCTGATGCAGGACCTTGAAAAGCGCGAAAAGAAGCTACAGCAAGATCTTATACAGTATAGCAAAGAAGTAAGCCTTACAGCAGATGAAGCCCGCAAGATGCTTTTTGCAAAAGCTGAAGCTGAAATCGAAGCCGATATTGCCTCTTTATACCAACAAAAGCGTCATGACTGTGAACAGCAAGTAGAGCGATATCAGCACTCTTTAGTTATTCAAACACTCTCACGCCTACCCCAAAAGGTGCTTCACGACGCTTCAATTAGCGAGGTGTCACTGCCAAGTGAAGAAATAAAAGCAAAAATTATTGGCCGTGAAGGTAAAAACATAAAAGCCTTCCAGCAGCTTACCGGAGTTACGTTAGTTGTTGATGAAACGCCAGAGGTTATCACCCTTTCATCTTTTGATCTTGAAAGGCGCGAGCTTGCTAAAATAGCTCTAGAAGAACTTATCAAAGATGGTCGCATTACGCAAGGTCGCATCGAAGAAGAGGTTCAAAAGGCTAAAAGCATGCTCGATAAACAGCTTGTGCAGTATGGCCAAAAGGCAGTGGATGTGCTGCATCTTCATGGTGTTCATCCTAGCCTATTGCTCCATCTTGGCCGTTTGCAGCTACGTACAAGCCTTGGTCAAAACCTGCTTGAGCATTCTATTGAAGTTGCTCAAATTATGGGGCTACTTGCTGCTGAACTTAAGCTTAACATATCAAAAGCCATGAGAATGGGCCTGCTTCACGATATAGGCAAGGCTGTAACGCAAGATACTCCCCTTTCACATGCCCTTAGTGGATATAGGCTTTGTCTTGATGCTAATGAGCCAGAAGAAATTGCAAACGGAGTTGGCTGTCACCACGATGAAATGCCTGCTAGCTCTTTAGAAGCTCAGCTTGTGAAGTTTGCAGACTATTTATCGGGAGCTCGAAGAGGAGCACGTGCTGGAAATAGCGATAGCTACTTTAAGCGCCTTGAAGATTTTGAAGCCCTTGCCAAAAGTTTTCCCGGGGTAAAAACGGCATTTAGCGTTTCATCTGGTCGCGAGCTTCAGGTCTTTGTCCGCCCCGAAGTTATCGACGATACCCAGGCTCACATGCTTGCAAAGCAAATTGCCGAAAAGGCAAAAGCTCTTAGCCCCACCCACCGCATCCAAATTAGCGTCATCAGGGAAACGAAGGCTGTAGAATATACCCATTCAAGTTCAAGAGTTGGCTTTTTTGCGCGCCAAAGTCCCGCGATTGAAGAGATTTAAAATGCGCCCATATTACAATATGAGCGCATTTTAAATCTTTCAAGCCCGGGCCTTTCGCGCAGCAAAAAAACCAAC
This sequence comes from uncultured bacterium, assembly GCA_964514655.1. Lineage (GTDB taxonomy): Bacteria > Chlamydiota > Chlamydiia > Chlamydiales > FEN-1388 > SZAS-7. Next base: position 67,698 of record CAZEQY010000005.1, read on the forward strand.
TCTTGAACTTGAATGGGTATATACCCACTAAATTGGAAAGTTGCCCACATATTTTGTTGAAAAACAATCGGATTTAGGGCAAAATTTTGCCCACAAACGGAGAAACTCATGCGCAGATCAATTTGCTACTTTGAACCAGGTTCTGTTTTAGCCGGAGAGGTGAATACCTGGAAGTTTATCTATACCCCTGCGGTTGCACTTCCAAAAGGGTCATTATTAAAATTTGATTTATGTAGCAAAGGGCGTGCTATTGACTGGGAAACACCTGAAACAAGCCTTAAAGAGCAGTCGAATATTATCTACGCACAGTTAGAAAATGGCAAGGTGCTCCAGGCAAAACCGGTGGATGTGCCGCAAAGCTATGTGCCTCAATATGAGTTTTCGCTCCCACAAGAGATTCCGGGCGGCTCTAGCATTACTATTTCTGTTGGTGCTCCTAAGGGAAAAGACCCTGTAAAGTATGGTAACCGCGCTCAAGCAGCTATCCAGAGAAGAAGACCCTTTTTGCTTTATATCGACCCATCAGGAAAAGGCAACTTTCAAGATCCAGAGACCTTTAGCATAGATATCAAGGGCAATGTCCTTTCTACAATTAGAATCCTAGCCCCCTCTGTAACGACAAAAAACCGTCGTTTTGACGTTGTATTGCGCTTTGAAGATGAGTTTGGCAACCTAACAAATAACGCTCCGGAACAGACTCTCATAGAACTTAGCCACGAAAATCTACGCGAGAACCTAAAGTGGAAGCTCTTTGTTCCTGAAACTGGCTTTATAGCCCTTCCGAACCTTTATTTTAATGAGCCCGGTGTCTATACGATCGAGCTTACGAATGTTAAGACAAAGCAGAAGTTTCATTCATGCCCGATTAAGTGCTTTGGTCACGATGTCAAAAACCTTTTCTGGGGTGTTCTGCACGGCGAATCTGAGCGCTTTGACTCAACAGAAAATATCGAAAGCTGCCTACGCCATTTTCGCGACGAAAAGTCCGTTAACTTTTTTGCTGTATCCCCTTTTGAGAATACTGAAGAGACTTCTAACGAAACTTGGAAGCAGATTTCACAAAGTGTTGAAGAGCTTGATGAAGAAGAACGCTTTGCAGCACTGCTTGGTGAGCAGTGGGTCGGTGAGCCTAAGGTAGAAGGTATTCGTCAGATTATCTTTGCCAAAGGCGAAAAAGGCATTTTGCGCAAAAAAGAACAGCGCTCCAATGCCTTGAAGAAGATCTACAAGATCTTTTCACCAAAAGAAATACTTTCAATCCCCTGCTTTACCATGGGTAAGGGTTTTGACTACAACTTTGATGATTTTAATCCTGACTTTGAGCGCGTAGTAGAGATATATAACGCTTGGGGATCTTCTGAATGCACCGTGAAAGAAGGAAATACAAAGCCAATTAAAGGTCCTGCCAAGCGCGGCATCAATGAAGCGCAAGAAGGATCATGTCTTAAGGCCCTTCTTGAAGGCAAACGCTTTGGTTTTGTCGGCGGTGGTCTTGACGATCGCGGTATATATGCAGATTTTTTTGAAAATGATCAAGAGCAGTACTCACCTGGTATTACCGGTGTCTATAGCGATACATTGTCACGCTCTAACATATTTGAAGGCGTATATAACAGAAACTGCTATGCAACTACCGGTGAGCGCATCATCGTAGGTTTGCAGCTAGCCGGCCATCCTATGGGTAGCGAGATTGATAGTGCTTTAAAGCCGGGCCTTGCAGTAAACCGCCACCTTTCCGGCTATGTTGCAGGTACAAAACCGCTAACGAAAGTGGAGCTTTTACGTAATGGCAAGGTGCTAAAGACCTATACGCCGGATGCTCTATCGCTAGATTTTACCTATGATGACATGGACAACCTTGCAGACTGCTGCATTACGGCAAAAGATAAAAAACCTTTTGTATTTTACTACCTAAGAGTGACGCAAAATGATGGCCACATGGCTTGGACATCGCCTATTTGGGTGGATTTTAAAGATAGCGGCATTCGCTTTACCAACAAAAAGCCTGCAGAAAAGCCAACAAAACCAAATGAAGCTAAGGTTGCAGTCAAAAAACCAGTTAAAAAGAAGAAATAGAACTTGATAAACTATATATGAATAGTTTATATTAGGAGCACAAATTATGGCTAAATTAGTATTTCAAAATACCGGCGAAGAAGTAGAAGTTGAAGATGATGGATCTATTGCGCAAGTCTGCGAAGAGGCTGGCGTCCCCTTTGCTTGTACTGAAGGCGTATGCGGAACCTGTATTGTTGAAGTTGTAGAAGGTCATGAGAACCTTTCAGAGCCTACCCAAGCAGAAATTGATTTTCTTGGAGAATCCGGCACAAAGCGCGAGCGTATGTGCTGTCAGGCAAAAATCAAACATGGCCTTGTAAAAATATCATTTTAGGAAGATGTTATGAAAGAATCTATTACACGCGAAATGACAATAAACGAGATTTTTGCCAAGTTTCCTGCCAAGGCGCAAAAGCTTGCTCAAGAACTCACACGATCTGGCTTAAACTGCGTTGGCTGTTCGGCTTCGACATGGGAAACCGTAGAATCTGGCGTTCTTCGTCATGGCATGAATGAACAAGACCTTAATGACCTTTTAGATCGCCTCAATACCGTTCTTCTTCATGAATCAGACCCAACAACAGTAACTCTTACTCCAAACGCTGCTCAGGTGTTTTTGCGCATCAGCAGCCAGGAAGGTAAAGAAGGCTGGGCCCTTCGTTTTGACGAAAAGCCAGCTGGCTGTAGCGGTTTTGAGTATGTGCTTGGCTTTTCAGAAAAGGCTGGCCCAAATGACGAAGTATATCATTCTAACGGCGTAGACATCCACGTCTATAAACAAGCTCTTGGCCGCCTCCAAGGCTGCGAAATCGACTACGTCGATGGCCTACAATCAGGCTTTAAAATCACAAATCCAAACGTAAGCACTTCATGCGGCTGCGGCTCTAGCCACGGCTACGACGACGAAGTCATGGAAAACGAAACCGGAGGCTGCGGCTCCGGCGGTTGTGGTTCCGGCGGCTGCTGTTAAGGTATTTGTTCTTAAGCCCGTTAGGGCGACTGCCTATAGCCCACAGCGACCAACGGGAGCTGTGGGAAATGAAGCTCCATCTCCTTAGAGCCCTTCAGGGCGACTGATCTTTATTATTCACATCAGCCATCCATTTGATACCCCAAAGTTTATTCAAGTTATCTATCTCTTGGTCAAAAGTGTCTGTTTTATGGTGTTCTTTTTGGTTTTCAATGTATTTTGTGAGCGCATCTATATGTGTTACGGAACACGAAAAAGCTCCATAACCTTCTTGCCAACTAAAGTCCTTAATACCCTGCGTTTTCATCCAGCTTGTGCTATATGACTTTAATTCTTTCATCAGTGTGCTGAGTGCTACAGAAGCATGTAATTTTAGCATCATATGAATATGATCACTCATGCCATTTACTTTTAAAATTGGAACCTGTCTCTTACGAGCGATACCTCCAAAATAACTATAGAGTCTGTTTTCTAGATCAAATGGAATAAGCGGCGACCTATTTTTCGTTGAGAAAATTACATGCAGATAAATTTCTACAGAGCTATGAGACATACGCTATTCCTTATTCTAGTCTATCTTATCAGTCGCCCTAACGGGCTCCCCTCGTGGATATTCCCTTTCCCACAGCTCCCGTTGGTCGCTATGGGCTATAGGCGGTCGCCCTAACGGGCTCTTACTTGAGGCCACCTCGAACAAGAGCCCGCCAGGGGCGACTGCTTACAGCCCACAGCGACCAGCGGGAGCTGTGGGAAAAGAAGTTGCCTTCCCCTAGAGCCTGTTAGGGCGACTGCCTATAGCCCACAGCGACCAACGGGAGCTGTGGGGGTGGGGATATTGTATTATTGATGTTTCCAGGTGACGGAGAAGTCTTTGCCGTCATTTTTTAGGTCTGATGTGGCTGCTTTCATGGTGCCTTTTTTGGCTTCCATGTTTAGTAGCTCTGCTTGCCATGAGCCTTGGTCGATGTAGCCTGTTTTGCCGTTGATGGTGGCTTGGCAGTCTGTCATCGTTACATTGCTAAAGTTAGCAAGTGGCAATACGCCATCGGCTGTAGCTGGAGCTTCTACAATCCACTCTGCTGAGCTTCGCTTGGTGCCGGGAGCTACTGTGTGAGAAGTTGGCACGGTTGTTGTTACGCTCTTTGTGTGGTTGTTGAGCACAAGCTTATAGGTGTTGTTTCCTTGGTAGGTAACACTTGCTGAAATAACATCACCCGGTTCTACAGGAAAGCCTTTTAGCTGGTGAGGATATTTGGGATACATCTCAAACCATGCGTAGTGCTCTTCTTTACCGTTATCCCAATCGTGTTCAGTACCAATTTGCTGTACAGAGCCGCTGCCGTAGCCATCAATTCCTACCCATATTGAGCAGTATGTTGCATCTTTTGATGATGTTATATGTGGCACGGTCCATGTTCCAGAGACCATAGAAACAGCGCCTGCTTGAGGATTTTTTAGGCCGGTAGCTGCAGCGTAGCCGCTCCAGTTTTCGCTTGTACCATCACGTAGTTTTATGTGATGTGGCGTAGGGTTTTTTCTTCCGCGAGGATGTACCTGACAATCTATTCGACGTAGTACCTTAAAGGGCAATACTTTCTTCTGTTCTGCCCAACCACTCGTAAACGTGATTATAAAGGCAAACGTTAACACGCACAAATTTTTCATGGGAATACTCCATTTTTTTGTTTCACGTTAACGCTTGTAGTGGAACAAAAAAATGAAAGCAATAGAAATTATGGACGGTAGGCGTTGTAGTGATTTTGGCCTTCATAAAAGAGTGAGATCGTCTTGCGATCTTCTCCTGGCTCACTATAACCAGTGCCAGGCTTTTCTTCTATGCGGCGATCTACTTGATGGTATACTTTGAGGTTTACATTGTAGAGCTTGGCAAGAAAGACAAGCTCTAACTCCCCTCCCCAGAATGTAGGTTCTCTAAGGCGTTCGATGTAATTTTCTGCCGTGAGGACTTTGGCCTCATGGTCTTTAGTAATCCGCATGAGTATTTTTTCAGTTACATTGTCATGGAGCTTAGGTATTTGGCTAAGAGCTGCTTCGAAATCGCTATTGAGTTTTTGGTTGTAATCCTCTATACCACCTACGATTTGGGCAGCAACATAATCGTCACGATTGTCCTGTATATATGCGGCTACTTGGTTTCGAAGGTGTTGATGAAATCTATCAGGCCCTAGATTATCCGGTTCTGGATTAACGGGATTTGCAAGCGAAATATCATTATAGGCAAGGCCCATAGCAAAGGAGCGAAATAGGCAAGCGCCATCTCCTCGAACTGGGATAATGCCTTTTGCCTCTTTGTTAAAGGGTGGATATGTGTATGGAGCAAGTGCTTCTTTTTTTTCTACAATAACGCCTCGCGCATAGTAGAGTGCATCATAAACATCATCTCCAGCGGGTGCTTGAAGCACTTTTTGTGAAAGTGCATCTAGCTCTTTTTCGCCGGTAGCAAGGTCTTTATCAAGTGTTGCAAATATCTCGTCTACGAGAGCTTTGTTAGTGTTGCCGGTAGGGGCAAGTGCTTTTTGAGTAGCTATTGCAAGAGCCTCTTTAAGCATATAAGGTGTAGAATCTGTAAAGGGAAAAGACTTTGTAAAGGCTGAAAGGCTAGCGTTTCTATGAAGTGGTTCTTCAATGGCAACGTTACGAAGTGTGTGAAATAGGGCCATGTCAGAGGGTTGTTTAGGGTCTAGCTCCAATCGTTTAATTACAAGAGCGGCTTGTATGTCCCCAAAAAGCTGATTGATAGCAGTGTCTTTGCTGCCTTTGTATTGGTTCGCCTTGCGTTCTATTTCGTCTAGTTCTGTGCTTTTTGTTGCACTTAAGACCTGTAATAAAAGGTCATCATCTGGTTTTGCTTCTGGTGCAATGTGTAATTTCTGAAGCATATCAATTGGAATATGCACCCGTAAAAAGCGCTCGTTATAGTGCTTAACTTTGGGTGTAAGTACCTTTATCGCGCGCTCGAGCAGCTCTTTATTTTCGCCTGTTGTGTTGAGGTCGGATAATTTTTTGATGATGTCTGTAAGGTAAAAGGGTCCACAGCCAAAGTTAGCAAGAAACCGTAAAAAACGATCGCTTAGTGCTATCTTGTCTTTGTCGACAGGTCTGAGCTGGCCATCTACAAGCTTGAGAAGGATTTTTGTTTTAGAAGGCTTTTCAGGCGCAAACTCGCCAAGTGCCTGCCATGAGATGCTATTCATACGCAGTATCCCCTTTTCTTTATTATAGATAAATTTTGAGTATATAGCTAGGGGAAGTTCTCTCTCTCTTTGTGAGAGAGAGAATAGATTATTCCGCCGCTTGCTCTACTGCGGCCGCTGTGGTAGGAGTAGGGGTTGTTGTGGCTTGAGGCTCTGGTTCTTTTGCAGTCATTGCCTGAAAGCCCATATAGCTGATGGAAGCTAAAAAGCCGGCTCTTGCCAAGTGAATTGGCGTGAGTGCCGCTAGGCCAAATAGTGTACTTGCGCATGCAGTAACGCCGCAGGCAATAAAGAGCGCAGGTTTAAACCTATTTTGGATCTCTTCTATGCGCTCTAGGGCAACTTTTGTGGCTTCAGAGCGAGCTTCTGCTCCAAAATTTCCTTGTACAAGCTTTTGGATATATGGTGTAACAACCCAAATAAGCCTTGCAGCTGAGTAAAGCAGGCTTAAAGGCTTTAGGGTTCCAGTAAGCATGCAGCCTGCAAATACTGTTTCAGGTATAGCCTTTACTACTTTTGCAACAGACTCCTTCTGATCTGGCAACAGCTCTTGGAGTTTTGTTATTACACGTCCTTCGTAGGTTTTAAATGTGGCTGGGGCATTGCTAACAAAGTCTATTACTTTGTCGTAGGCGGTTAGGGCAAATGCTCTAATATTTGCTGGGATTAGATCTGACATGATATGTCTCCTCTTTTATATACTTAGTGATAGTAAGACTTCCGTATAAAGAACCGATAAAGAATCTAGCTAACATGACATAAAAAACTCTTTAGGTAGCTTCCTTCGGGGTGGTAAATATTTAGTGGGTGGTCTAAAGCTAAGCGATGTGTCTGGATGATACGAAGATCGCGCTTTGCCTCTCTTGATGCATGAAAGAGCATCTTTACAAATAGGTCACTATCAACGTGGTAGCTACATGAGCAAGTAAGAAGAAGTGAATTCTTTGGCATTTTCGATAGCGTCGTACGGTTGATTTCTTGATAGCCGCGGACAGCTGCTTGAACATCTGATTTTCTTTTTGCAAAGGCTGGGGGATCTAGTATGACAATGTCGTACTCTAACTTTTGAGCTCGCAAAAACTCAAAGGCATCTTGCGTATATTCTTGATGGGTATCATCGGCAAAGTTATTTAGCCACATGTGCTTTTTTGTCTGTTCGATAGCTTCTTTAGATATATCTACAGAGACAACATGGCTTGCTCCCCCTTTTAAGGCATGGCACGAAAAGGCTCCTGTATAGCAAAAGCAGTTTAGAACCTTTTTATTGTGGCTCAGCTCTTGTATGAGGAGCCTCATCTCTCGTAGGTCCTGAAAAAATCCTGTCTTTTGGCCCTTTGTAGGGCTTACATAGAACTTAAGGTCATCTTCATAGACTACAATATCTTGCATCTCCTTGCCAAAAAGGGTCTTTTTAACCTCTTTAAGGCCCTCTTCTTTACGTGAAGGGCTAGTTGATGCTTCATATACCCAATTTGGCTGCACATACTTTATAAGTGTGTCGACGATAAAGTCTTTTAGCTTTTCCATGCCGAGGGTTGAAATCTGTATGACTAATGTATCACTATACTGGTCGACAATAAGGCCTGGCAAAAAGTCGCCTTCGGCATTGATGAGTCGTATGGCGTTTGTCTTATTGCGTAGTAGCGTTTTACGTAGTTCTATAGCCTGTTTGATGTTTGATTCTATGGCATCTAGTGGGTCATCCTTACTAAAGGTAAGCATGCGCCCAATAATGTTTGATCGTCTATTAAAGTAGCCATAGCCCAAATGTTCATTTGTATGTGATACAACAGGCAATATGTCTCCGTCAGTAAATTCCGGAAGGCTTTTGATTGCTCCAGAAAATATCCAGGGGTGTCGAGAGTAAAGAGACTTTTCTCTACCGGGTTTAAGTGTAACGTTCACTAGGCGATCTCACGTTTTGGAAGGTAAAGATAAGTGCTGCAACTATAGAAAGTACAGTAACAAAATAAAGAGGATAACTTGTTGAAAAGCTCGCAATAAAAGAGCCTATGAGAGGCGCTGTGATGTATCCCCAGTTTTCTACGCTGTAAAGTATGCCCTGGACAGTGCCTTGCGTTGTCTTTGCTCCTTGTAGTGAAAGACGCGCTTCAACACACGTAGAAAGAGCGGCAAAGCAAAATAAAATAGCAAAATAGCCCATAAACCACAGTGGGCCTGTATTTGAAAGGCAAAGTAGTATTGTGAATATAGTGAGGGCTATAAAGATCGTGGGCAAAAAGCGGGCAATATAGTCGGAATAACGCACGATGAGAAACTGGTTGATCGAATAGGTAAGGCCTACAAGTGATGCAAAGTAGTTTACGATGTAGGGGTTATTGCCTATTTTCTCAAAAAGCATAAAAGGCGTGTACTTGATAAATACCGAGTAGCTGCAGATGAGCATGACAAAAATGATGAGAAGCGGGTAATTATTGCGTACAAGGGTTTTTAGAAGTGATAGCGTAGGATTTTTTTGTGGCTTTGGGCCTGTCTCACAAGAGATACATACCTTAGGAAAGGTAAAGCTATATAAAAAACAGCCAAATGACAATGTGCCTGATACTATAAAGAGTGGCCAGTAGTAAGCTTCACCTACAACAACTTTAAACATAAGTGCCCCGACAAGCGGTATACAGCACTTTACAATCCCCTTCATCAGGCTAAGTTTGGCAAATTCTTTCACGCGCACTTCTGGTTCTGTTAAAGAGGCAATAAGCGACTTGCCAACAGGCGATGCACATCCTATAACACCGGGTATAGCAAGAGCAAGTATAGCCAGTGGAAGGCTGCCAAGGGCACTTGCAACAGCTAAGAGCATGTAGCAGCTAGAGTTTGCTAGATGAATTTTTCGAAGCGCAGATATTTTAGATTGTCTTTGATCAAGCTTTTGGCCTCTATAGGGCGATATAAGCATAAGCAAAAATGGGTATATGCCAACTAAAAGTGCATAGGCCCAAAGCCGCACATTCATCTCTGTTGCAGCATCGAGCAGTCCCCTCTTTTCATCAAGGCCAAGCAGGATGATGTAGGGAGCAACAAAGTAGTAGGCAATAAGCTCTATGCCTAGGATGAGCCGTAGTCTGCTTGCAATCATGCAAACAATTATACAACTACTGATGTTTGATTACAAATGATCCTGCAAAGGTATTAAAGTCGCTTTCAAGGCGGCTTGGGTCCTTATCCATCACTGTAACTACAAAAAGAGTTTTTGAATCTAAAATTACTTTACTACGTATGTTGGAATCGGCATTTGTTATCGTAAAGTCTAGTGCGGGAAGATTCAAAAAATTGCTACGCTCTTCAGTTTTAAGCACATTCTTGGTGTTAGAGCCAAGAGCGCCATTTTTCACAGCTTGTAGCACATCGTCAGTATTGCCCATCGCATATGATGGTGGATATTCTGTCATGCTAACCATAAAAATGTTGCCGAGAGCATCTTGTGAAAGATAGACATCGTATTTTGTAAACTCTTTGCCATTTGGATGAGCTTCTGCAACGTGTTGTGGTGCAGCCGGAAAGAGCACTTCAAAGCGCCCATTTTGGGGTTTATAGAGCTTCCATATGCTTTTATCAGTTGTGCCTATGCCTGCATGTACGTGCGAGCTTGTGTGTAAGACTAGATAGCCAAATACCGCAACAGCACCTATGCCAATTGCAGCCATCCATTTTTTTTGCATGACCATGTTATGTTCCTCGTTTTTTCAAGTTCACTGAATCCTACAAATTTTGGTATTTTTGCAAAGTGTTTTTTGGTGCTTGACGAAAGAGTTGTTTTCGTTTTACCTTCAGTCTTTACTGAAAGGAGTCGAAAAATGATGTTTCTACGCGCATGTTCTCTATCACTACTTACTCTTGGCCTCGCTACAAGCTGTAAATTTGGTGCTAAGCAAGAATCAACAGTAGCTCAAGAAGCTAAGCTTGCAGTTCGAGACGCTACTGTGAGCTTTGATCCGCGCTTTGCAAAGGGTCTTGCAAGTACAAATATCTCTCGCATGCTCTTTGATGGGCTTACCTATATCGATGAACATGGCAAAATATTTCCTGGCGTTGCGACAAACATTCATGTTTCAACAGATCTTAAAAGCTATACTTTTGTTTTGCGCGATGCTACTTGGTCTAATGGTGAGTCTGTAAAGGCTCATGACTTTGAATATAGCTGGAAGAGCGCTCTTAACCCAAAAAATAAATCTCCATACGCCTATATGTTTTTTCCGATACAGGGTGCAAAAAGCTACTACGAAGGTAAAGCTCAAGCTGAAGATGTTGGCATTCATGCCATGGACGATAAAACTCTTGTCGTTGTTTTAGACAAGCCATCGCCCTACTTTTTGCAGCTTACTTCGACAACCGCGTATCTTCCTGTGAATCAAAAATCAACTGAGAGTGCTGTCATAAGTAATGGTCCATTTATCGTAAGTAGCTATACGCCAGGTCAAAAGCTTGAGATTAGTAAGAACCCTAAATACTGGAGCCAAGCAGCAGTAAAATTAAGCAAAATCAACGTGGTCTTTAAAGACGATAAAGAAGCTTTAGAAGCCTTTGAAAAGGGAGAAATTGACTGGGTTGGATCGCCATTTACCTCTTTGGGAAAAGAATCTATAAGTCGCCTGCAGCTTCTTGGAAAGGTAGATTTTACCGGAGCTAGCGGCACGCAGTTTGTAAGGCTTAACATATCTAAAGAGCCATTTGCAAATCTCAAGTTTAGAAAGGCTTTGATGCTTGCATTAGATACTGAGACGCTTGTTACAAGTGTGCTACAGGGGCATCAAAAGGCGTCGCACGGCTTTGTTCCTCCTGGTATGGGTTTGCAAGATAAAACAGCATTATTGCCACATAACGTCGATCAAGCTCGAATCATGCTTGAAGAGGCTCTTGTTGAGATGAAGATGACGCGAAATGACCTGCAGGATCTTGCACTTTCTTTTGTGAATAATGACAACATGCAAAAGATTGCAGATGCTCTTAGCAAAAGCTGGAAGGCCGCTTTAGATCTTGATATCAAGCTAAATAGCCAAGAGCCAGAACAGTTTTATGCGGCACTTGTGGCAGAAAAGTACTCTCTTGCTATGGGTTCGTGGTTTGCCGACTACTTTGACCCAATGAGCTTTTTGTCAGTCTTTCAAAGTTCCAAAAATGGCGTAAACTGCACCGGCTGGCAAAATGCCGACTACACTCGTCTACTTGATGAGTCTAACCTTGAGCTAAACCCAACAAAGCGCATGGCAATACTTTCGCAAGCGCAAGATATACTGCTCAACGACTTGCCTATTTTGCCGCTCTTTACCTTTACTTTCACCTTTGCAAAAAGTAACGAGCTACAAAAAGCAGCCCTCACTCCGATGGGAATAGTCGATTTGGAGGACGCCTACATCACTCAGTCACCAACGAAATAAGGAAATCTTAATCTCCAGAGCCTTTTACAAAAGGCTCATTATACAATTATTTATTACCTCTATGGTGTGCTTATAAAATTTATGTCAGCATCACAAAAAAAATACCTGCTAAATTAAAACGATGGGATTAAAGAAGAAGCAGATTGTAATTTCCTGCCCCGCTTTAAAGCTTGGATACCCGTAAGTTGACATTTATAAGCCCCCTAACCTACACTGTGAGTTAACATATACTGGAGAATAAGCATGACATTCCAACTTCATCTAGTTTTACGTCCAGCAGAAAAACCACATTCAGAACAGCAGGCTCCTCTTCTTTTTGAGCCTGCAGCAGCTGATACTCCTGATTTATATGCAGAGACAGTTGATGGATCCCAACCATCTCCACCGGAACTGGTAAAAGCATTTACTTGGTTCACTTTGAACGATTTACCTCCTGCTAATGCTACTCAGGAACAAGTGCTACGAGCAACAGAAAAAGAGGCTGAAAGACAGTATGCCCTTGGCATCCAGATTCAGGAATCAAACGAGCTTGGGGCAATAGAGCAGGCGCATAAGGCATTTTATCAGGCGGCAATGTTAGGACATGCTGATGCCCAATTTCGTGTAGGTTGCTATTTTCGGGAAGACAAGATGCAAGCGTTACACTGGTTTATGAAGGCTGCTCATCAGAACCATACTCCTGCTCAAGAAAGAGTTAGTGAGGCTTATCAATATGGTGACCCTGTAAAACAATCAAATGGAATAGCATTTTATTGGTTAAACAGGGCAGCAGAGCTTGGATATGTTCACGCTCAATGTAGGCTTGGACGAGCCTTTATGTTAGGTACAATTGTAGCAGAATCAAGTAAAGATGCAGCAAAATGGCTCACCTGTGCGGCTTTGCAAGGTGATACTGACTCGCAATACTGGCTGGGTCAATTATACGCAAGTGGCCGAGGTGTTGAACAGTCTGCAGCAGATGCCAAAAAGTGGTACGAAAAAGCAGCTTTAGAAGGGCACACAAGTGCACGATTCGAGCTATCAAAAATCTTTTTTTCTGGTCAAGGTGTGGAACGATCTGTAGAAAAGGCAAACGAATGGTATATGAAGGCCTTACACTCTCAGGAGGAAGATAATCTTCTCTACGGCTAGGTCCAGTTTTTAACATTTGTGCATCAATACTTTCAGTGTAGCTGATCTAAATATATAATTGTTCACATATTACGCAAATCTACCGAAAATTTTTTGGGCAGTAGCTGTCATGGTGTTCCAGATTTCGGTTTTGACGATGTTGACTTTGCTTGCTAGTGCACTGCAGGCGCTTGCTACTACTTTTGCAGCTGGGGCAACTATTGTGTTAAAGAGAAATGCGGTGGCATTTGCAGCTTTTTTTACTATAGCTACAAGACATGTTCCAATGGGCTTTAACACGTAGTTACCAAGAAATTTAGCTGTTGGCACTAGGATCTTTTGGAAAACAAAAGAAGCAGCCTGTGCAGTAGCCTCGGCAAGAGGTTTGATTACCTGCTCAAACGAAAATTTAGCAATAGAATAAATGGCTCTTCCAGTGGCTTTAAGGGCTGGGAAGATTGCATTATTCCAAATTGGACTAATGACATTTGTAACTGTCCACCGTATTGCATCAGCTAGCTTGTACAGGGCTTTTGAAGCGATAGAGGCGATATAGGTGATTCCCCTATGAAGCATCTGTAGGGCAGGGAATATGACTTTATTCCAGAGTGGAACAATTATATGCTGCACGAGTTTATTTACGGCTATAGCAGCTTTTTCTAACACCCTTCCGATGCTACGTAAGGCTGGAGAGAGAGCTTTATCCCAGATGGGATGAAGGATGTTCTGAAACACCCAGCGAGCAACTTGCGAGACCCTTGGGGCAATATATTCAATTACTTTGGGAATTGATCTAATAATCTGTTTAGGAAGGGCATAAAAGAGTCCATAAATAGGTACAGCCCCTGTGACAAATACCTTTTCACCAAAGAGCTTTGTGAAACCGCCTACTTTTGCAATAAGAGGGCTACCGTTTGCTGTGCCGAGTGCAATAAGGGCTTTTCCTCCGCAATAGATGGATACTCCATAGAGCATGCATGTATAGAGTGAGCTAAAGGCTGCAAGGGCTACAATGCCTACTTTGGCCTTCGTAGAATATGCTTGTGGGTTATTGATAACGGTTTTGAGGTTTCCAACAGTAAGTCTATAGGGATTTTGTACATAGAGGTCGTATGTTGCACCGGCAATACTTTTAACAATTTTTTTAGGTAGCGAGCTTTCTGTGTCTTGCCAGGCACTCCTAGCTGTGTCTAAAATAAAAGGATTATAATATATGCTACTTACGCTCATCTTAAGTTCCCCATTTTATTTAAGAAATAATTTATATGATAGATAGCTTTTTTAGCAACAAAAAAAGATCGCTTTGATATATACTAATCTGCTTTTTACTAACGGAGTGTATATTTTGTTTGCTGCTGGTATAACTGCTAATCCAAACGATGTTATTATTGATTTTTCTCAATGGAGCGAAGTAAGTGATGTAGAGCTTGGAGGTTTTCGTTACTTGATCAGGTACTTGCATAGGTCTATGCGCGAGAATACGGTATTCTCATATATTCCTGCAGACTATGCACTTGTTGATCAACGCCTTCGTGACCTATTCTCTAACCATCTTAGAAGTGTGCGAGTTGCAAGTGTTGCTGATCAGGAATTTGCAACGTGTCTTGATGCGTTGCCTTTTGGATGGCGCGTATACAAAATTTGCTGGGATGAGCACGCGCTTGCGATTACCTTTCCTGGCTTCAATAATACTATTCGTATCATTAATTCTGACGATGCGTATCTGAAGTTTGGAGAGATATCACCTCGCATAATAGCCTATGATAACCCACCTGATGAGACGGGTTTACGTTATGAAAATGCAGCTATATTGAGGGCAATGGAGCCTGGCGCTCGGCGTCTTGCCGTTTCATTAGTATTTTCAAATAACCCAAGACTTGGTGAAGAGACCTGCAAAACACATCCGGCACTTTCTGCCTGGTATCAACAAACTGATATTCCGAAACACGAGCACGCTCCGTATGCACATTTTTTACTGAGCCATTATAAAGATATGCTTCAAAATAAAACATACTTGAGGCTATCTGAAAAGGCAGAATTACTTAGATTTTTTACTAAATACATGGATGGAATAAAACGACCACGCCTTGATGTAAATGACGACTCTGATTTTGTTATGGCTTTAAACGGTGTAATCGATGCATTAAATCGGCGAAGAACAGGGTGGCTATTGCCCAGTGTAAAGGAAAAGGATTTTCATGATAAATAATTTATTAATACTATTTTTTGCGGTTGTTATGTGTGCAGCTGAAGCTGTGCAAATTGAGAGCATATACCCTAATATGAACTTTGGCTATGGGCAAGTGCATGCCTATTACCTTGCAAATGGTGATATTGCTGAGGTTCGCTCAGAGTTTTGTTCTGATAATTGGGTTGTAGGAGATGATGTCGAACGCGCTACAGTAAAGAAGAGTGTTTGGAAACACGCTATTATGGGGTATGGAAGCTGGCAAGAGGTGGATGAGCCAGTGCTTGTGAACAAATATGAA
This sequence comes from uncultured bacterium, assembly GCA_964514655.1. Lineage (GTDB taxonomy): Bacteria > Chlamydiota > Chlamydiia > Chlamydiales > FEN-1388 > SZAS-7. Next base: position 82,936 of record CAZEQY010000005.1, read on the forward strand.
GATGGAGCTAGCATCCCACTTTTACGCTACACAGTATCTCCGACAAAAAGCTGGCAACAAGGCAAGATTTTAGAGATCGGCCCTTCGTGGATTCGCACAAATACTCGCGGACGTATGGCGGTTCATTCTGGAATCAATCTACAAGAGTGGAAATATGGCGACAAGGTGCGCTTTCAAGAACGTGACAGCACAAGTGGCACAAGCTTTATGGTCTACAATGAGTCTACCAAAAAATTCTACTACCCTTTTTGGAGTGTAGCAGACAATCCTTGGGCGGCCGCTTGCTATCGCGTGATTGCTCGAGAGCATATTGATGAGTATACGTACTATACCTTTGACTTGGGCCTAAAGCTAAAAGTCCCCAAAAGAAAGAGGCTTGGCGTTATACCTATTCCCCTATTTAATGTTGGTGATTTTGCTATGATAAAGCTGAAAGAATCTTCAACTACAAAAGGCTACGGCCTTTTGCTTGTAAATCCAAATAGTGGCGAAGAAGTTCTTGCTCGCTCAACTGGAGGCGTTCCTGGCTACAATGGAAAAAACTGCGATAGTCTTTCTGTTACCATGTACAACTGCCCATACCGCTTAGAGTTTGAATATCCATCACAATGTGACTGGGACTCTGCCCTCATTGCCCTCAATGCCACACATAACGGCTACGTTTTGCTGCGCGGCTACGACTTTTGGCAAAATGGCCTCTTATACCAGCCATTTGAGCATGATTCCTATTCGTTTATCCCCCTTAAGGAACCTGTGCTGAACCTAAACCCAGGTCCGCAAGCCTACGAAGGTATTTTCCCCTACGAGCCGCGATGAATTGCTTGCATATAATTATTATTATTTGATATTTTTGTTACAAAATTGGAGGGCTTAATGCCAGATTTTATTAGAATTAATAGTCCTATTGTGCCAAATGAATATGCATCTTTATCAGATGCTCCGAAATTTGCAAGTCAAGGAAGGAGATACACTGTCGAGGGTGTGGAGTATGAATTAGTTATTAAAAAACGTGAGTCATATTCATATGGCAAAATCGCGCTCGCTGCTTTAGCTGTGATTGTTACATTAGGTAACGCTATGTTGCTAAAATCTATTCGCAGTATTATTTTTAAGCAATACAAGAACGTGCGTTTTGCTATTCCTACAGAGTGTTTTGATAAGCTAAAAGAGGCTCCAACGCCATATCGACTCGAGGCAAAACTTGAGAAATTAAATTCATTTTATTTTGATTATCTCAAAAGACGAGATCCTGATCAACTTAAAGAAATTATCAAAACATACGTTAACTCCACTGCAGAGGAAACAGATGTGCAACTTCTTACTTCGTTTATAAAAGAAAAGTTTGATGACATCGATTTTCTTATTTCAGATAAGGATTGCGATGAGATACAACGAAGTTTTATTCCTTCTGCTCAAGAAAAAAACACTCGTAAGTTCTGTGCCTGCTTTCTTGAAGGCCAAGACCTCGCAACGAAAGACCGAATGAAAACGCGCACTGCAAAGTACATGTTATCTGCTAAGCACCTCTCCCCATTAAAAGAAGCTGCAAGTTATGCATTTAACCACCCAGAAGAGTTTGATGAGAATGAATATAGAACAGCTGTAGAATATTTTGTTATGTCCAGCGTTTCGGATAGTATTGAAAATCAACGTAAGGCTATACACTACGTCGCAACTCATTTAGATAAATTTGGCACTAGCTGTAAAGAATGGGCTTTCTTGAGAGCTGCTCAAGCGGCGGCTAGTGGAGATAATAGTTTTTTCAGTGATGAAGCTTTTTATGCTGCATTCATCAAACATTATGAAGAGTCAAAAACCAAACCTCGAGCGAATGCGCAAGTCACGCATATTCTTCTTCCGGTATTAGGTGAGCGATTCAAAAATCATGTAGTTGCAAGCATTCAATCTAGTGATATGATAGATGAAATTGAAGGGTGTATTACTTTACTAAAAAGACATAAATATGACTCACAAGAGGTCGAAGCCTATCTTGCAAAGAAGCTAATAGAAAGAGTGAAGCAAGGTGTCGGTATTGATGAGAGTTCTAGTGGGCTGCTTATGGCAAATATCGGTTCTTTATCGTCTGAAGACCAAGTTTTGGTATACCACTATATTTTGTGGAACGCTCGTGATTTTGATCTAAAAGCAAGTGCAGCAAAATATATCCTAGAAAAGCCAGAAGCTTTTGATGATGAGACTGTTAAAACAGCAAAGACTTTCCAGTAGTAGTCAGAAGCCGGTCACAACGTGACCGGCTTCTCGAGTTAGGACATTTGCGTGTGAAGCCGAAGGTTTCTTTGGAGTGCGGTAATTATTTACCGCTCTCAATTTTCAACCACGCGCTGTCGCAACAATTACCTCCAAAGCTAAAAAGCAGGTAATAGTATTTGGCTTTGATGCACGGCATAGTTTGAGGGTATTTATATGTTCTGGACCTTTCCGAAGGCAAGATTTGTGGTCGAAAATTAAGAGCGGTAAAAAAATTACCGCACTCGGGAGCGAGCTTTAAGCTCGCAAATTGCAAATGTCCTAACTTGAGAAGCCGGTCACAACGTGACCGGCTTAGTGTTTTTAGTTCCTTAAATTCACTTCAGCAACGTGTGCAAGGCCGATTGCGCCAAGGGCGGTAATTCCTCGTGATATCCAGATACATGCACCGGATATTTTATTCTTAGGAGCGTAGGACTCGATTAACGCGCCAGCTGCGAGACTTCCGACAACTGCTACGGCAGCTATTGGTAATAGTTCCATAGCAGCGGCTGCGGCGCGCTCTTTATTGAGTTGATAGACAGTGTCTGCTACTGCCCTCACTGTAGAGTTTGCCTGTTCACAAAAATTTGTATTGACGCACTCAAAGAACGAAAATGCATAATTGCATACTTTTTTACAACCTTCAGCAGCAGCACATAGTGTCTCATTATATGCAATCCAATCTGCGCTAGAGATATCTGCATTTGCATCGGCTAGACTAAGGCAGCGTGATTCTGAACAGATACCCCAATGAAATACAGTTTTAAAAGTTTCAATTCCAAGTTTACAATCAACCATAATTCCTCCTGTTAGTTTTTTGTAGCGTATTAAAACCATGCTTTGATTTGTCGTCAATCATAAACTGAAAAGAAGTTGCACAATTTTTAATATTGTTAAGGCATTTAAGAAAATATTTCAGGTAAATCCTTAAAATATATGAGTACCACTGCCCTTCCGCTTATAATAATACATAGTAATCTGTAAATATGTTGTTAATGAATTCTATCCTTTAGTAAACTATCCAAAACAAATAAGGTAGAATTTATGAACGCGGTTGGAGCTGCAGCACCGGTTACTGATGCTATTGGTGCAAAATACATAGAGAATCCTAATACTAATCCCGAAGCTGTTGTGAGCCAGTATCGAGAGCAAGCTGCAGGGTATGATGCCATGATGAAAAAGTGGCAATTTTTGACGCCGGAACAAGGTGTTCAGATTCTTACTAGATTTGTTTCTAAGGATGCAAAAATTCTTGAGGCAGGTTGCGGCACGGGCCTTTCGGGTGCAGCACAGTATGAGGCTGGTTTTGGAAATCTTAATGGGATTGATATTTCGCCAGAAATGCTAGCTGTTGCAAGAACAAAAGGTGCATATAAATCGTTAGTAGAAGGCAACCTCCTAGATCCCCTGCCCTATCCGGATAACTCTTTTGACGCTGTTGAATGTCTTGCTGTTTTTACTCATATTGTAGAGGTGGAGCCGGTGCTCTGTGAATTTCACCGCATAGTTAAGGCTGGTGGGTTGATCATCTTTTCTCAAAGAAAAGATCTTTATAAAAAGCGAAATATGTCTCTTCTTCTTGATAGATTGGAAGGCGACGGCCTATTTAAAAAAGTGCACCAATCTGATTGGCTGCCTTACGTTACCAATCACGCAGACTATATCGCACATAACATCACAGTCGGCTATTTTGTTTTTCAAAAGCTCTAAGCGTTAGCTTTTTTTGTTGCAGCAAACGGACGATAGGCTTATGTCTGTAGGGGATATCTGAGGTATGGTGTGTTAGAGGCAATTGGTAACTTTCTTTTAAGGCGACTTGTTGTATCGGTGCTTACGCTCTTTGCGATAGCAACGGCAACGTTTTTCCTCATGCACCTTGTGCCGGGAGATCCCTTTGCCGAAGAGTCTTTAACAGTGCCTCCAGAGACACTTAAAGCAATAAAGCACTACTACGGCCTTAACGACCCTATTCATCTACAGTACTCGCGCTATATCCTGCAGGTCTTTACCTTTGATTTTGGCCCATCACTTAAATACACATCGCAAACGGTAAACCAGATTATCTTTGGAGGCCTGCCAATTTCAGCTACACTTGGTCTTGAAGCACTTCTTTTTGCTATACCTTGCGGCATTCTTTTTGGCACGCTCTCTGCACTCAACTCTCGGGGCTATTCCAACGTCGCCCTCACATCCTGCGCTGTGCTTGGCGTCTCTATACCTACATTTGTCCTTGCAGCGGGTTTGCAGTTTCTTTTTGCCTTTTATTTTCCGATATTTCCGGTAGCCCGTTGGGGCACGTTTTCGCACACCGTGCTTCCGGCCCTTGCTTTAGCGATTGGCCCCACCTGCTATATTGCAAGGCTACTTCGCGTCAATATGCTTGAAGTATTTACAAAAGAATATGTGCAAGTAGCACGCCTCAAAGGCCTTTCAGAAAGGCGCGTAGTATTTGTGCACGTTCTTAAAAATGCCATTATCCCCATACTCTCTTACCTCGGGCCCGTTACAACAAATGTCTTAGTGGGCAGCTTTGCTGTAGAGCGCGTCTTTGGTATACCTGGCCTTGGGTTGTGGTTTGTAAATAGCGTTATAAACCGTGATTTTCCTGTAATTGGCGGCCTTACGCTCTTTTACAGCATACTGCTTATCTTTAATCACACTGTGATAGATCTATTGTGCGCGCTATTAAATCCGGAGGCTAAAAGTTTGCTAAAATCTAAAAAGGTGCAAGTAGCTACATGAGAGATGATTTTGCCCTACTCTCGGATGAGATGAAAGAAGAAATCCTTGCCCAAAACGAACCCAAGGCTCGTCCGCCAGCATCTATTTTTTCAATACTTGTACGCCACAAAAGTATCATGATAGGTCTCATCATCTTAAGTATCCTTATTTCGATGGCAATTTTTGGGCCTCTTTTAAGCCCCTACTCGTATCAGCAGACAGACCTTCCAAACAAAAACCTACCCCCTTGCTGGGAACATATTTTTGGCACCGACGAACTTGGGCGCGACATGTGGACACGCGTATGTGTAGGCCTTAGAATATCGCTTGAAATAGGTCTTGTAGCTGCGCTTGTTGACCTTTTTCTCGGGGTAAGTTGGGGTATGACAGCAGGCCTTTCTGGCGGCAATACCGACCATGTGATGATGCGTATTGCTGAGATGATATTTTGTTTGCCCTATCTTCTCTTTGTTATTCTGATCACGGTTATTGTTGGGCCTGGCTTTGCCCCTATTATAGCTGCTATGGTCATCATCGGCTGGATACAGATGGCACGAATTACAAGGAGTTTAGTGATTGGCATCAAGCAGACAGAGTACTTTAGGGCAGCTCGCTCTTTAGGTGTTACAACTCCTGGTCTTATTAGGCGCCACATCCTGCCAAATATTTCAGGTCCAGTTACATGCATTGTCATGTTGAGTATCCCTCAGGCAATATTTGCTGAAGCTTTTTTAAGCTTTTTGGGCATTGGCATGCAGCCCCCTTTAGCAAGCCTTGGCTCACTTGTGAGCGATGCTCTTGGTGCTATGCGCTTTTATCCATGGCGTCTCTTTATTCCATCGGTTACAATTACTTTTACGATCTTTGCCTTTAACCTACTTGGCGATGGCTTGCGAGATATGCTTGATCCGCAGTCGCGTCGTTTTTTAAACCAGCGCGTTAAGGAGGCATCATGAGTCTTCTTTCGGTACAAAACCTCATTGTCACACTCGATACATCGCATGGCAGAGAGCCGCTTGTTCGCGATATTTCGTTTGACCTCTATCCCCATAAAACGCTTGCATTAGTGGGAGAGTCAGGTTCCGGTAAGACGATAACTGCAATGGCGATCATGAACCTCTTTCGCTCTCCGCTCACAAAAGTTACGAGCGGCAAGATACTCTTTGAAGGCGAAAATCTTTTAGATAAGTCATCCCTTGAAATGCGACGTCTTAGAGGCAAGGACCTCGCCTTTATCCCTCAGAGTCCCCTTAGTTGTTTAAACCCAACACTGCAGATAGGCACGCAGCTTATGGAGTCTATGTGTAAAGACATCTACCCTACCTACGATGATCGCTATTTTGCAGCTGCTGAAATGCTGCGCCAGGTAGGGTTTTCAGACTGCATGAGGCGCCTTTCAGCATATCCTCATGAGCTTTCTGGTGGTATGAGGCAGCGCTTACTTATTGCTATGGCCCTTATAAACCGCCCTAAGGTTGTGATTGCTGATGAGCCAACAACGGCTCTTGATGTAACGATTCAGGCCCAGGTGCTAGATCTTCTGATGCAGCTACAGCAAGAGCTTGGTATGAGTCTTCTCTTTATCACACACGACATGGGCGTTGTTGCAAAAATTGCAGACTACGTCGCTGTCATGTATGCAGGAAAGATTGTTGAGCAAGCTGATGTTAAGAAGATATTCGAAAAACCGGAGCACCCCTATACCCAGGCGCTTTTAGCATGTTTACCTCGCCTTAAGGACCATCATGCAAGTGAGCTACGCCCCATTCAAGGCTCGCCTCCGCATATAGGCCAGTATCTTGGCATGTGTTCGTTTATGCCGCGATGTCCCTATGCGATGAAGATATGTGCAGAAAAAGCACCTTTGTTAGAAGATATAGATGATAAGCATCAATGCTGCTGCTTTAGGACAAAAAAACGATGACACCACTTTATGAAATAAAGCAAGTTGACGTTCAGTACCACCTTAAAAGCTCCAAATTTTTGGCGCTTAGAGATGTGGACCTTGAGGGCTTTTTGGGGCAGACTCTTGGCATTGTCGGTGAAAGTGGCTGTGGCAAGTCTACCTTGGCAAAAACGCTGATGTGCATTCATCCCCCCACACATGGACGTGTCTTTTTTGATGGCAAAGAGCTGACGGGCCTTTCTGCTAAAGAGCAGCGTCAGGCACTTCGCGGCATGCAGATGATCTTTCAAGATCCGGATGCCTCGCTAAACCCGCGTATGTCTGTCGCAGATCACCTTAAAGAGGCAATACTTACTTCTAAGGTAGAGTTTAGCGGTAAAATCGAAGACTATATCAAAGATCTACTCGATATGGTGCAGCTTCCGCAAAGTACGGCAAAGATGTACTCCTATCAGCTTAGTGGCGGGCAAAAGCAGCGGGTAAGTATCGCAAGAGCTTTGAGCGTAAAGCCAAAGCTCCTTATTTGCGATGAGCCGCTTTCATCGCTTGATGTCTCAGTAGTTGCGCAGATTATCTTGCTTTTAAAGAAAATTCAAGAAGAGCAAGGGATTTCTTATCTCTTTATTACGCACGATCTTGCAACGCTGCGCTACCTAGCGCATCGCCTTTTAGTACTTTATCTTGGCCGTGTTATGGAAGTAGCGCCAGCTGAAGATGTGTTTAAAGAAGCCTTGCATCCATATACACAAGCGCTTATGGCAAGCATCCCCGTTCCTGACCCAACGGCAGAGCGAGAGCCTGCCAAGTTATGTATCGTCGGAGACCCCCCTTCTATTGTAGACCCTCCAAAGGCATGCGTTTTTCATACACGATGTCCTTACGCTACAGAGGCCTGTCGTCATATCGCACCGCGGCTTAAAGAAGTGCGCCCGGGCCATTTTGTTGCATGCCATCTATATAGTTAAACCGTCTTTACTGCGTCCCGCCCTTTTAACATACGGTTCTTAATCTCGATCTTGATCTTGGTCTTAATCTTTTTTTTGTAAACGTGTGTGACAAGATCAGGATTAAGAAATAGTAGTTTCCCTAAAACGTATTTTTTGGTAAATCACAGTGTAACAACAAATATGGAGTATAAGAGTTTTATATGAATAAAATGTATTCGCTTTTATGTGCACTTGCAATATTTTTCGTAAGTCAAACACCGACAAAGGCTCTCGCTGCTGACACATGCACACTCTCCGGTGTATTTTGGATGCAGCATCTTGAAGTGTGGCCACAATCTTTTACACCAGATAGTGAAATCTGTGGACTGACTTTCAGTGAAATCATGCAAACACCATCTGATGGAACGCCTTGGTATATCTTAGCTCACGAGTGGATTCCGGCTCAGCTTAATATTGCAAATGGGGCTGTTTCAGAGTGTGTGCAGGCCGAGTTTCAGCAGGCTACAGCACTTTTAAAAAATTGCGATTTTTCCCAAAATCCAAGCGATATCTCAGACTATCTCGTTCTTACAGGAGCGCTAGCTGACTACAATAATGGCGTGCTTATTGGCTGCCCAGGTTGTCCTGAAGGCACTATTGTGATATGCCCACCATGTGTGTGCCCGCAGTGTCCTGCTTGTCCAAGTTGCTGCTGCCCACCATGCCCAGCATGTGAGTGTGGCGACTGTGGATGTTTCTGCCCTGAGCCTGCTGAATGCGAATGTGGCGACTGTGTATGCCCTCCAGCTGCTCCTTGCCCAGATTGCAACTGCCCTGATCAGACAGAGTGCATCTGCAACTGCCCAGAGGCGCCAGCTTGCAACTGCCCTCCAGCTCCAGATTGCAACTGCCCAAGCTGTCCTCCGGTTCCGGCTTGCAACTGTAACTGTGAGCCACAGGTGATTGTAGAAGAGTCTTCATCTTCATCACACTGCCATCATAAGCATCATCACAATGAGGTTAAGAAGACGAGCAAAAAAGCTCCTTCAAAGCCAAAAGTAAAGCCAAGAACAAAGCATTAATTTGTTATCTTAGCCCTCTTTCAGTTCTTGAGAGAGGGCCTTTTTAAATAAAACATCCCAGGAGTTTGCAATTTTGTCCCAAGTATATTCTTGGAGGATAAAATCGCGCATTTCACTTCGCTCCTCGAGCGTTATAGATTCTGCCTCTTGCATTGCCTGTAGCAATGTGTCAAGGTAAACATCCGGCGTATTACATACATAGCCATGTCTCACAGTCTCTTTTAAAGCAGAGCCATCGATGATCACAGGAATGCAGCCAGACATTTGGGCGCGAAGAGCTGTGATACAGAAGGTCTCCGGGGCACTGCAGGGATAGGTCCAAAAGGATGTTTCTTGAAAGGCTTTATTAAGTTCATCATGACTTACAAGGCCATGTTCTTTAACATCTATAAGCTCATATACATCAACTTGCGTTCGCATATATTCTTCTTTTTGCTTAGTGAGCAGCCCCCAGTGCTGCCAGCCATAGTAGATGTCTAGTGTTGCTTTGGGATACTTTTGTTTTACCTTTGGCCATAGCTCAAGCAGCATATCTAGTCCTCTTGCATAGTTAGAGCTATAGATGCAAGAATAGGGGTTTTTACGTGGCTGTATAGGGCTAAATTGCTCAGGATTTATGCCGTTGCCAAATATATTTGTGTACCTAGTAAAGCCTGGGTTTACGGATAGCCATGAGCTTCTTTGCCAGTGAGAAATCCAGAGCACATCGGTAAAATTTGAGATCTGACTTTCTTTTAGGGTATAGCCAAATGTGTCGTGAGGCCAAAAATAGACAAATTTGGCCCTTTTTTTTAGCTCTAGTGCGTTAAAGGGGTTGCGCCATGATATGGCAATATCTACAGGGGTATTATCATCATCAGCAAAATTGATGTAGCGAGGGTTACTCATAAGGCCGCTATGCATAGAGTTTCTAGGTACATCGCCCACAACAAGCACCTTGTAGCCAAGATTTGCAAGCTTTTGTGACATATAGATAACAGCCTCTTCAGATCCTGTTATCCCCGACTTTATGCTATCCGGGTCCCAGGGTTTGGCAAGCTCTACCTTATAGGTTATGATGGCAATAGTGGGCTTTTCTTTGCCATAGAGCGGAAGAACCAAGAAGATGAGTACAAGTAGGTATTGGCACATATTACGGACCTGTAGCACAGACTTCTTCTAAAAGCTTTTCATTAGCAAAGCCAAGGTTTTGCTCGGCACATTCGCGATATGAGGCGGGAAGATCTGGGATCTTTAATAGGGCGCAAGAGGCATTTTGGCTTTCTTCGTACTTTCCGATCCAAAATGCGTTGATTGAAAGCTCCATAAGTAGCCCATAGGAATATATCCACTCCTCAATAAAAAAAGTATCTTCCGGAATGGGTATGGTGACGCCAATCTTTGCAACATGGTAGGCTCTATAGTAGTCGCCAATAGAGCTATAAAAGTGAGCAAGTTGATAATAGGGCTCAGCTCTCATCCTCGCAAGAGGGACAGCCTTTTTGTAGCTATTGATTATCAGTTCTGCAGGCATTTGTAGCTCTTCTTGCAAAATGCCAACCTGCAACTGAGACCAAAAGGCTTCTGTATCGCCTTGAAAGCCCATGTTAGCGCGACGTTGGTAATTTTCTAAGGCTTTTTGTTTGTTGCCGTATGACTCATAGCTTTTAGCAAGATAAAAGACATAACGACTGTTATTGGGATCATCTTTTAAGGCAGCTTCTAATACTTCGGCATCTTTTTGGTACTTGAGTGGGTCTTTAGATCGAGCTCCATCTACTGTGTAGATGTTTTTTACCTTGTCTAACGTTGCAAAGGTGCGCTCTTGCGGCGGGCAGATGACCTCATGTAGCACCCCTTCCCACTTCCAGCTATGGGCAGTGTTTATGAGCGATACTTTTTTCCACTGTGATCCCGGCCAGGTAAGGATGAGGTAGTAATAGTCTTTATCAAGTACAGGCTTTGTAAAGTCTTTATCGTAGACGAGGTATTCATCGGCATCGATGAATAAGAGATAGTCAGCCTTATCTTTTCCAAGCTGCAGGGCTTCATTGCGATTGTGAGCAAAATTCTTCCAAGGACGCTCATGAAGCTCGCCGGGAATGTTTTTTTCTTTCATGTAGTTGATGATAATCTGCTGCGTGCCATCTGTAGAGCCAGTATCACAGATTACCCAAGTGTCAATAAGAGGCAGCACTGACTCTAAGCACCGCGTGATAACAGCGCTTTCATTTTTTACAATCATGTTAAGGCAAACAGTTTTGTGCGATTCGGCCGAGACCTCATGCACAACAAGAAGCAATACAAAGAACAGCCAATTCATAACCCATCTCTATGTTTGTAGATGGGTTACTTTATCGACCTTCCTATTTAGTCGCAAAACTCTATTTTTTTGCCTTCGAGTTTGAGGTGGTGCGATTTATGGTCAAAGCCCAATGCTTCGCAGTGGAAAGGATGATGCTCACAAGCTAAATCATCAAGGTGCCAGCGAGTAAGATGAGCTTCCGCTATAAAGCAGCGTCGATCGCGGTGTAGATCGAGCACTCCCTGTACGCGAAGGCGAAATTTTGGGCATGTAGGCTTGTTTTTTTCTTTAGATGCCTGCAGGGAAACTACCTTGGTAAATACAAAATGGTATTTATGCTTTTTGATCTTTTTCCAGTGGCCTGTGCCAACCGTCGCGCCGAGGGATCTATGGCAGTGTGGGGCAAGCTGACCAAAAAGATCCAAAGAATCTTCTGTTACAAGCGTACCACCCGCATTAAAGGCGATTACCCCAAAGCTTGTTCCGCATGCGCTTTTTATGCCAAAGCTGCCGATAATTGGGTCGTAGAGATTATTAAAACGAGGTGTACAGACTGGTTGTCTCGACTCACTTGAACAACTTGAAGATGATGACCAACTTGAATCTGAAGCATGAGCCTGAGAACCTAAAATTGCTCCTGCAAGTACTGCTGGAAGTAGGAAGTCTTTTATTCCCATGTTATAAAATCCTTTTATAGTAATTTAAAATACATTGTGGCAGCTATAGCTGCCTGTATACTTTCATATAATAAATTACAGGATTATTGAGTATGATTATTTACTGATTGACAGTTTCTAGTCTCTGCTGTACATCTGATATCTTATGAGCACGATAAGTTCTTGGAATGAGACAATACGGCAAGTAGAAACTGGCCTTGCCGATATTCAGGGCGAGCTTGTAGCCATTCGTAACCCTATTCAGTGGAGAACGGCTACTAAGAGAGACTTCTTTTCGTCTGCCGAGCGGACAATTACAGCCATGCCTGGACGCTTATCATCTCTTAGAGACACTCTCTATGATGCGTGCAGGCAGATGACAGCTCAGATAGATATTGCCTCAATTCCTAAATGCATACAGCAAGTAGATGCTCTTGACTTTCGCCTACTACTTGCCGAAAAGCAGGTAAAGGAGCTTCGGCCCTACTGTGATACTAAGGATTATCTACCGCTCTATGAAGTTGCCTGTAAGCTTAAAAAAGGTGGGCCCTATTGCGACATAGAGCCATTTTCACACTTGCTACAAGAGCCAAATGTACCGGATAAAGCGGAAAGAAAAAGGCTTTTTGTATGTACAGAGCTCTTTTGTGAAGTGTTACAACTTACAAGCGTAAGAAGTGTTGTCTTTGGTATTGATGCGCAAATACAACAGGCACAACGAAACCTTAAGGGTCTAGAAAAAAGACCCCTTAAAGAGGCCTCTAACGAAGAGGTCAATCTTACTAATCTTGTCGTTACTGTTAAAGCACGTCTCTTAGAGCGCAAATTTTCTAAAGATGAGCTTGATGGCTATCTAGCGCTACTTTCGGCTACAGACTCTTTTGCAACTCGATTTGACATAAGATACATCCAGTCCCTTGTTTCAACGGCAAATAAGCTGCTTTCAATAGAGAGCAAGGCAACTCAAGTTGCAGTCCAGGAGCTTTTACAGCATCGTACTGCCTTAGAACTGTACGAGTCAGCAAAAAGGGTGCAAGAGGCTATAGAAGCTACCACAGCTGAAACAAAAGTTTGTGCCTACTTGCGGCGCATACAGGGTGTTCTACAAGATGTATACACTAAAAGGGCAAAAGAGCTTCTTGTGCTTTCTAAAGAAGAGGAAGCGGCAAAAGAGGCATTTTTGCGCGGTGATGCTGTAGACCAAGAGCGCTTGATCTGCTATATAGAAAAGCGCATGGTGCTCTCTTTACTCCAATTAGGATCTTACGATACAGAGCTAGAGATTGTTTTAGAGCTCTTTCAGGGCGATCTAAGCCATCTTCCTGTTGCTGCATATGAAGCTGCCTTAGGAGAAAAACGGGTAAAAGAATTAGAAGTGCCCGCTCAAATTCTTGTCTCGAGTATCAAAGATGTTAATATTCGTGCCTATGCAGCAAATTGTCAGCGCCTTTTAGCATATACGGGCAATCAAGCAGTCCGCAACTTTTTGGTAGAAGCACTTAATAAAGTGGCTCCTAAAGTTGGCCTTTTGCGATATGCTGATGGTGATTTTGATACTATGATTCTTAATACCCTGGCTAGTGCTCTTTATTCAGAAACCCCAGAAGAGCAGGCAGCTAGCCATCTAGAGCTAATGCAGATTTTTGAGAATAGGGAATATGATGCACGTGTAAATAAACTTCCAGAGGCATTAAGAGAGCTCGTCGTGGACGCAAGCATAGATCGCCTAAGCGCTACCTGCTTTGAAGATGGTGCTGACTTGCCTCTTACCACCTATGAAAAAATACTCCTTTATTCACCAAATGGCCCCATCGAGAACTATATACAGTCTACTGAGGTGACTAAAGAAAAATCCACAATTAGATTTGTCCTTTACAAGCTGCTTAAATATGAGCGGTCACTTCTCCCAGACGATCAGGTGCTTACCAAGCGCTTTATTTCCCATAGAGGTACTCACTATGTTACTGATTGGATCACAACTCACGAAGAGTTTAGAGAAAAGGAATAGCTATGGAACCTCTAAGTGTATTTACAAGAGTGTTAGATGCTCAAGTCGCTCCACACAAGGCAAAAAATGACATACTGACGAATATTCAAAGTCTTGCGGGTATAGTAAAAGAAAAAAGGACAAATGCCCAAAAGGCTGAGGTTGTAGCTTCTCAACTAGATGTCGTTCAAAAATCATTTTTTAGGCAATTTGGAGATGCAGATAAGTATGAGCTCCTTCGCATCTATCGCAGGGTGTATGTGCTTGTTGATTCACCTATTCAAGTAGTGGCTGTGGATGCAATGTTGCGTACTTTGGGCTATAAAAAAACTTTTAGCAAGGTGTCGTGGCAGTTGCCAGTAGAAGATACTCCCCTTCGGGCTTTTAGTCCAAGACAAGATGAGTCCCTGAAATTTCGCCAAAAACATAATACTCCGGCAAGTCTGGGCATGGAGGTGCGGGTTGGAAATGGCACTGCGAGCGTAAAAGCTGCCATACGATCAACTTTTGAGCGTCTAGTTACAACGCATGATCCTGTACTTAAAGGTGAGCTTACTGCTGAAGCTGTAGCTGTACGCGTTCTTCAAGGTCATCTTGCTGAGATATACGAGGAGCTATTTGCCCTTCCTATTGATGATACTACAAGCGCCTTATTTGCATACGCACATAGGCTTGAGCATGCCCTTGATGATCTTGTGCGCATTTTAGACTTTGCCTATATGCTCACAGAGCCAAAGGGGCAGCTGGTCCTAAAGCTAGAGCGCTTTGTTAAGGGGTTTATTCAGACAAAAGATGCCTACTCCTTTTTTTCTGCAGCAAGGATAATTTCTGAAATTGGCGATGATGATACTGCCAAGCCAGTAGTTGACATGTATAACGCATTAGCAAAAGAGTGTATGCCAAAGGCAGTTTTTTTTGAACCTATGGCAGTTAGCGAAAAGAAGCGCGTTATAGTGTTGCGCATTACAAGAGCGCTCTATGGTGTCCCTAAAAAGCAGGATATAGAGCTTGATCTTATGCTCCATGTGTTTAAGTCCGATCAAATTCCGGTAGATGAACAGTTTGCTGAGGTAGCAAATTCCTATACATCTACTCTTGATAGGCCGTCGTTAGATCTTGCTTATGTCATCTATAAAGCTCTTGGCGAGTTTTGTGATCCTTTTGCCTACGCTCATGCCTGGCAGCTCTATCTTTTACTAAAGAAAACATCGCCTCAGCTAGCAGTCCATCTTCTGCCGCTACTACAGGCCTATAAATTTGTACAGCTGCCCCCCGAATTTCAAGAAGATGTCCTCCCAGATCCTGGCGCTACATTAGAGACCTTTCAGCCCTATCTTTTGCGCCTATTTGCTGCCTATTTTTATGGTGAAGATAGAGCGGTGGCCAAGGGCACATTAAGCGCACTATTTCAAAATCGAGCGTACGATGAGCTGCGAGAAAAGATAGCCCCTGAGCTTGTGCTTATGTCCAATAAGTACCTTGCCCAAAATCGAACTAGCAGTATTGCCGAATACAGCCACTTTATCAGCAAAGTAGAAAAGGCCTATGTCCATGAGCCATTAGTGACTACTAAGGCCCATCACGCAGTAGACCACGCGGTTTTTGATATAGTTCGCCAAGAGCAAGAAAAAGAACTTCGCCCCATTACCGACCATTTTGGTGATGTATGCACTTTTGATGAGCTTGATAAGTGGTATTCTGCCCATAGTATGTTTTTAGCAAGCTCTAGGCAACACCTTGAAAGAAGCGGCGCTAGCGATGCTTTTACGCATAAAGCTCGTGTCTTCACAGCCATGTTACAAAAGAAAAAGGAATAAGTTCATGAATCGTTGTTGTGCTCTTGCGGTGGATCTTGTTGCGACAAATTTTGGGGCATATATTGATGGGGCTCTTCGCAGCGTAAGCGCTCTGTATTCAAAAGAGCAAGTAGATATTGTCCAGGAGCTTTTTGCGATAAAGATGCAAAAGGAAGAACAAGAATGGAATAGGCGCCATCAACTGGAGCTTGATGCTGTTGCGGCAAAAAATTTTGCAACCGAAAAAGAAAAGGCGCGAGCGGTATTTGCAAAAGAGTGTGAGCTTTGGGAAAAAGAGCGTAAAGAGCGCTTTTCTTCAGCAAAAGTTGGCCTTCTATTTTTAAAGGAAGATTCCAAAACCTTTACACCAAATCGCTGGGAGCGCGTACTTAAAGGCAGGCAAGTGCCTGTTTATTCGGTCGTCCAGTGGGGTATGGATACCAATGTAGTGCCAGATCCGCGCGTACTCAAGCAAATAAAGGCGATTCTTGATGTGCAGGCTGCACTTAATAGTGTTAAAAAGGCGCTTGAGGCCTATAAAATAGAGCCGCTAGACTCGTCGCTTCAGGATTTTCACACCCTCGTAGATACGCACAATATTATCGCAGAGCGAGCAGCGCTACATCCTCATTCGCGTCTTGTCGTAAAGCCTTTATACTATCTTGAAGAACCGGATGTATCTGGTGAAACAAAAGTGTTTATGGCAGAAGTTGCCAGTCTTGCGGCACATGTAGCTACCTTTGTACGCCTATATCCTCAAGAGCTAAAGGATTTAGATGCCCTCTTGCAACGATTTAGGTTTAATGCTTGAGAAGACTTCGCAGGTAGTCTTTAGAATTTCAAAGTACTCTCTTCGCTTTTTTGTAAGCTCTTGAATTACTTCAGCACTTCGTGGAGAGCTTCTTGGACTTAAAGGAACAAACTTTGATTGCGATGAAGCAAGTGTGCCTCTAACAGATAGTCCCCTCGGGGATGCTTGTCCTGTTGATTTTCTTAAAGATGGCCTTGGAGACACTGTCAATTGGCTAAATTCATTTTCAAGGGGCATTTGTATGCAGTCTATTTCGAGCAGCGTCAAAAAATCAGAAAGCGATGTAGCAAGTAGTTCACATTCTAAAAAAAATGTTCGTGTGTATGTTTGAATAAGATCGAGTGTTTCGTTTTTATATGACCGCTCGCGAAACTGCTTTGGCACTCTGTCCTTTGAAATGCGGGATAGAAAGAGTGCTTTATAACGAGAAAATGTGCCTTTACATGTATGCGGGCGCATTATACCGCTAGTAGCCATTTCAGTTTGTTTTGCAGCAAGGAGTATAGATAGCTGTTTTATTGTTCCACCAGAGACGGCATTATTAAAGTTGGTAAGAACATCATAGAGGCTATTTATCCACACGATATTTCGAGAATCAGCCGCAAGTACACTAAGCGCCTCTTTATGCTTATGCAGCTCTCCTGCCTCTAAAGATATGCCGGCATCTTGTAAAATTGCGTTTCGTCTATTTTTTATAAGACTAGAGACTTCCATGGCAAATCTGCCTAAGGCTGATCTTCCTCCTGATCGGTCGTCATCGCAGCATATATTTGCTTTACAAAGTGCTTCATCATCTGCACCGAGTATCTCTGTAACATCATTTTGGTGATACTGACCATGAAGACCATTAAGAAATACCTGTAACCACCTATTTGCATATGTTGCATCATCTTCTTTTAACCGGACATAGCCGCAATCTTGTCCCGGATAGCGGCTTTCTAGCTCTTGCTGCAGGCATTTTGCCTCTTCTTCAAATTCTACGCGAAATCGCCTATCTTTATAGGCTTCTGGGTCTTTTT
Source organism: uncultured bacterium (assembly GCA_964514655.1). GTDB lineage: Bacteria > Chlamydiota > Chlamydiia > Chlamydiales > FEN-1388 > SZAS-7. The sequence goes on from CAZEQY010000005.1 coordinate 100,374, forward strand.
GTCTAAGAGCATCAGCTTCTACTGCCTCAAAGAGGCGTATTCTATCGCGTATTTGTTCTTCGTGCCTTTCGTTTGGTATCTGTTTTGCGTTGATAAAGGCCTGGCGCATCACGGCTTTATCGCCTATTGGGCAGTCGGCAAAAAAGCCAAAGAGCAGGTCGCGGTTACATCGCATGAATTCAAAGTATGCCTCCTCCTCTTTAAGAAACGATAGAGGTAGTGCGGCACCTTGGGGGATCATGCGCCTTGCCTGTTGAGCTGTAGGCTTACAGGAACGCTGTCGGTGATCTCTTGCGGGCCAAAGTACTGTATGGCACCAGGCTGGCGGTATTGGTCTTTAAGCCGCCACGATGTGCGGTTTTTGCTAAAGGTTGTAAAGGCCTTGCTTTGCAGGTCTACAAGGGCTTTTTGGATAACGGTTTTTGCTTTGCCATCGCGCTCTTCTATAGTGAGCATGGAAACAAGCGGCGTAAGCTGTGGCTGCCACTCTTCTGTTCTCTTTGCAAGGCCTGTAAATGAAGCAATGTAGCCTGATCGTTTGCGGGCGATGAGTAGTGCTGAGAGCCTTCCAAGGCTATAGCAGTAGTTTGCATCAAAGTTTGAGGGCATGCATGAGCGGCCTTCATAGCCACAGAATATAGGCTGGCAGGCAAATTTTATTGATGGATCAGTTCGCTTTAGCTGATCGAGTGTAAGCTGCATGAGCAGGCGCTCAGAGTCTATTTTAGACACCTGTACGTTGCCGTGTGGGTCGCGATCTATAAGCAGCTGTAGCTGTATTTCTCGCGGAAGTATCTCGTAGGCTTTTTGAGATTGAGGGCTAAGGTTTGATGCAACAAAGGTGATTTTTTCTTTATTATCAAAGATCTGGATAAGCTTTGCGGCGTTTTCTGTGCCGTGGGCTAAAAGCTTGTTAAGTTCTTTAATAAGCTGGCTAAAGTCCGGCATAAATTCAACAATGCCTTCCGGCACTAGTACAACGCCATAGTCAAAGCCAAGCTTTGAGCGGTCTTGAACTAGGTCTACAAGCTGCTGCACAACATCGCCAAGATTCATCCGCTTTTGCATGATCTCTTCGCCAATAAGTGCGAGGTTTGGCTGAGTTTCTAGTGCGCATTCTAGGGTGATGTGGGAGGCAGATCGCCCCATGAGCTTTATAAAGTAGTAGTATTTTTTAGCTGAAAGGCAGTCTCGGCAGATGTTGCCTATCGTTTCAGAATAGGTTTTGCAGGCAGTATCAAAGCCAAACGGAATTTCTATTTCTTTAGACTGGAGGTCTCCATCGATTGTTTTGGGTACGCCGACGACTTGTGTCTTACAGCCTACACTTGCAAAGTATTCAGCCAAAAAACAGGCGTTAGTGTTGGAATCATCTCCCCCAACTACCACAAGGCCATCTAGCTCATTTGCATTTGCAGCGTTTACGGCGGCTCGAAATTGCTCATTTGTTTCAATTTTCGTTCTGCCGGACCCAATAAGGTCAAAGCCGCCTTGGTTGCGATAGGAGCTTAATAGCTCTTTAGTGATCTCTAAAGTTTTGTTGCGTACAATACCGCCCGGGCCATTTAAAAAGCCTATAAGCTTGCTTTCGGGGTTAAGTTCTATGAGGGCGTCATAAAGCCCAGAAATAACGTTATGCCCCCCTGCTGCTTGGCCCCCGGAAAGCACTACGCCTACTGTAAGGGGTGTAGCTTTTGTTTCTCTTTGACAAAGTAAAATTGTTTTGCGGTGTGTGAGATGAGGAAAAGCGGGAGCTACTTGGGCAGTAGCTGTTACAATCGTTCCTTCATCAAAATCAAGCGCCTCAAGGTTTTGCAACGCATCAGGGACGCTCGGGCGATATTCTAGACGCTCTTTTTGTAAAGGACTAAGCACAAGCTCGGGCAATTTCTGGTCAGTATCAAAGTTCATAAGCTGAATCTCCCCAATTTACTCGATACTACCTGTCTTGCGAAATTTTGTACATGCACCGTAGCTAATGCTAAAATCCACTTTTGTAAACCTATAGTAATTCTTTAAATTGCAGGGTTTTTAGTTGCGTCTATGTGCCTCTATATTTTACTATTTGCAGTTATAATGCTAGAGGACACGCGTGCCAACAATTTCAGAATTTTATGGAATAGTTATACTCATGTACTACAGTGATCATGCTCCTCCGCATTTTCATGCTCGTTATGGAGACTACGAGATTTTAGTCCAAATTTCTCCTCTTGGCGTACTTAAGGGGGAATTTCCTCCACGAGCTTTAAGCTTAGTGATGGAATGGGGATTAATCAATCAAAAATCTCTTTTAGAGGACTGGGAAAATGCTACAAATCACAAAAAACTTCACAAAATTCCCCCGCTCCGCTAGATCTGGGATTATGGAATTTAAACGCGCAAAAATAGTTGCCTGTAAACCAGGTCTTAATTATCGACTTTGGATTCGTTTTGATGATGGTCTTGAAGGTGAGATCGACCTTAGCGATCTAGTGGGTAAAGGCGTTTTTGCGGCATGGAATTCCGTCGATTTCTTCAATCAAGTAAGGGTAGACTCTAAAACTGATACAGTTGCTTGGGGCGACGATTTAGATCTTGATCCTTATGTCTTAAGAGCGCGAATCGAAAAAAATCAGTAATCAATTAGCATCTTTTCGAGCCAGTTGGTGGTTTTTTCGAGGAGGATGTCTTGTTCATGTACGTTTGAAAAGTCGTGGTTAGACCTGGCAAGCTCAAAGGTTTCTGTGTTGGGGCATTTTTTGCGATGTTCTAGGTACTGCTCATAGTGGTAGCGGCCAAGGATTTCGTCGTGGCCGGCGTGGGCAATGAGCATGGGTGTTTCAGAAAGCACTTCAAGGGGCTTTTGAGTGTCAAGCTGGGCAAACTGGCGTATCGTCTCTTCTTGCAGGTTTTGTCCTGAAAACTGCGCATCTTTCGGGATACCCTTATATTTTTGCACCCATGGCTTTGCATCAAAAACGGGGCACCAAAGAGCTAGTGCTTTGATAGTTTCTAGCTCTGAAGCAACTTGTGTGGCTATTGCTCCGCCAAGCGACCTTCCTAAAATGGCGCATGAGTGTGGGAGTATACGTGGATGCTCAAGTAGGTAGCGAAATGCAAGATGGGCATCTTCAACTTGCGTTTGAATTGTGGTGTCAGCAAAGTCGCCTTCGCTATCGCCGCTTCCGCGAAAGTCGATGCGTAAAGAGGCAATGCCTCGCTCTGAGAGCATTTCAGATTGCCTGACAGAGAGCCTGAATTTGCCGCTTTTATTGCCGCCAAATCCATGACAAAAAAGTACTGCAGGCACCTGTTTGCTACCTTCTGGCATGTGCAGCACGCCAAATACCTTAAGTCCATGTGAGAGCAGGGTTACGCTCGTTCGTTCTTCAGCAAGTTTTTTCACAGGTTGCAGTTTCCTTTTTTTGCAAAATTATAGAAAGACAAAAGATTGTGGACAAGAGATTGCACTTCGTGTAGTAAGGAGAAAAATTAGGGACTTATCAGAGTCATGAAGCTTAAAGACCACCCACTCTTTTTCTTTCTTTCGTTTGCGTTACTCATCATCATTTTTGTGCTGATCATGCAGCCGGTTTCGATTTTACATTTTGGACGCGAGATCGTCATGCTCTTTCCACAAGGACTTGTAGCATTGATTGAGCGCAACCTGCTGTTTGTTATCCAGGCTATCATGCTGCTTGTCATCATTCCGGTATATGTCCTCACGTTTATTTTTTCATGGAAGTATAATGCAAAAAATCCTAAGGGTGAATATGACCCTGATTTAGTCGACAACGTAGCTGCAGAATATGTCTGGTGGGGTGTGCCACTCATCATGACCCTAATCATTGCAGGCCTTACCTGGCACTATACGTATGAGCTAGACCCCTTTAAGCCAATTAAAAGTGCCAATAAGACGCTGAAAATTCAGGTCGTCGCGCTGCAGTGGAAATGGCTGTTTATCTATCCGGAAGAAAAAATCGCTACAGTAAATTTTATCCAGATTCCAAAAGACACCCCCATACATTTTGAAATAACCTCTGATGCCCCCATGAACTCCTTTTGGATTCCAAGCCTTGGTAGCCAGATTTATGCTATGCCAAATATGAAAACCGAATTACACCTTATGGCAGACTCTGAAGGCGACTTTAGGGGCTGCTCAGCAAATATCAGTGGTGCAGGCTTTAGCGGTATGACCTTTACAACACGTGCATCTTCACAAGAAGACTATGCTAAGTGGGTGCTAGCAGCGCAAAAGGCTACATCGCTTATGCATCTACAAGAATATAACCAGCTTGCCGCGCCATCTAGCTATAACCCGGTAGCTATATATCGACTCGCAGATGACACACTCTTTAACCAAATACTTATGAAATATATGGAGCCGTAATGTTTGGCAGATTAACTCAGGAAGCATTTTTTCACGATTCCGTTCAAAACGGTGCTGTAGTCAGTATGATACTTTCCGCAATTGCTCTCTTTGCTCTCATTACCTATACAAAGAGGTGGAAGTGGCTGTGGGATGAATGGATCACAACTGTCGATCCTAAAAGAATTGGTATTATGTACATTGCCGTTGTGCTTATCATGTTTGCAAAAGGCTTTGCCGATGCTGTCATGATGCGCGTGCAGCAGGCGATGTCTGCGGGAGAGTCTTTTGGCTTTTTAACTGCCGAGCACTTTCAGGAAGTTTTTTCTGCTCATGGCACTACTATGATCTTCTTTGTCGGTATGGGAGTAGTCTTTGGCCTCATGAATCTTATTGTACCGTTGCAGATTGGAGCACGAGATGTTGCCTACCCATTCTTAAATGCCCTTGGCTTTTGGCTATTTGCTGCAGGTGGATTTTTGACGCTTATTTCATTAGCAGTAGGCCGCTTTTCTATAGCTGGCTGGCTTGCCTACCCTCCCCTATCCGGTCTTGAATACTGTCCAAACGAGGGGGTTGACTACTGGCTGTGGTCGGTGCAGATTGCGGGGGTTGGTAGTACGATGTCCGGAATTAACTTTTTGATCACAATATTAAAGATGCGCTGTCCAGGCATGACATGGATGAAGATGCCCATATTTATTTGGAGTGCTCTTTGCACAAATATTTTAGTGATCTTTGCTTTTCCTATTCTTACTGCTACTCTTGCTCTTCTTGCCTTAGACCGCTACATGGGCATGCACTTTTTTACTGCTGGCGGCGGCGGTAACCCTATGATGTATATTAACCTCATATGGGCTTGGGGTCATCCCGAGGTGTATATCCTGATGTTGCCAGCCTTTGGCATCTTTTCAGAAGTTGTGCCCACTTTTTCTGAAAAGCGCCTTTTTGGTTATGCTTCAATGGTGTGGGCTTTGGTGATGATAACGGTACTGTCCTATATCGTCTGGCTCCACCACTTCTTTACTATGGGAGCAAGTCCCGGTGTAAATACCTTTTTTGCTATTACTACTATGCTGATCGCTATACCGACAGGTGTGAAGGTTTTTAACTGGCTCTTTACAAAGTTTCGTGGCCGCGTGCACTTTACATCGCCTATGCTTTGGTTTTTTTCGTTTGTCCTCAACTTTAGCGTTGCAGGTATGACGGGTATACTCCTTTCAGCACCTCCGGTAGACTATCAGGTGCATAATAGCCTCTTTTTGATTGCCCACTTTCATGGTATGGCAATTGGCGGTGTGCTCTTTGGCTTTTTTGCCGGCTTTACCTACTGGTTTCCTAAGTTTACAGGCTTTCACCTCGATGAAAAGCTAAATAGGTATGCCTTCTGGTGCTGGTTTTTAGGGTTTTTGGTGGCCTTTATGCCCCTATATATGCTTGGCTTTATGGGTGCTACAAGGCGACTAGATCACTATGATGTAATGAGCTGGCAGTCGGTATTTGTTTCTGCATGCGTTGGCGTCTTTATCATCTTTATCGGTGCTTGCATCCAGTTTTTTGGCCTTTTTTGGAGTATCAAAAATAGAAAAGCCCTGCGCGATACGACGGGCGGTGATCCATGGAATGGTAGAACGTTAGAGTGGTCAATCCCCTCTCCGCCTCCAGTCTATAACTTTGCTGTTATTCCTACAGTAGATGAGCTTGACCCTCTCTGGGCAAAAAAGAGAAGGAATGAAAAAGAAGCACCTATAGAATATGAAGATATCCCCATGCCGGTAAATACCCCTGCAGGGTTTTTTATAGGGTGTTTTAGTCTTATCTTTGGCTTTGCAATAACCTGGCATATCTACTGGCTAGCGCTTGCAAGCTTTGTTGCAATTATCATCTCATTGATCATTCGCCTTTCCGGAAAAGATGTCCATGAAGTTATCCCGGCTGAAAAGGTAAAAGAGATTGAAACTCGTTTGAGGAGTAACGCCATATGACCATTCACCATTATGACATCGTACAAGCTGCTGATCGAAAGATCCCCGATCCACATCAGGATGCCTATTCGCGAGCGACTCTTGGCTTTTGGATATACCTGATGACAGACTGCATCCTCTTTGCAGTGCTCTTTTGTACCTATCATATCTTTCATAGCAGCACCTTTGGTGGGCCCTCATCTAAAGATATCTTTGATCTCAAAACAGCATTTATCGAGACGATGATTCTTCTATGCAGCACTGTGACCTGTGGCTTTAGCGTGCTTGCAGCAAAAAAAGACCGAACTAAATCAATTTTAGGCTGGCTTGGCATCTCCTTTTTGCTTGGCGCATCTTTTGTTGTGATGGAGCTTATAGAGTTTAGGCACCTTGTTCATGAGGGCTATAGCTGGACAAAAAGTGCCTTTTTATCGTCGTTTTTCACGCTCGTAGGCACTCATGGATTTCACGTATCTGTGGGACTTTTATGGATGCTCGTAATGATGGGGCAAGTTGCAAAGGCAGGCGTGACAATAGATACATTCCGCAGGCTTGTAGTATTTTCGCTTTTTTGGCATTTCTTGGATCTTGTATGGATATTTATCTTTACGTTTGTCTACTTGATGGGGGTGCTCTAGCATGGAAACAGAGCTTAGTTTAGAAGAGATCAAAAAAGAATACCACGGCACCTTTAGTGCCTACATAGTGGGATTTATAGCTTCATTAGTGCTGACGGGCATTTCTTTTACCTTAGTGCTTACTAAGGTGATAGATGGAGAAAACCTAATTGCTGCCCTTATTCTTGGCGCTATCATACAGGCCTTTTTTCAGCTACTATGCTTTTTGCATCTTGGACAAGAGGCAAAGCCAAGGTGGGAATCAGTGATATTCTGGTTCATGGTGCTTGTGCTCCTTATCATTGCCCTTGGTACATTTTGGATTATGTCCGATCTAAACGATCGCGTTATGGCAGGGATGTGAGTATTATGAAAAGACTACTAGTTGCAGTTATAGTGTTCTTAGGTATTACATGCATCTATCTTGAGATGAGCAATGAAAGCACGCTTGTAACTCATCCCAAGGGATTTATTGCCCACCAAGAGCTTGCTCTCATCCGCACAAATATTCTCTGGATGCTTCTTGTCATAGTGCCTACACTTATCTGGCTTTTGGCAACTGCTTGGAAGTATCGCTCTCAAAATGAACGTGATGACTTTGATCCAGAAGCTACTTCTAGCCCTCTTACGCAAGTGTTACTCTGGGTTGTACCATCTTGCGTTATTGCTGTTATGTGCGTGATCACATGGAAGGCAGCACATAGGCTAGATCCCTATAAGCCCCTTTTTAGTAATGTAAAGCCTCTCACGATTCAGGTTGTAGCGCTAGACTGGAAGTGGCTCTTTATCTATCCCGAACAAAATATTGCTACCGTAAATTTTGTTCAGTACCCAGAAAATACGCCCATCCAGTTTAAGCTTACTGCAGATGGAGCGCCCATGAACTCATTTTGGCTGCCCCAGATGAGTGGGCAGATCTATGCGATGACAGGTATGTGCAATACATTAAATATCATTGCAGATGCATCCGGAGTGTATAGAGGAAGAGCTGTTGAGATTAACGGCGATGGCTATGCTGATATGACCTTTATGGCCAAGTCTTGTTCAAACCATGAATTTGAGGACTGGGTAAAGCAAGTGAAGTCATCTCCTATGCAGCTTAACCAAGCAGCCTATAGCGAGCTTAGCAAACGCTCGATACCTGATCATACTACCCTTTACGCATCTGTAGAGGATGATTTATTTAACAAAATTATCATGAAGTATATGGAACCATGAACGCTATCTACGGAAAACTTAATGCTGAATGCGTGCCACACGTATGGTATACGATAGGGGCTACTGTTACTATCTTTGCCCTACTCTTCTTTGTTACCTATTATCTTACGGCACATAAGCGCTGGCGCTGGCTGTGGGATGAGTGGCTCACTTCAACAGACCCCAAAAAGATCGGCACTATGTACATGGTATTTGCCGCCCTTATGTTTGCGCGCGGCCTTTTGGATGCTGGCCTTGTATGGGCGCAGCAAGCAGTGGGAGCAGATTCTGCGGGCTATCTATCGCCGGATCACTTTATGCAGATATTGACCTCTCATGGCGATATCATGGTCTTTTTTGTTACTATGGGCCTGTTTTTTGGCCTTATGAACTGGATAATACCACTACAGATAGGTGCAAGAGATCTTGCCTTCCCCTTCCTAAACTCTCTTGGCTTATGGCTGACGATAGCGGGAGGTATTATGATAAACCTCTTCTTTATCATTGGCGGAGAATTTGCAAATACCGGCTGGCTTGCTATAGCGCCGCTTTCAGAGTTAGAGTTCAACCCCGGACAAGGCGTAGACTATCTGATATGGAGCTTGCAGCTATCCGGCCTTGGCAGCCTCTTTGCCGGCATTAACTTTATTGTGACGATCATTAAAAAGCGCGCGCCTGGCCTTACTATGCTTCGCCTTCCCCTCTTTACCTGGGCGTCCTTATGCGGTATGGTGCTTGTTATCTCAGCATTTCCTGTACTTACGGCAACAACGCTATTGCTTTGGCTTGACCGCTTTTTTGATATGCACTTTTTTACGACGGGCTATGGCGGCAACCAGATGATGTACACAAACCTCATATGGATGTGGGGCCATCCGGAAGTCTATATTTTGATTATACCTGCTTTTGGTGTCTTTTCTGAGATTGTGTCCACGTTTTCGCAAAAGAGAATTTCTGGCTATATGTCGATGGTGACGGCGCTGATACTTATTACGCTGATGTCGTTTCTTGTGTGGCTGCACCACTTCTTTACTATGGGAGCTGGAGCTGATGTAACGGCCTTCTTTGGCGTTGTTACCTTACTTATTGGCATACCCTCTGGCGTGCAGGTCTTTAACTGGATACTTACGATGTATAGAGGAAAAGTGATTTTTGCAGCCCCTATGTACTGGTTTATGGGCTTTGGAGCGCTCTTTATGCTTGGTGGCATGGCGGGACTCTTTATGGCATCACCGCCTGCGGACTTTCAGGTGCATAATAGCCTCTTTTTAGTGGCCCATTTTCATACGATGATTGTGGGGATTGCACTTTTTGGCTTTTTTGCTGCCCTCACCTACTGGTTTCCAAAAATTTGGGGCTTTATGCTAAACGATAGCCTAGGTAAAAGGGCTTTTTGGCTGTGGCTTACAGGTTTTTTTCTTGGCTTTATCCCAATGTATATTTTGGGCTTTAAGGGAGCGGCGCGTAGGCTCGATCATTACGCGACAGCAACAGAATTTCAGCCGCTGTATATAACGGCTCTTATTGGATTTTTGTTTTTGCTAGCAGGTATACTCACACAGGTGTATCAGCTTGTTGTCAGTATAAAAGAGCGAAACCAAAACCGCGACACTACGGGCGATCCATGGAATGGTAGAACGCTAGAATGGTCTACGTCGTCCCCTCCACCTTTTTATAACTTTGCCATCATCCCCCACGTGACAAGCGATGAGGAATTTTGGACAATGAAAAAGCAAGGGATCAAACCATCAACTGACTATAAGGATATTCATACGCCAAGAAATACCGGCTGGGGCATCTACATATCGATTTTTGCCTTTCTCTTTTCGTTTGGCATTGTCTGGCATATGTACTGGCTGATTTTGCTTGGAGTGATTGGCGTTGCTGCTTGTATCATCATTCTTTCGTTTGATGAACATATGGAATATGTGTTACCGGCAAAAGAAATAGCGCGTATTGAAAAGGAATGTGGAAGGTAATATGGAAGCTGTACAGCATATAGAACATGATGAAGATGACTCAAAAGTATTTGGCTTTTGGATTTATATCATGACGGATCTTGTTATCTTTGGCGTGCTTTTTGCAGCCTTTATAGTGCTCAGGCATGCAACACATGGCGGCCCGACAAATAAAGAGCTCTTTGAGATGCCTGCCGTGCTTGCAGAGACGCTGTTTCTGCTTGCAAGTACGTTCACCTGCTCGCTTGGCATGATTGCTGTACATGGGGGCAAAAAACTGCCGGCAATACTTTGGTTTATGGTGACCTTTCTCTTTGGCGTTGGCTTTTTAACGCTAGAGCTACTAGAGTTTGCAAAGTTCATCAAAGAAGGGGCAGGTCCTACAACAAGCGCTTCACTCTCATCGTTCTTTACGCTTGTAGGCACACATGGGTTTCATATCTTTTGGGGCCTTGTGTGGATGGCTGTTATGATGGTGAGGATAGCAATTCGCCCGCTTGTACCTTCTAGCGTCTCTAGAATCTTTCGTATGGCACTTTTTTGGCACTTTCTAGACTTTGTCTGGATCTTTATTTTTACTATCGTCTACGGCATGGGGCATCTATTATGAGAAACATGGTCATCATACGCACTATCGGCTTTGTGGCATCGCTCCTTCTTACGCTTGCTGCCTATCTTGTGATTGTGCGCCCAGAGCTTTTCCTGCTCGACACCCACTCGGCAATCGGCGTTATCCTATGTTTTGCGATTTTCCAGGCAACAGTTCAATTTCTCTTTTTTCTTGATGTCTGGAAAGAAACGGGTATCCGCTGGAACCTTGGCATCTTTATCTCCACAATTTTACTCATTCTGACGATCATCCTCTTTTCCATCTGGATCATCAACAACCTCAACATGCGCATGATGACGATGTAGATTTTAATATCGATTGGGGGGGCTTGGTTTTGTTCAAAAGTTCTGGATTATATTTTGTGTAACTTCTACACTCGCGTTGCAGAAATTTTTAACTTTACCATCAAAGGAGAGAGTATGTTCAAGAAATTCAAAGCAGTGATTTGCTGTGCAGCAATAGGCGCTTGTTTTGTTACACCATGCTTTGCCCGCTCAACAAATTCCAATTGTACATCATCAATTGTTAAAACCAAGCCAAAAGCTAGCTCACCAATACGTGTGACCGGCGAATCGCTCTTGGCTGAGGATCTGGAATGTCTAAACCTCAATAATCCCGAGGAACTTACAGGCTACTTCTATTTTCGCAATGTTTCATATGATCCACGTATAGCAGTAAATCCAAAAAATCCAAAAAATATCGTAATCGCTACGCAGCAAGACACCCTAACTAATGGCGTCTACAATGGCTCTTCGGCGATTTCTATTTTAGTTTTATATTCACTTGACGGTGGTGAAACATGGAATCCATCGAACCTTGTGCTGAGCCGCTGCCAAGGTGCCACCCTGTATGAAGCAAGTGATAACTTTATCTCAGCGTATTTTCCTGGCGTAACCTTTGATAATGAAGGTAATTGCTATATCGTTTCAAGTTCGTATTACCTTTTTGCTGCAGACCAAACTCCTGACGTTGAAACAGATGAAGGCAATATTATTGCCAAATCATCTGATGGTGGAAAAAGTTGGAATTACCTTAAAGCAGCAATCAGAGATGAGGGTAAATGCAATTTTCTTGATTTTCCGCACCTTACCGGCGATCCTTATAGAGAACATACTGTCTATCTCGTATCCTCTGACAACACTTGCACTGTGAGCGATCTTTGCGAAGATCCAAACTACACTGGCGCCCAGAATATTACCTTCCAAAAAACAACGAATGGAGGGCTAACATGGTCTGATCCATCGATCATAGCCTCGTTTCAACCAGTGGACCTATCTACCTGTCTACCAATACCAATACTTCCACATCTTGAGGTGTTACCTGATAAGACAAATAGCCTGATTGCTGCAGCAATGATTGAACAGAGCGAAGCAGATCAGGTAGAGTCTACAGCTTTAGATCAATTGTATGTTTGGAAGTCATATGACAATGGGACAACATGGAAACAATACCCGGTAGACACGAGAATACCACACGTGCTTGCCGTTGATCCTTACACTGTAGATCCGGTGCTTCCGGTTACATCATTCACAACACTTGATTTTGTGGTGAATCCATGTAATGGATATGCGTATATTGTCTACTCAAGTCCGATGTTTAATCCTACACATATGGCTGGTTGCGTAATCAGAAAATCTACTGATGGAGGCAAAACCTGGTCTCTTCCAAGGCCGGTAAATCCAAATTCATTAGATTCACAAGCCTTTTTACCTACTGTTGCAGTTGCAAAAGATGGCACTGTAGGCGTGATGTTTTATGATTTACGAAATTATAGTTTAGGTGATGAAACGTTAAACACAGATGTTTGGCTTACGCTTTTTGATGCTGAACTCAAGCATATGAACCATGAAGTTCGGCTTACTCCGGAATCATTTGATACCCGTAAGAGCATTCGCGGCTATAATGGTATCGATCCGACAACTTGCGCCCTTGACTACTACCTTTCATCACATGTGGATCTTGAAACAAAGGGCAATGACTTCTTAGCAGTATTTGCTGTGACCAATAATGAGTGTCCACCGGCGATAGTACAAACGTCAGACTGCGATGCATTTCCTCTTACTACAGATGAGTGCAATAGACAAGACAGTGTCTTTGTTCATGTAAAAAGACGATAAAACCAAATTTGAGGTTAAGCCTGAAAATCAACATACATCAGGCTTAATCTCATCGTTTAGTGATGTACTTCGTGCAGAAGGGCGCCTGGTCTTAAATACTCAATCCTTCAAGATGTTTTCTGAGTTCTTTTAGATGGGGATCATCATAGAGATTTTCAAGATTTGCTACATCTTCTTTATCCTCAGCATCTGATACAAGGCTAAGATAATTTGTGCAAAGTGCAACAAGGCCCGGCACTTGCCATTGATGTGCGAATTGAAGTAATGAGTATGCATCTATAGATCTTTCAATAAGGGAATCCATTACATCTCTTCTAAGATATAGATAATCTACGAACAGTTGCAAAGTCTCTTCGGAAAAATCCTCAAAGTAGATCGTTTTTTTAGCACACTCGTTCATCTGTGACCTGAGCAAGCCCTGGAAAGCCTCACCTCCATTTGCATAAAGTACACATGCATGAAGTTTAACTTCTTTGGCGTCGTTGCCGACTAAAGCAAAATCACCTGTAGCTCTTTGTTGATAAAGTGCTATTTGCATATCTTGATCTATTGGTCGTGTCGAGGTTGGTATCTCAACATATGAATCAAATCGCACGGTAAACCCCCACGCAGTTTTTATTGTGGTACTGATCCCCCCACTTTTATTATTATAGTCAGTAACACTTTGAGAAAATTGAGACTCATTGTAAAAACCGCCAATCGCCGCTATAAACTCCTGTAGTGCAGGTTTAATGCAATCGTTAAAGTGTTTCGAGTCTAAATCATTATAGTGAGAAAGCTTTCCCTCTCGATAGTATTGAAACGCATTACTAGAGTGTCTACAAAACATATAGCTTTGTCCATACCGGTCTAAGGCAACGATCGAAATGGCGCTCTTTTCAGCATATCCTTGCAAAAGAGGTTGACGAATCTGCTCCATAATTTCATGGAATCTGTTAAGTTCATTAGGTCTACCACAAATAGTAAGACAATCACCTTCACGAGAAATTTGGAACATCGAATTATTTTTTGCCTTGTCATGAATTGCAAGACAAAAGCGCGCTATAAAATGATCCGGATCCATAAGGAAAGCTGCGCTATTTTGCTCTTTGAGAGCAGCCGATATATCTATAGTAAATGATACCGAAGCCCACTGGAAGCGTTTTCGCACGTTCAAAAAAGCATCGCAAATAGGCGAGGGCAAAACTGCTTTCACTCTGCCTCGATAGAGCTTTTGCACAAATTCTGTAAGTACCTGTCCAGACAAATAGGGAAAATTTGGGTGCTCCAAAGTGGAGCTTGCATATAGCTGCAATACGGGTCGATGTACAGAAATCTGAAAATTATCAGCACCAAATATCGTAAAGTCTGCAAGAGTTCCGTTAGCTTGCATAGTATAAAGAGCCTTTGCAAGAGAATTGCTTCTAGGTAACATCGCGGGAGGGATTGGATAGACTAATCTTTCTTTTTTACCCCATGTAAATTCATATTTATTAACTGCAGCTGTTTCTGTAGTTGAGGTAGAAACAATAATAGTGCGCTCACATTGTGAGTGTGTATAGACTGCCCCCACTGCTTTTGCTAATTTTTTCAGTGCCGGTTGGACCGCTCTATAAAAACACCCCGATTCAACTGGCGAATCTACATCTATAGTATCTGTCTCTTCACAAATATACGCAGTACGTAAACTTTCGTACTGAAAAAATGAAGCGCGCCCGCTCTCTTTGAATCCTTTTTCAAATAGGCATCTAATAAATTCTGCTGTTTTACTTAAATTTTTAAATTCCCACTTTTCACCAGAAAAGACTACAACATTTTCTTTTCTTTTAATGTTGCGGTCTGTTTCGCTATAGCAATAAGAGGAGAGCGTTTTTAAGAAAAGTGATAAAAACAAATCTGGATTCGAAAAAATCGCACCATATTCATGCCGAGACTGAACGTTGATGACTTGGGATAAATCTTTTGTAACCGTAAAGGACATATAAGCACTAATCTCTATTGCGATTTTGGAGACTATTATATTAAATTAATTAATTTATGTCTAGAAAGAAGTGTGTAGAGTTAAATTCGCCTATTTATTCACAGGACGGATGCTAAAGGTGGTATGAAAGCGTTGTCACCTTAATCATTTTCAGGAGGAGATGTTTTTGCCAGAGCAGGTTCACTTTGAGTTTGAGCAGAAGGCTTTGGCAAAAGAGTGAGTATCACTTGTTGTTGGCTTTTTAAAGCTGGTAAAGTGGGACCACATTGAAGTAAGGCATCTTCTAAATTTGCCTTGCCACTCCAGACGCGAGCGATCATATATAATGCTTCAACTACTTCGTCTTCTATCTCTTTTGGCCATTCTGTATTAATAAGCTTAACGTATGGTGAATTGGGTTTATTAGGATCCATACTTATAAAGTACGTTTGGATAACTGGGCGAAATGATTTTTCAGGATTTACAAAGCCCTTCACTACATTAGCCGCCATAATAAATGCTTGCTCAAGCTGGCTAGAATTAAATTTATTGGTTAAAATTTCAAGGTATGGTTCAACAAAAGTTTCAATAACAGATTTTTGTGCTTTGGTAATATCCGGATTGGTTTTGTTGTGTAAGTCGCAACATTTTTCTAGCTCTTTTAAGGCGGGTTCTATTTCAGCACGGGTCTTAGCATCCATATGTTGCTGTTGGAAGAGTTGATCGATCGTTTGGCGAACGTTATTGCCTTCTATTTCAATATAGCCAACAATATAACGCTTAGGGCTGTCAATTGGCATATCCAGGTTGGCAAAGCATCCTAAGCGAGGATTGAAGGCAACTAAGTGAGTATTCACAAAAGTTTCATTTATTGTTTTATCAGTATCTCTCGGATACAAAAGTACTTTGCAGGATGTATATCTGCCTGTAAATAGAGTAATTTCATTAAAAAAAGAATATTCCGAAGTTTTAAATGTATAATTTGTGCACAATCCAGACATTATAGCTCCCTAACCCTAAATAAAAAATATTATTGTATTTTACTTTGGACGAAGTAAATGAGTCAAGGATAAAAGAGGAAACGAAGTGCGAGTTAAGACTTGATAGAGCTTAATGAGGTGTGTGTTTTTCGGCCGAATTGGTATTCGCCTACTTTAATGCCGGTATCTTCAGTATTTAACCATAAGAGCTTTTTGATGTCGGATCTTTTGCTGAGAATAACTTCAAGACCTCGTAGCATACTCCTTGAGGGCTCTCCCGGATAGGCGATGATCGTTTCTTGCTGCTCTTGGTTTGCAAGACGCGGCTTTGTGGTGAGTAGACCACGAATCCATAAACCAGTTACTGTTATCTCCTCGCACATGAATCGGATATGTTCTGCGGTTGGAGGGCGTTCCATGCTTGCTAAATCTTCTTCCATAATCTTTTGAAGGACAGGATCATTTGCGTGGCTTTGGCGTATCTTGCGATAAAAGTCGTTAAATTCATTCCAATGTCTTAGGATGTGTTCATCCCAGTTGACAAAAGTAATAGCGGAAGGAGTCACCTCAAAGTTATTCGCTCTGATGTTGTTTGCAGCAACATTGTTGATTCCCTTGCTAAAGCGTATGCGCCATTCAGCTTCTCGTTGAAGCAAATTTAACCTATGTCGTGGCATATCGGCCGCATTGTTATTTTGATAGAGGCCTGTAGTGAATACGAGGTCGACATCACAAGTCGGCTCTTCAATCATCGCAGCGAGTGGGCCTAATAACGTAGCAAGCGTGGTTTCGGGACGCTGGACATTTTCCATGCGTGCATGCGAAATCGGCGCTATAATACAGTGGCCTTTTAGTTTCATGTTATCTTTGGTAACTTAGTGTATCTGTTATTGAACGTAGGATCGCAATAAATACACCATTTATTAAGTAAATAGTATAGCGTATGGTTGGTTTTGTGGTCAAGTTTTAGGCTAGTAGTGGCTATTTTGGTTCCTGATTGGACTTACCTAGGAGCGTAAGAAGATTTTTGTCACCCATCTTTTCGCTAATCTCTTGGGCCGTTTTGCCAAACTCGTCCTGCGTTGTAAGGTCGCTGCCACGGGCTACTAGCAGTGCAACTGCATTATAGTATTTATTTTCGCAAGATCTGTGAAGTAACGTAGAGCAGTTGTCACACATATTTGCGGTAATTAAACGAAGGAGCAGCTCTTCATGTGACTCATGAAAGCCAAGAGTTGTAATAGTTCGTGCTGGAAGTTCTTTAGGTAGAGCAGAAGGGCTATATGTCTCTAAAGCCCGCATGGCAAGATCAGGAAAGTCAAGGCATAAAGCAGCAAAATCGCCTTTTGTTAAAAGGCCTTTGCCCTTAATCCACGTCTCTATTTTTTTGATATCTCCGGAGTCAATGGGGCAGCTACTGCTCTCTGCATAGAGTGCCGGGATGGTTGTTGCAGGTTGTGTTGCTTGCATATAATTAATAAGCATAGAACAAAGAGCATTTTTGTTCTATAGATTACCTTATTCTAAGGGTGGAGGCGCTTTGCCTCATGGATCCAGATGGCAACATCTTGGAACTTGATGAAGTCCTAAACCTCAACATGCGCATGATGACGATGTAGATTCTGAGATGTTTTAGGTGTGGATCATCATAGAGATTTTCAAGCTTTGCTATACCTTACTCGAATTCTACGTGGCATATAACAACCCCTCAGCGCTAGCTATTTTCAATAAAGATGATAAGATTGCAAAAAACCAGAACGATTTTGCAACAAAAATCGCATAATCGCAAAGCCCGGCCTGGGCTGTCAAAAATTGGCACATTTCTATCAAATAAATATCCTAATACTGATTCCATTTTTCTTCCATATATCCTGTCTATCCTGCCGGCGTAGCCGATCCTGGCGATCCCATACGCATCAGGCTAACCTCAAATTACAAGATATAAGACGTTAACAATTAATATGTTAATCTGGCTGATGAGCTTGAGGCAGCCTCGTGAATCTCTTTTCTATCATAAATAACAAGATCCCGCTAAAGCTGGCAGGATCGGGCAGGATCGCTTCGCGGTAGAATGCAAGATTTACTCCTAAG
>CAZEQY010000006.1:0-110898 GCA_964514655.1 uncultured bacterium
ATACCAATTTGTTTGCATCTAAATATCCTAATGCTATGGTACGTACATCAGGTACAAAGGTATTCTTTTTGACGGATACTAATGCTGCAAGTGCAGGAGACGTTGTACCTCATTTTTTCCGTAATAATGATGCTGTTAATCCCGGCGATTTGGGATCTGGTGTAACAAGTTATATAGTTGGAGATATAGATGGAAGGTTATTTGGTGATGTTTCAGAAAGAGCATATTTATTTACCAATCTTTCAAACAATTTAAAGCAAGATGGAGTTCCCGTAAGTGCATTTGAAACTTTTTTTGAATGTTTTAATAATATTGCAAGACTTGGGGTGAATTCATACATTTTTTCGAATCAAAACCATGTAGTTGAGCCAGATCTCTTGATCAATATGGATATTGAATCAACATTCTGGCTCGACGTGGGATCAAAGGGAACCTATCCTAAAAATCCAGTTGATGGAGGTAGTGATCCATTGGTTCTTCCGCTTTCTACTGGCGTAACGCAGCCGGTGTATGCCGATCAAACCACATGGCGCGATCGATCACTGGAGGCCTGCTTAATGATGGCAATTCCTGAGGGTTGTTTTGCAGATGTAAGGGTGAGAGGTAAAACGAAAACAATACCTAAAGCCAAGCCGAGAAAGGAATTGGTAAAGTATTTAGCAAAGAAGGCAAAAGTAAAGCCAAACCCGGAAAGAGACACTACCCATATACGTTAATACGCAGCCAGGAAAGTCATCAAATCAAAATAAAAAAACAGGCCATGCAGAAATGCATGGCCTGTTTTTTTGTTTTGTAAGGCAAACTTTGAGCGGGTGTTGACAAAAGGCACACATTGTCATATAATAAGGGTATGGACAACGAACTGCCTATTTTTACATATTCTCCTGAGAAAAATGCGAAATTGAAAGCCGAGCGCGACATCAGCTTTGAGGAAATTATTGCAGCAATTTGTGATGGGCAATTGCTCGATATTCTTGAGCATCCGAATAAGAGCAAATATGCTCATCAAAAAGTGTATGTAGTGCTTGCAAAGGGATACGTATATTTGGTTCCTGTTGTTCCAGATAAAAACGATGCTCTTTTTATGAAGACCATCATTCCCAGCCGACAAGCTGTTAAAAAATATGATAAGGATAATAAAAATGAAAAGAAAAATAAAAAGTAAACCAAAGTTTGAAAAGGAAGAACGAGAACTGCTTGAGTCATTCGAACATGATGAATGGGTTCCTGTAAAAAGCGTTAAAAAGGAAAAGGAACTTGCAAGTAAAAGTGCTCAAAAGACACTTAGTAAGGATGTCCGTATTAACATTCGCCTTTCAAGCACCGATGTATCAAATATAAAGCAAATAGCTGCGTATGAAGGTTTGCCTTATCAAACCCTTATTTCAAGTATCCTTCACAAATACGCTGCAGGTCATTTACGGGTGGCTTAAGCGCCCCTGGGCAAGTATACGACCTCATTTGATATGATGACAATGCTCGAAATCGAAACCGCCCTTAAGGTTGCTTTAGCATTGGCTGTTTTCAGCTCTGGAGATGGCCTGCGGTTTCATGAAGCAACACTTACACAAGATGACATCACTGACACACAAGAATCCATCCAAAAGCGTGTGCTCAGGTATTTCTGCAACCGCAAATTCTTCGGCAAAGACGAACTAGAAAAGATGTTTACGTACGAGAATTCGGGCTTCTCACTAGACGCTTCAGTAAAAATCCCAAGCTTTGACACGGAAACCTTAGAGCGCTTAATACGATACTGCGCAAGACCTCCCTTTAACAGTGAAAACATTCGAGTGCATAGCTCATTAATAAACTATCGCTTCCCAAAACCATCTCACGATGGGAGATTGTTTATGACTCTCGATCCACTAGATTTTTTGGAGAGGATTTCTCACTTCATTCCGTATCCACGCCGCCATCGTAGGCACTATCATGGAGTGCTCGCACCTTCATCACCATTACGAAAGCAAGTAGCGGCTAATGCCCAAAAGCGCCTCGATGTTTCCGTCAAAACCAGGCAAGAAAGAGACGAGAAGGTAACAAAAGCTTCTCGGGGGTGGGCTCAGCTCATAGCGCGCATCTACGAGGTAGATTCACTAACATGCGCAGGTTGCGGCAAGAAGATAAAGATCATGATCTTTGCAACACATCCTGAGCATATAAGACGCATTCTGAGGGACATAGGCTGGCCAATAACAATCCCTGAATTTGACCCGCCCCCAGCAGAGCACTGTGACGAGATTTGTCAATTGGCTCTCAACGCTGCTGATGGTTTTTCAGAACCTGAAGTGCAGGCGCATTTTGAGATAGGTCAAGATCCTCCAACAATCGCCGATATTGATCCACCACACTGGGAAGATTAATTTAAAAACTACTTAGGATACGATGTGGAGGTGTTTCTTTGTTGTCAAAAGCAGGTCATTTTCAAGAAATATCCGTACAAAATTGCCAAAATACACTAAATCGATTCGTTATCTACTTTAAAGTTACCCAATGCATGCGGGAAAAACAAGCACCCCAACCTACTTTCCCCGGGGAGAAAGTAGGTTGGGGTGCTTGATCTTCCTATTCCTTACTAGTGGGGAATGCCGCCTAGAATCTTATTGTGGGCCTCTTCATTAGAAATCCTTTGGGGAAAGTGCTCTACCTGGACGCGAGCAATGAGTGGTTCATACTTTCGTTTAGCCATGGCACCAGTATAGTGAATGCCGATGTACTCTTTACCGGCGCTTAGGGCAGCAATTGCCACTTTGTTTACGTTTGAAAGAGAGTCATCAAGAAGCACTACTGTGTCATAGTCAGCAAGATTAAGCTGGTTTGCCGCCACACCTTTTGATGTGTAGGAGTTTACAAATGCGACGCCGTTTAACACACACATTGGAAGGCGCACACCTTCTAAAGAGACTGAGGGAAGTTTATGAGCTGAGTGAGGGTGTTTTTGAGGCACACGAAACTTGATGGCATCTAGCTGATTAAGGGTGTATGCTGCATCTTCTGGGGGTCGCGCCGTCATGCCGTACTGTATAATGTTACCCTGATCGTGAAGACTTGTTACAACTTCTTGGAGGTTATCATCGCAAAGCTCTATCGGAGTTTCTGGCTGTATAAAGCGCCATATAACGTTTAATATGTCTTCACTTGCTGCGGCTGTGAATCCTACTTTTTCGATATCTGCATAAATTTCCTTTGCCCATTCTACAGAGCCAAAGTGCGTTTCGGAGCGAAAGACAACATAGTCAATATCCCAAAGAACGAGTGTACGACCTTTCGCTTTTGCTACAATTTCATCCCGTGCAGCAAGCAGACTATCTGTCTTGAAGGGTTTAAAATTTGGATCTAGGGGTTTTAAAGGCTTCTCAACAAACTCGGATAATTCTAAATTATTTTTATCGTTAGCACTTTGACCAAGTGCACAAATAAGATTTGTTAAGCTTACTGATTTAGGATTACGACGTCCAGCCATGACATCTTTAATTTGCTGCTCTACCTCCATAATCAAATCTGCATGCTCTGGGTGCATCTTTGCATCCTGTTGCAACCCTTGATAGAAAATCTCAAAATAAGCCTGTATATGTGAGGGTAAATTTTGAGGCTGCTGAACGTGATACACTTCTGCTGCGGAAGCAGGGGGTAAATATTGCATATAAAATAACACTCCTAAATAATAGTGCAGATTTTAACATAGTAAGTATATTTTTTCAAGTAATATTTATAAATTAACTTACAAACTTTTCAATTTTTTTAGATTATGGCTGAAATCTTGAAAATGTGTCAAAATTATATCTTACAGACTTACTTTTTAGTTCTAATGAACCAGTATGATTTACCTGAGGCTGAAGGCCTCTGATATAATAACCTAGGGCAACGCCCTAGGCGTATTAAGCACTAGGAATTGCAGGCTGAAAGCCTGCGTTATAATGATCGCTGACGGCGCGAAATATCCTAGTTTAACGTATAATTTACTTTCAATCGCACTTACAGCGCTTACTGAAAGGGGCCAGCCCCTGCGATGTGCGATTTTTGTTCTTTCTATTCCTTAATGCTGACAATTTAGTCAAGAAACTACATTGAGTATAGGTTCTGGATAAAATGAAAGCGCAACCAAGGCTATGGTGAGGATGGTGCATTCAAGTAGGGCGGGGTAGAGAACCCCAATTGCATGCGATCACACCCTTTGGGGCCGCGACTTTAACATAAAAGAGAGGTTGTAGGGCCGAAGGCGTTACTTGGGAATAGCTGCCAAACTTGGGAAGGAGCAACCCATACCTTTGTAAATTACTCTACTAAAACCTGATCACACAGCGCATGAAAATAATCAGGCGACCAGATATCAAGGCGCTCAGGCGTTGGAATAAAGGCGCGCATGTCGGCCTTGGCGCTTGCCCAGTCGATAGTGTCGATTCGTTCATGCAGAAGTGCAAGAACACGAGGACGATCAAGCGTTTCATCTGCCCCAAGATTATTCGTCTGACGCATGCAAGAAGCAAGATACGTGAGGCTTAAGGGTATTTTATTGGTAACATACCAAATAATGTCGTACCAGTCACGGCCTTTAATTCTGCCCTTCCAAGCGCGATAGAGAGCCGCGTGCATCTTACCTGCAAAGAGGTCGCTTTGGTGCAGCGTGAGCACATAAAATGACACAGGGTTTAGCACAAGTCTGTTTTGCAGGCGATAATGTGGGGGTGGGTCGGTGTCTATCTCAAGTTTTATCTGCACTTTTTCGTTGTGGTTTGTGGCTTTGCTTTTTTTCTCATCACCAATTGCAAGATACAGCTGTATGGTGTTCATCTTGAGGAAGGCGGACTGCACACTTGTTTCGATATTCTTTTTCTTTTGCGTGACCTCCATTTCAAAGCCAAACGATGCAAGCTCCTTTTTCATTCCCTCTAAATAGGGCTCGAAATCAAACTCAGGATCGGGTTTCAGCAAGGTAAAGTCTAAATCTTCGCTAAAGCGATCTAGCCCATAGAGTATTCTCAGGGCAGTTCCGCCGTAGAAGGCAGCCTTCTCAAATAAGCCATGCCTCTCAAGGCCCAAGAGGGCTGTCTGCTGCAGGATCTCGCGGATTTTCGTCTGTTCTTGAATTTTTGAGTTCTGGTAGTGTTCGAGCATTTTTGCAATATTTGCCTTAGTCATAAGCGTCCTATTACGTGAAGAAAGTTGTGTACAGTTTGAGAGCGGTAGCACTCTGATATCTCTGCAAGATGCGACTTATCTAAGTTTTTGAGAACCTGTTCGTCGATTCGGCGAGCTTCAATGAGATCTTCAAGTAAGTCCTTGCCCGAAAGACCTTTACTTTTCATGTGCACAAGATCGGCAAGCGCTTTTTCTGGAGTCGCAATCAAAAAATTGCCTGCATTATTCTTTTTTTGATCTATTCCCACGGCATAGCGTGCATGACTCAAGTAGCTATATTCAAAAGTGCCAAGCGGTGTCGTGTAGTTCTTAGGTTTTATAGCACAGGCAGAGGTTACTACATACACACCCTCAGGTATCATTCCATAGTAAGAAAGTGCCCACTCGTAGCTTAGGTAGGAGGGCCCATAAAGCAGGTTGGCGACCTGCGCATAGGGCACCGGGCCCTGTTCGATCTTTTCAGCAATAATAAAAAACCCGTTCTTTAAGCGGATAAGCTCACCGGCTTTACAGAGCCGTGAAATAAAGTTGTGAGGGTTCGTGTACTCTCCAAGCAATGGCAGCAGGTTTTGAGTCTCAATATAGGCCGTTTCGGCAAAGCGCAAAATATTATGCATAATACTGTTTTCCCTCCTAGTTCTAATGCTACCAGAATCTCCAATTTATTTGGATAAAATAGATAAATTTTAGCAAATATCAGCCAGTTTCTCCAATTTTTTTGGAGAAACTGGCTGAGTTTGCGTGCAGATGACAATGTTTTTTTGTAAGGGGGAAAGGCTGCGTTTTGTTGACTTTATGCAAATCTTCTTTTAAAGTAAGTATAGTGATAAGAGAGCGATCAGGGCCCCCGGGTTGCCAGTAGATATTTTTTGGATGATATAGGTGCCAGGCTGAGTGACGCGATATTCTTCTGCAGAGAGTGACAATGCTAGTAGCACACAAATTAGAATATGCAAAACTGACATTTTTTACTCACATTTAGAAGCCACCTGATGGGCAGTGTCGACTATTTCTTGCCATTTTGTACAGAACTCGCCTCGTTCAATTGTTTTATACAGGGTGTGTTCAGTTTGAAAATGTAACCCTTTACATTCGATTGCAGGATTAAACTCCGCAAGGCTTGTTTTAACGGCATGAATATGCTCAACTCGGTCATCAACAAAGATAACGACATCTGGTTTCCAGCTTAGCTGCTGTAGAAAACCAACCAATACAGCCCCTTTGTTGACATAATTGGCAAAAAGAATTCCCTCTTTAAAAAGAATGTAGCTTTGATAAGGCCGGATGGGGAAATTGGTAAAAAGGGTGTTGGAAACCTCTGGAAAACAGCGAGTAAAATCAATACCAAGCTGCCTTAAATCGGCAATCCTTGCATCTTCAAGAGATCCCCCATCAATATTACCCGCTGGAGCGGCTGTTAAGGCGATGGTTTTCACTCCATTATTCTGTAAACGTTCAATGACTGCTGGCGTGTGAGGTTCAATCAGGTCAGAAGTAGAGAGAAGAATAGGTAGATTGAATACTATAAATTTGACATCTTCATCCAAGTGCTTGAGTACATTTGAGAATGCTTCTGAATGAGTTAGCTTATAATTACCATACTGAAAAGCGGGCTCTTTGAGAATAGTCAAAGTATCATCGACATCAAACACCACAAGAATTTCTTTATCTTTTTCAATGCGCTGTTCCACCTCTTGAATAGAACGAATTGGCTCAATTGAAGCAAAACAACAAGCTGGTAGTAAAAGAAGAATAATCCATTTCATAAAACACACCTCTTTTTTTTTGCTAATAATTTATAGATAAAATGTAAATAAAGCAAGAGTCGCGAATTTCATGGAATTAGGCCACGGGGTAAAAGTCTTTATAAAAAAAAGCCTTGAAAACTACTCTTAGATGGGATATGGTGTGAACATGACATTGACAATTATCCCATGTAAGCAAAGCGTTTTGCCAGAAGATGAACTTTTTCTTCAATTTGGCAACTTAGCGTTAAAGAAAGCAAAAACGCTTGACTCACATAAGGAGCGCTCTTGCAGTCTGCTCTTTCCTGGGGATGCAGCACGACGTCTAAAAACAGAGCAGCTTATGGCTAAGAGCTTACCACTTCTTGAGAAGTGTAAGCAGTATCTACAGCTTTCTTTGAGGCGGGTTTTTGATATTATGCTCTATGCACAAGCCGTTCGAGATATTCCTAGCTATCTTAAAAAGGGAGTTCTTCGTAGGACTCTGTTTGTTGATAAAGAAGAATTTTATATTGTGTTAAAGTCAAAGGGAGGGTGGGTAACAGAGGGTGATAGGTCTCGCCTCACATTGGCCATTCGGGTGCCGTTTAAAGAGAGCAAAGAGGCTTCTTTAGTGTATCAACTTGTAAACCGCGACTCATACAGGCGCCTTTCGGCCGCTGAACTTTTTGTAAGAAATCGCTTTTCTGAAAGTGCCTGTGCAAACAGGTATAAAGCTCTGTGTCCTCGTCTAGTTGCGGCCTTTTCCTATGTGAAACACAAAGAGGGCGCAAGATTTGAAAAGGCGGCGGCTTTTGTAGAGATAAAAGGGTGCTTATCCGGCTTTAACCCACGTAATGATCAGTTAGACTTATCGCAATATTATCTAGTTAACTATGTAGCAAAAGGTGATGCAGATTCAGTGCACTATATAGTTGAGCATCTTAAAAAGGAAGCTAGCTACTGTGATTATTCCTCTGCCTTTAAAACAGCAGTATTTCATAAACGATATGATATCATACTCATTTTGCTCCAAAAAAACATTATAACTGACGATAAAACGCTCTTAGAAGCACTGCCGAAAACGTTTTCAGTGCTGAGGAAAAAGCGGTAACACGGGCGCTTATCAACAGTTGCACAAATAAAGATGAAGCAGTAGGGGCCGCATATCTAGTAGCTGCGGCTTGCAGCATGGAACAGGTGCAATTTGTGTTAGGCTTAGGTCATATATCCCAAGAGGATCATATTAAAGCGCTTGCGGCGGCAAAAGATATACAAGTGGTTGCATTCATAGCCAGCCAGATTATCGATATCCATCTGCACGGCAACGAGGCATTTGAGCACGCAGTTTTCCGTCAAAATTGGGAAAAAGTGTATTATTTAGTGAGACAGGGAGTAGATGTAAACTACAATGAAGATGATGATGGCTATACAGCGCTTTATTATGCGGCCCATGCTGGAGCAGAAGACGCCGTAAGACAACTCTTAGAGCTAGGAGCTGATCCAACAATTCCAACTGAAGATGGGCATAGACCCATCTACTGGGCAGCAAAGCGCGGGCATGACAAAGTTGTTGCCCTGCTACTTGGACGAAGCCAAAACAGGCAGGAAGATGAACAAATCGTTGCCTCTGCCAAAAGCGACGCTTCTTCTAAGGAAGATTCTGACGCCGATTCCTCAAGTGATGGAATCTACACGTGAAAGGCCCGGCCCCCGATCACTTTATATTGTGCCCCCGGAAGGTGCTGGGTAGGTACTTGTTCTTCCTATTCCTTTTAAATATAGCCAATCGCTTTTTTTCAGCGAAGCTGAGTTTAGCATAAGATGCGATACCTAACTCGTCATATCCAAGATGTATCAGTTGTACAACGGCCTCGCTTCTAACGTTGTGTTTTTGGCTTAATTCCTTGGCGGTAACACTAACCCCGTTGATTTTTAGACTCTGACTCTTGTTTTTTGCTTGGGTGGAGCTTGTGCCCCATCGGACGTTAGAAGGATCATAATTTTTGTTAGGGTCAATACGATCGAGGCTATGCTTAGGGGATGGTCTTGGGCCAATTGCTGCGGTTAAGCTCTTCTCAAATCCTGCGTATGTTTTCCACTCATCGCATACTTGAATTCCTTTACGACCATAATTGGGGAAGTCTTTATCTCTCGGATTTGTGCATCGTCTAATCATGCTTCGCCATAGACTGAATAGGGGTGCTCTCTTTTGTCGCACCAAGGTGGTATTTAAAATTTCAGAAATTATCTGATCGAAGGTCAACAGCTGCTTTTTTTTGCGGATCATCCCAAACATGCTTTTTTGATAATGGTCAAGTTTGCCATATGCTCTGATTTGGTCAGGCGTTGCAATTTCTAAAAGTAGCTTAATTGTTTTCGGTTTGCTCTTGATTTCCTTTTCTATTTTCTTGGAGGTTATTGGATGTTGCCGAGTAAAGCCATTGACGAAGATGGCACCCTAAACGAACGCAAAAATCCTACTGCGAAATACCCTATTTCACAAAAGCTTTTACCCAAGAATTAGAATGTATCAAAGACGAGCTCGAATCCACCCTGGCTCTTCTTTATCAAAAGATGTTAGAAAAATAGCCAAATTTTCATAAATTTGACCAATCGAATGGCCAAATATTGCTAAAAATGGCCATTTTTAGTATAATTCAGGATATTAGAGGAGGAAGTAGTATGTATATTCCCCAGACCGAATTAGAACGACTTCGCAAGCTGGCAGTACCCGAAAAAGTAGTCGTTGTTTATGGGCCAAGAAGAGTTGGTAAAACAACATTGTTAAAGAAATATTTAGAAAACGAGCAGAATTACTTATTTGTTTCGGGCGAAGATATTTTTATTAGAGAGTTTCTCTCAAGCTGTTCTATCGAAAAGTTAAAGGCATTTATTGGTGATAAGCAGCTACTTGTTGTTGATGAAGCGCAATTTATTCCTGACATTGGCCTGAATCTCAAACTTATCGTCGATCATCTTCCCCATGTAAAAGTTATAGCGACAGGATCATCTACTTTTGATCTTGCAAAACAGGTTGGAGAGCCGCTCACGGGGCGTAAAAACGTAATTAAGATGTACCCCATCTCTCAAATAGAGCTTAATCAGTTTGAAAATGTAGCTCAGATAAAGGCAAATCTTGACTCGCGTTTGATCTACGGGTCCTATCCAGAAGTTATTACGTCAAAAAGCCCACAAGAAAAACAAGACTATTTACATGAACTTGTATCCTCATATCTTCTTAAAGACATTTTGGCGTTTGAAGGAATTCTTAAATCTAAAAAGCTATTCGATCTACTGACACTTCTTGCCTTTCAGGTGGGTAAAGAAGTATCGTATCATGAATTGGCGACGCAACTTGGCATAAGCAAGGGCACTGTTGACAAGTACTTGGATCTTTTAGAACAGGTCTTTGTGCTTGTAAATATTCGCGGATTTAGCCGCAACTTGCGAAAAGAGGTTACAAAGACGTCTCGCTACTATTTTTATGACACAGGTATTAGAAATACTATAATTAATAATTTTAATTCCTTGCATCTGCGCAATGATATAGGGGAGCTTTGGGAAAACTATTTAGTGATGGAACGGCTGAAACTGCAGCAATACAAATTGCTAAAGTCAAATAATTACTTTTGGCGCACCTATGATCAAAAGGAATTAGATTGGATAGAAGAACGAGATGGAAAACTGTACAGTTACGAATTTACCTGGGGCCAAGCAAAAACAAAACCCCCAAAGCTCTGGAGTGAGTCATACCCTGAAAGCCACTACGAGTGCATCTGGCCAGAGAATTATCTTTCTTTTATAAGTTAATTGGCTATTTAAACGCAAGAAGTTGCAGGATCGGTGGTTCTTCAATACCAATTTTATTATAAATTATAAAAACTGACATATAAGCTGTAGTATGATATAGTTTCATATAAATTAATTCATGGAATGTGCATGGTTTCTTTTGATGATATGTCGGATTTAGCACTGAACCAGCTTTTAGGTTATTTAAGCCCCAAAGAGCTAGGTGAATTTACTCGAACTTCTAAGGCGAATTATGAATTGGTTTATGGGAGGTGTTGGAGGTTACTATCTAAACTGAACCGCACTGCCTTTTTGCTAGGTAAGCTTCTGCCGGAACGGATAGGCTTATCACGATCCGCTCTTGCTGAGAGAGCGTTTCAGTTAGTTTCACTGTCGGATGGTGCCTCACGAAGAGAAGCGTTCCTAAATATGGCTGTAGTGCTACCAAAGGATAAGGCAATTTCCTATCTTGAAAAGGCATTTGAAGAGGCTGCTGGTCGCAAGAAGAATGCCGCTTATGACCAGTGGCAGCTTGTAAAAACGCTACACCCCTTACATCCAGAATCTGCACGAGTGCTTGCGCAAAGAATCGGGGACAACTACTATAAAACGGTCGCTCTCATAGAGTTTGAGAAAAACCACGCTGCAGCTCTTGAATCTGCTAAAACAATCAAAAACGCAGGCGATAGGGATGATGCATATCGGGAAATTGCTGAATGTTTTTCAGACAGTGTGGCTATTGGAGCAATCGAAGATTTAGAAAAGAGAGCAGATGCGTATAGAGCAATGGCAAAAAGAAAAAGCGCATCTCATCCTGAGGAAGCTACTGCTCTTATTCTTCAGGCATGCGAAGTGGCAAGGAATCTGACAAGTGAAAAGAGTTATGCGAAAAATCAAATTCTCCTAGAAGCTGTACGGCTACTTGCAAAGCTCGGTCCAGAAAAAATAAAGCCGATTCTTCCGCTTTGTAAACTCGCGTGTTCTGAAAATTATGAGTTTGGTGATAAATTTCGCTCTCAGCTTGTGCAGGCATTACAATCAGTTGATGTTGCAATGGCAGAAGAAATTGCTCTTTCAGGAGAACCTAAATACACCTATGCCAGTAAGGCGTTTTGGCGCCTGATCTCTATTCATAAGGCATGCTACAAAACCGATCCAGTAAAAGCAAATCAACTCTTGGATTCTGCTACTCAGCTAATCGAAAAAATGCAAATACCATATGACCGGGTACGTGCCGAGATCACGGTTGCCCAGGCACATCTATTAAGAAACGATCATCAAAGCGCAATGTGTTATATAGAACGTGCAAGAAAAAGTGCTCATACTTGCTCTTCAGATCTGGAAACATGCGTAGGCTTAGCATATGTTGCCTCTACTCTTTTCCTGATTGACCGACTAGAAGCCTATGCTGTTGCACGTGAATTGGTGCAACTCTTTACTTCAAAGAAAAGATACGTACTTGAGGGACGAAATGAGGAGGATGAAGAGTTACTGCGGGTTGTAAACCACAACTTTCCAGCACATGCAATAACACTACTTGAGCATATAAAAAGTTGTTTTAATTCTGTTAATGACATTGGGGGGCTCTATACGTTAGCTTCATCTATAGGCAGAGGCGATTCTACTGTGGAGGTGATATGTGCTCTTATTGACAGCCAAAAAGATGGATACACTGCCCGAGCGAACGTTATCGTCGCTAAGAAAATACATAAGATAAGCCCCGAAAAGGCGATGGCTCTTACGAAATTGGCAATTAAGAAGGCGGGAAACAATGCCTCAGATCTCGTTCATATAGCAGAGCAAATTGCTCTTCTTTATCCCCGTATCGCTGCCAGGCTCTATCTTGACGTCTATGAACTAAATAAAAATTCTTATATGCTGGTAGAAAGTGCTAGGCTTATTCCCGAACGCGCGCTTGATCTTCTCAACCTAGTAGTTGAAAACCCCAAAGTTTCAAATGAAGAAGCAAGTGGAGTTATCATGACACTAGCAAATCTTCCTCCCGAGGACCCCTCGTCGGAGGATCAAGGTCAAGATTAGTGATAAAATTCGTCCCTGGCGTACACTGATGAGTGGATAGAGCTCACGTTAGGACAAGCATGATATACGACTTTTTCCTCTTCTTTCTAGGCCTTATCACCGGATTTGTCGGAACGAGTACTGGCAGTACCGCTTTTGTAACAGTACCTGTACTTGTGCAGATATAGGTCTTGCCATTAGAGATGGGCAGCTATCAGTTCACAATGAGGAGGCTCTTTTTGAGATTGTGGTTGGTCGCGGATAAGTTGTGATAGAGCGTCTACCCATGCAGGGTGCGTGTTTAGGCTTGGTACAAGATCAAGCGTTTTGCCGCCCTGCATCAAAAATTCTTCGCGGTACTCCATGCCAATCTCGTAGAGGGTTTCAAGGCAGTCAGCAACAAATGATGGGGCAAAGACTAAAAGACGTTTGTCGCCAAGTTTTGAGCGTTCTTTAATGACTCCGTTTGTATACGGCTTAAGCCAGCGATCAACGCCAAGGCGCGACTGGTAGGCTATTGTGTAGCGTTCAATTTGCAGCCTCTTTACAAGTTCTTGAGCAAGGTATGTACACTGGGCGGGATAGCAGTAAGCATTTTCTTGGTGCAGGCTGCTGCAGCAGTTTCGCTTTAAGCAGCATGTCAGGCCTTGCTTTTGGATGTGCTTGACGGGTAATCCATGAAAGCTAAAGATCACATGGTCATACGACTGTATATCAAACTCTTTAGCGCGCTCAACCCAGGCATTAATAAATGGCTCATGGTTTGAAAAAGGTCCTAAAATGCGCATTTCGGGGATAATCTGCCAAGATGATACAACGCGCATAACTTCTTGAATGGTAGAGCCTGATGTTGCAGATGCATACTGCGGAAAAAGTGGCACTACAATAATTCCAAGACAGCCTTTAAGTTGCTTTAGGCCCTCTTCTATAGATGGGCGAGAGTAGCTTAAACCAAGAGCTACTTTGCAGTCTAAAGAGGAAGCGAGCATATCTCGCAGCTCACTTGCATGTCTCATAAGGGGGGAGCCATCTTGTGTCCATATCTTGGCATAGGCCCGAGCTGACTTTTTGTATCTAAAGGGTACGATAAGCCATTTTACGAGTATCTCTCTCAGCCAAAATGGTAGGTCCAAAACGCGCCCATCCATGAGAAATTCTTTGAGGTATTTACGTACTGCAGCCGGCTCACAGGAGAGCGGCGTGCCCGTATTGAGCAATAGAACACCAATAGTCTTCATTAAGGCTGGCCTAGAGGTTGAGTTATTGGCTTTTTCAGAGTTATACCTACTGTCATAAATTATCCTTCGTGCCCGTCCCCGTGTGCGTGCCCGTGCCCGCTTAATTTCAGCATTCCGCTTTTTGTGCCATCTTAGTCAACATGGCCACTATGCGCATCAATAATTCTCGACCTTTTATAAAAAGTCCCTCAGTTATCATTCCAAGGCTCTTGCATATATCAAAAATTCCGGCACATTCTGTTGCTGAGCGCTTGGCCATGCGATAAAATCGACTTTTCTCGCTACCAGAGTATTCTCCTGCTCCCTCTGCTATATTCAGCGAGATCGAGGCTCCCGCTCTCAAAAGCTGATCTGCAAGATAGGCTCTGCCTCGTGGAAACTGTTCCACAATGTTGTCCACAAGAACCACAAATTCTATCGCGGCTTTATATACATCTAATCTTTCATGGTCGAAAATATGCATAAATTGAGCATACCATTAGGCGAGCGTTGCACACAACTTGAAACTAACTGGCTACAGATTCGCTCCTTAGGGGCTCGCGTGGAATGGATGAAAAAGCGGGCACGGGCACGGGCACGCACACGGGCACGAAAGATATGTATGACACCCATTAAGGCTGGCCAGGCTGAGTTTGTGGGATAGCTTCAGCTGGCGCTGGGGTTGCGGGAGCTGGAGTTTTGGGGGATAGGCGGTCGTTTTGGACGCGTGCTTCGGCAGCTTTTTCTGAGTCTTGGGCATTGTCCATACGTCTTTGCTGCATCTTTTCTTCTTCTTTTCGTGCCTGCTCTCTTTGATCTGCCATCTTTTGTTCCTGCAGGCGTATCTGGCGCCGGCGCTCTGCTGCCTGCTGTTCGTCTTGTTGCACTTGATAGCGGCGAATGTCGTATTGACGCTGCTGTCGACGGATGTCATCGCGCCTATTTTGTGCACTATCGGCAACAGTATTTTCATCGTCCGCTGAAAGCGTAGAGAGTAGCAATACGCCAAGAAATAGAAGGTGTTTTCTCTTCATATATCACCCTGAAGGTTGATGTTTGAGTTTATAGATAAGTCGCGCTTTAAAGTTTGCCGTCTTTCGTAACATTGATACCGAAGGATGCAATTCTATGTCACTATGTTTTGTTACACAGTCTGCTGTTATAATAATCGTTCCCTCAAATTTGCGTCTCACAAGTTTTGCAACTGCTGCTTCTGTAATTTTTGTGCATCCTTGTAAATCTATCGTATTGAGTAAGGGAAGGCTGCTTAGTATGTCCACAGCATCATTACCAATATTTGGCACGTTTGCAAGGCTTAGCACCTGCAGCGTTGTTGGTAGCGGGATAATATCCTCGAGCATTATGAGCTCGCACGAGTCTAAGGATAGCTCTTCAACAGCTTGAGGTAGCTGCACAAGGCTTTTTCCCGAGAGGCGATGAAGGCCGGCTAGCGAGAGCTTTTTTACCGTGGGACTTAGGGCAGAAAGGCCAAAACCGCGTATCTGGTCGCAGCCATCAAGTATAAGAGTGGTCAAGCTCTTGAGGTTGCCAAGGAGCATAAGGCTGACGTCGGTGATGGTAGTGCATAGCGAAAGATCTAGCTCTTCTAGGTGTTCCGGCAGCCATTCAAGGTCGCTATTTTCTACGCTGCATGCAGCTAAAGAGAGTTTTTTTAACGATTTTATCTGCTTAAGAGCATGTATTGTGTTCTTTTTAAGAGCGCCGGAATATGAGAGGTTTAGGCGTTTCAAGTTTTTTGGGAGGTGAATTTGGGCATCATCAAAGGGTATATAGCTTGCATCTAGCTCTTCAAGCGTCTCGCTTTCAGCTAAGCGGGAGACATCTTCAGCTAAAAGCCTGTTTTGCGAGATGTTGAGGCTTTTTAGGGTTTTTGGCAAAAGATTAAGTTCAATGCTCTCATCATTAAAGGTTCTTGAGATATTTAACGAAGTAAGTGGCAGCTTTTGCAGGTGAAGAAGGCCCGCGTTTGTAAGGCGCCAGCCTTCTAATTCAAGGGTGTGTAGATGCGTTGGCAGGAGCATGAGTTCTGTATCTGTAAAGTGGTCCCACCTGTTCATGCGCAGCGTCTCAAGTGTGCGAGGAAGATAGAAGCATGCATCTGGCATGATATTGTTGCCGGAGCCTGAAAGATCAAGTTCCTTAAGCTTTGGCGGTAGGCGACAGATGTGGTTGAGCTCTAGGCTGTGGCAGTTTTGCAGCGACAAAGAAGTGAGCTGTTTAAGCAGCGCAAGGTGCTCAAAAAATTCTCCCGTAATACTCTTTGCAGAGTTGATGATAATCGTTTGGGTAGATTCGGGGATATTGTAGAAGGTTTTTTCTGATACAAGGTGTGCGTCTATAATTTCGAGGGTGTGCAGGTTTGCAAGACTTGTAAATGTTGGTACACTTGCCTGCAAGAGGGTGTTGCACCGCTTTAGTGTAAGGTGCTCAAGGGTTGGAAACCAGCTCATCATAAGCTCAATATCCTGCGTGCTCATGGGCGTAAGCTCAAGTTTTTTTACGTAGTGGCCATTACGTTTCCAGAAATTTTGTTCCCACGATTTTAGGTTTTCGAGGTTGTTGTCGATGCGTTTTAGGGTGTATTTAAAGAACTTTTCGTAAAAAAAACTTTGCCAGGAAACATCGTGCAGCGCTTCTCGAATATCAAAGCCAAAGCGTAGTGATTGCTCTTTCCAGAACAACTGCTCGTTTGATGACTTGAAGATGTCAAATTGGCTAAATGCCCACTTGAGTTTTACAAGCTCTAGCCATGAAGGGACTTTAATATAGGACATCTTGTACTTCCTTCTACTTAATCCTCAGCCTAGTCAAATGAGCAATATTTGCAACATCTTTTTTGCCCAAAAATTGGTTGCTATGATAAGTGTTGTCAGTATGAGTAATCCAATTGAAGGAGTTCCTCCTCCTACACCACAAGAGCCTTCGGCAGCAAAAAAGATGCCGCAAGTGCACAACCTTCCTCACACTAATGGCATCTCCGGATTGCCGGTCGATAAAGCAATTCAAGAGGCTAAGCAAGAAAAAGGCTTCCACGTTGTTGAGCCTCATATGGCTTTATATTATTTAAGTGCTTGGCCATATGAAGAATGGATTGAGCTTTTTTGTGAGGAGCTTGCTAACAAGCCAGATCCAGTACAAGAGCGTACTTGGAACTTTTTTGCTTTGTTTGGGGCGGATGTCAATAGACTTACGTTACTTGTTCAAAGAAGGGAATATAGTGCACTTATAAAAGAGCTGCCTGCAAGAGAGCTACTTGTACAAAAACTCATGGGAGAGTCATGAAGGTCATAGATGCAAAAAAGCTGATTATCTCTACGCTCATCTTTTTGTTTTCAAGCTTTGAGACGCCAATGCTTGCAGATACCGTACCATCTGCACCTCCTATTGAGCAGACACAAATTGTCTTTATGAAAGATAGCCACTATAGCGTGCAAATGGCCTATCCGGGAGTGGGGCTATTTGAGAGCTTGCAAGATCTTGTCTTTGTTGCCAGCATGCCCTTATTACTAATTGGCCCCTATGTAGACGGCAAGGATGGCTATATTATGAGCGCGGCCACACAAGATACGCACCTTGAAAAAACTTTGGTGCCGGTAGTAAAGTATCCAGAACTCTTTCCTACTTTTTATCATGCAAAAGGCTGTGATGGAGTGCTGATAGGGGTGCCTCATCCGGCAGATACTTCTACTCACCTAAACAAAATATGCACGCTTATCGCCTTTTATACCGCCTTTATGGGGTGTAAACCGGCGCGCGTACATACACGTCCTTTAGCAGATGCGTTTGCCACCTTTTTACAGTGCATAGCAGCCTCTTTAGCCCAAAAAGAACTCGTGCTCCATACAGCGCAGGACTATTCCCTAAAGCCCCTACAAGAGCTCTTTGCCACCTATGCCGGCAAAACAATCAAAGATGTTGTTTGCTAAACCTCTGAAAATAGATTATGCACTAAATGTCTCTTAAATAAGGTCTCTGGTGAGGTGAGTAGGTGGACCCTTGTTTCCGAGAAATAGAGCTCCTCTAGTCGCTTTTTACATGTAGTAATAAACTGACGAAGTACATCTAGCTTGTGCTTAAACTGTCGATATTGACGAGTAGCCTCTGATTCACTTAAGATATGTTCGATCGAAGGAGGTTGCGCAATCTCTTTTTCTTTTGAAAGGTGATAGGCAATATCCGCAAGTGGTTCGTCCATCATTTTATGAAACGGAAATTCGAGAAATGCGCTTAGGCGTTTTTGCAATTCACCAGCGAAACTTATAAACAGTTTGTAGCATTCTTTATATATTTTTGCATGACCTTTGGTGTTGTTTTCAAGCTCATACGTAATTGATTCGATGCCATCTATACAGTCTTCTAATGGATAAAGGAGTTGCAAAAAGTGAATTATTAGTTTTTCGAATTGGTCATGAACCTGATACTGCATAAAGAAATTTCCGCGGCTGAACGAAGTAAAAAGCTCTATAACTGCCATCCAGTCGTCTTTAAATATAGGACTTTTCTGGATGATGTGGGATATAAAGAATGGTAATAGAGGCTCTATGTTTTTTAGGCAATTTCTGAAAATTATACCTCGTGTTGTTTCTGAGCTTTTTTGAAGATCGGGTATCACTGATCGGATCATACTTATTGCTTGTACGATTTTATTCCAAGGAGGAGCAATTTGTGGTAATTTGCCGATTACCACTTGGAGCTCTTTTGGTCTTTTTATTGCGTAGTTCTTTCTGTTTCGCACATAAGAGACAGTCATTATTCCCGATGCGGCCAGCTGATCAAGCGCTGCCATAATGCTTTTCTTAGAGTAGCCGATGTCAGCAAGATCTACGTCTGAAAACTGAAGCGCACTTTTAGTTATTAGGTGCGTAAGCGTATCAGCTTTTGCTCCGAGACCAAATAAAGAGCGCATGCGAAGCATAAGCAGGGATGGCGAATCAAGTGAGGGTAGGAGCGATTTGCCGCTGACTTGTATCTTGAGGGGGGCAGTTTGGGTGCCCTCTGGCCACTTGGCAGATGAAATCGAATTTAAAGTTGTGGCAAATTGAGAAAAGGTACGGATAGTATCCAGGTCCATATTTTTTAGCAGTGTGCGAAGGCGGCTTACGGAAATAAATTCGTGATAGCGTGCAAGCCAATCTAAAGCTTCTTCTGCAAGTCTCGGATCATATTCTGCTGCAACCATCGTCATAATAATAAGCTCTTCTGGCTGTATCAGACAGTTTTGGTGGAAGCGATCAATCCCTGCCACTCCAAGTTCTTTCCACAGGCTCCAGGCAATACCGGCAATCTGATGATCAAATTCTTTTTGTAGACTAACCATGTGATTCTCCTAGATGCTCTACTGCCATAGATAGTTCCCTGGCAAATGCTTCGGACACGTCGTGTGTTTTGCACCATGCGCTTGCAATTTCCAGCTCTTGCTGAGTGGGGTGTAGTCTCTTTAGATCATCAAAGTGCTTGGAATTTTGGCCTTGATCGACAGAGGCATAGAGCTTAAAGCAGATTTGATCAAATCTGCTGGCGCAATAGAGGGTTAATCCACCATATCGTATTGGTTCCAATCGGTCCTGAAAGCCTTCAGGCAGACCCATAACCCATAAATCTGCAGGTGCAGAATTGATCCAATCGCGAGGAAGGTTGTACGCAGATCCAACTTGATCAATAGCTTCCTTTAAAGGGTCTGGTAGGGGTCTTGAGGAAATAAGTATATTGTCATTTATGAGGGCAACTATATCGAGGTCTTTTGTAGGGCGAATGATGCACCCCAAGAGCAATAGAGCTCCGCCTCCGATAGCCACTACTTCGAATTTCAATCCCCTGTCTGTCAGGTAGGCTCCCACAGCATCAAGTGCTTGATCTAACCCTTGTTTTTCCATTTAACCCCCCTAATTCGAGAAGTTTATCTTCTCGATACATTACCTTTATCTTACCACAATGAAGAATTTTGTACAATCGGGGCTAATAATTTTAGGTATTAAGTCTTCGCAAATACCGGGCAAATAGGGATGAGTCGAAGGAGTGTACCGCTTTATAGGTCTCTTTGAGGTATGTTTTTGTTGAGTCAAAGCGGATATTGGTACTTTCGCCAAGATGATACAGAATCATATACATCAATAGTCTTGCGAGGGGTTCATTTTCTGTGGGAAAGGGGCAAATGCGGATGATTTCGGTGTGAGCGAAGCTTGCTATTTCTATAGGGTCTCGCTCTTCATCTATCTGTGCAAGGAGCGTTTTTACAAAGATTGCCATTTCGTCCTTTATGTGATGATGCTGTAGGGGACGGTGAAAACCGACTTTCTTTAACACTTGATTTTCTTCAGTAAAATCTACTGCGCGAAACTGCACCTGATTCGTTCTTTCGCCTAACGTTTTGAATGTGTTATAGATTCTTGCTTCTCTTGCATTGAGGTTTTTTGCATTCAGATCTATTTCTTCTCTTGTGGCTACCGTAGAAATAAACATTTCGTGGTCGCGAAACTTGCTTGGGCTATCATCTACTTTACCTCTTGCAAGGATTTGGTAGAGCTCAAAAAGGAGTTTATTGATCCCTTGAGAATCTACCGGTAAAGCTCGTACATGTTCATCGATATATCTACATGCTTCACCATAGTTGATATAGGCATCAGGCTTTATAAGGGCACATACTTCTATAGCTTTTTTTACTGATAGGCAGTAGCCCCCAACTTGAGGCTGTAAGAGCCGTTTTTTAGTTAAATCGGCTTTTAGTGTATCTACCAGGACTTTGCATTGAGCTTCTGAGAAGCTGCCACGCAATGAACAAGAGCCGCGGCCACCATAGACGTACTGTTTACCAGGCAGAACTCGGTGGGAAACTAACTGGCTGAATCTATTTTGCGATTCATATGCGAGATCTGTCGTTGTATTGCATCCTGAAGCTGGGAGAGCAGGAAAAAATATTCCTAGCGTGCAGATCGCTTTTGCAACTTCTAAAGCGCCTGTTGCAAGGATGTTTATGTACGAGCGTGTTTGATCGTGCGGATGTGTATTGGCATTAGAGACGTTCATTTTGTATTCCGGATTGAGGTTAGTGACTTAGAGCTTTTTCGATAGCGGTGATTATTTTTTGGTCCATAGGGTCTGTAATAGTGCTGAAGCGGTTGATGACGTTGCCGTTTTTGTCTACGAGGAACTTTGTAAAGTTCCAGTCTACTTCCCAGCCAAAGTTGGGGTCTGTTCTATTGCTTGTGAGAAAGGCATAAAGTGGGCTAATGTCCGGGCCTTTTACATTGGCCTTTTCAAGTATTGGAAAGGTCACCTGGAACTTTTGTTGGTAGGCAGCGAGTATATCTTGGTTTGTGCCCGGCTCGTCGTTGAGAAAATCATTTGAGGGTATGGCAAGCACAACAAGGCCATCATTTGCAAATTTTTGGTATAAATCTTCGAGCTTTGCCATCTGAGGTGCATTTTTATCAGTGCTTGCAGTATTTACAATGAGTAATACTCGACCACGCAGCGCGGAAAATGGAAAACTCTGGCCGGTAAGAGATCTTGAGTCAACGTCATATATGGATTGTGGCGGCTGTGTAGCGGCAAAAAGCGTATGTATTGCTAGGCATAGTATGATGGAGAAATATCGCAGCATCGGTCTACTCCGTTTATGAAATTCCACTATAGCGTAATGGGACTTGAAAGAAAATACATAAATTGGCACGTTCAAATTCCAAATTTAAAAGGAGTACCCATGAAACAAGTAACTGGATTTATCTTGAGCCTCACAGCCATGTTGGCAATGAGTGTTGGACTCGTCGCAGCACACAAAAAACATGGTGGACTGCGTCCTCCTAGGCATAAAATTGATAAGCGCGTACTTCCTATAAAGGGTGGCTCAGAACATCCTGGAACCGTAGCCCAAAGTCAGGCTGCCCAGTTGCCTGTTACCTATCATGGCGGTCCTGTAATGACTCGAGGAGTAAATGTGTATTACATCTGGTACGGTAACTGGACATCAAATTCTGCTGTTCAGATACTAACAGATCTCATTAATTCCCTCAGAGGATCTCCATGGTTAAATATCCAAACAACCTATTATCAAATAAGCGGGGGAGTAAAGGTTCCAATCCAGAACTTTGTGGCACTGCAAAAAAGCACCTTTGATAACTACTCGCGCGGCAAAAACCTTAATGATAGCGCCATTGCTGCAATCGTTCAACGTGCCATAACTACGGGGGCACTACCTTTAGATCCTATGGGCGCATATTTTGTGCTAACTTCTACTGATGTTGCTGAAACATCCGGATTTTGCACACAGTAC
The DNA here is from genome assembly GCA_964514655.1 of uncultured bacterium. GTDB lineage: Bacteria > Chlamydiota > Chlamydiia > Chlamydiales > FEN-1388 > SZAS-7. The sequence continues at coordinate 22,182 of CAZEQY010000006.1, forward strand.
TGTGGATGGCATAGCTATATGCAGATTGGTGGAAAGAAAATTCCCTATTCCTTTGTCGGCAACGCCGCAAAGTGCCTAAGTGCCTGTGCAGAGCAAAAAACAAGTCCTAATGGCAATGCAGGTGCTGACGCCATGGCTTCTGTTATTGCTCATGAACTTACTGAGATCATGACCGATCCTGTGTTTAACGGCTGGTATGATGCAAATGGTAATGAAACCGCAGATAAATGCGCCTGGACCTTTGGCTCTACCTACAAAGCTCCAAATAGCTCTAATGCGAATGTAAAACTTGGCAACCGCAACTTTCTTATTCAACAAAACTGGATAAATAGTTCCTCAGGAGGAAGCTGTAGCATGCATTATCCATAGATTATAGAGATGCAAAAAACTCGGCGTTCTGTCACCATCTTGTGAGTGATTATTAAGAGGTGAAAAGTATTATGCAGACGGCTTTTAGTGTTGGGAAGTACTTATGGAATGCAGCTACAGCAGCAGTTCGCCCTGTTAAGGTTAGCACGGATCTTGATCCCATCTATACGCTATGCATGCTTGCAATGCGCCACTTATCTGAAAAATATAAGGGGGCGCTTCCTGCAGTACGAAACAACAGCCTCGAGTTTGATGAAGCGTGGCTTGGAAGATATGGTCAAGGGGCATTGCGTGCTCTATATGATGCAAGTTTTCGAGATTTAAACTTCGTTTCTGACAGCATAAAGTTTTTGATTAATGGATGGCCTGCCAAAAAAAACCCCTTCTTAGTTGAGCTTGCAACTTTTGCTCTTGAGGGAGTGCGAGGTCTTAAAAGGCTTTATAAACAAAAAGGTGAAACCGATGGTGTGAACCTTTGCAGAAACTGTAAATTTAGACTGCAAGCTTATGTACAAGAGGGACGTAGTGTTAAGCCCCTTCGATTGCCTCCTGTCGGCTATAAACTTATCACAGAACTACACGAAGAGGTGAAAAAAACTGAACTGAACACTCACCCCGGACGCGAATGGCTTTCTAAGATTATTGATGAATTAAAGAATACACAAGGTACCCCACCCTTTAAAAGGCCCCCAAAACAGCTTAGCACAAAGCAACAAGAATTTGTGGCTAGCATCAATCGTGCCTGGGCAGTTGTCCAAGATGGGCAAAAGATACTTGAGAAAGCTGTTGCATACATGAAGATGGAGCACCCAAGCATCAAACAAATCGAAATCCTGCTCAAAGAGCAAAAAGAACAGCATCTAAAGAGCTCGCTGCCACCATGAAAAAAGAACGTTTTACCCTGCACGTATGTGTCTATCTCGTAATTAGAAATGCAAATGATGAAGTGCTTTTGCTTCTCAGGCAAAATACCGGCTATGAAGATGGCAAGTATAGCCTAGTGGCAGGTCATGCCGATGGCAATGAAACTATCTGTCAGGCAGTGGCTCGAGAAGCTTTGGAAGAAAGCGGCATACATATACGACCGGAGAATCTACATCACGTACACACCATGCATCGCGTGTCAAACCGCGAAAACATCGACCTTTTCTTCACCTGCGATAGGTGGGAAGGTTTAATTACTAATACTGAACCCGATAAGTGCGCTGAGCTTGCTTTTTACCCGGTAGCAAACTTGCCCACAAATACCCTAGGATACATCCGCCAGGCTTTTGATATGATTGAGCAGGGCATTACGTATTCCGAGTACGGCTGGAAATAAGATGCTTTACCCCTTGACTAAATTTGATAAAAGCCTAGTATAACGCAAAAACTGATATACGAAGTCGAGGTAAAAAATGTGGGGACTTGTGAATAAGACATTCGATCGCCTGTTTGCTGTGGGCGGTGCATTTGCTATGTGTCAGCTGCCCTTATTGATGCAGCAGTATACAATGGTGCTCTCGGGGCATTTAGCAGAGTCTCGCCGCCAAATCAATATGCTCCAGCATGCAGCATCGCTTACAAATAAGACCCTACAGGAGTATATCGCCAAGTTTTTGGGACAAGAAGACCTTGATTTTGTACACCAAGGCAAGATTATGCAGGCCATGCAGTCTCGCTATGAGGACTTAAGCCAGGCCTACACAAGTATTACCCAGTCTACCGTATGGTCTAAACCATTTGTCTTTGTAAAAAACCTTGATTCCAGCGTCTTTTATGACACTGTACAAGACTTTACACCAGGTCTTACACTAAGCGTAGAGTCACTTGTATATGCTGTAGCGGGATTAGGCGTTGGTGTTCTTGCCTACAGAGCCTTAAAAGCCGTATGTTCGCTTTTTACGAAGGCGGGAAAGAAGGAAATCCGCCCCCTTCATCGCTAGCAATTTTGGCAGATTCTTCTTCTTTTTGGGTTTCGCTAGCTACTTGCTTTTCGTGCTTTGCTACGGCAGCTTCGATTTTTTCTTGGTCTTTACGCTCTTCGCGCTCAGCCTTTAGGGCCACTTCTTGTTGTTCTAGCTGCTTTTGGCCCTCAGTTTTTTTGCCAAGTTCTTCTTGAGTAGCTGTTTTTTGCGAGGTTGTTGCTTGCACTGCTGTTTTGGCAATTTCCGGTGGGGCTACGTTTTTAGCAGCGGTGGGTTGTTGAGAGGTGGTTATAGCTTCACTTGTTACCTGTGCTTGGGCTTCATTTGAGGCGTTATAATTTGTCATGAAGTGGTCGGCAATGGCTTCAAAGTCTTTGTGAGAGATTGTTTTGATTTTGTCATATCTAAATTTCTTTCCCTTTTTCACAAGCTCGATGGCACCGGTTTCGAGGTCAGTTGCTGTTTCTGGTGTAGCGTAGGCTGTAAGCTTGTCGCCTTCTTTTACTTCAAGTACGAACTGTCCTTGTTTAAAAGCGGCAACAAACTCAACGCTTGCGCGCTTTCGCATTGCAGGAAGGTTTGTCCGCGGCATTTTAGAAAGCTCATCTACTACACTTGACCACTTTTCATGAAAGCGGGGAGTGAGGCGCAAGGTAAGTCTTGGAGTTGCTTTATCCGCCTTTCTTCCTAACATAGGAACGCGAATTTTGCTTTTACCGGATTGGGCACTCTGATCAAAACTACTTACTAGAGAATCTGCGTCCAGACTATCTAAAAATTGAGATAAGTATCTTAGGTCTTCTGGGGACGACGATGCTGTCATGAGAGTACTCTCCTCTTTTTCTTTATTATAGAGGAAAGGCATCAAATAAGTAAAATATTTATTTTAAGATTTAAGTGACTCTTCTTTAAGGACTTGAAGTTTATGCTCTTGGAGGGCAACATCACTTTTTCTATTTTGGAACTCGCGATCTTCTTTGCGTATGCGGCGTTCTTTTTTTATGAGCGCATTATGCTTTTCACGGGCAAGGCGCTCTTCTTTGTGAGCATCTTCCTTTATATTTTCGTAGATCTTGGCCACTGTATGGCTAAGGCTTGTATAGATACGAGAGAGGATTTTTGCAAAATAGTCTGTAACAAATCCCCAGCTAGAGACGTTTTCAGCAACAATTTTGCGATCTAGATCCTTTTTGGATGTAGCAAGGAATGACTTTTCAGCTTCAGACTGTTCTTTATTGGCTGCGCTGATAGAGTCAAGCAGTTCTTGTAATTTTGAGTTGAATCCACTAGCTACTTCTTCAAAAAATCGCTCGCTACCGAGAAGAACGTCGTCATAGGTTTTTTCCTGTTTAAGCTTCTTGAAGAGGCTAGGACTAACTATAGCAAATACTTTATTATCTTGCTTTGTTTCAACGATAGTGCGACCTTCGATAATTTCAGTAACTAAGATATTGCAGAGCTTTCGAAGTTGTTCTTCTTCGCTTTGTACTTTAAGTTTTTTAAAGATCGCGGGTAGTTCATCGTTTACAAAGCGTAAATTATGGGAGGAAATCTGAAACGAACAAATAGTACCCTGAAGCATGCAGCGAAGTTGCGTTTCATCAACTTGAATACATTCGATAATACGTTTAGATGGAATAAAATTGACTCGCATAAATCCTCCAAAAAGAGAAGCTAAAAATATATACTATTTAGTTTTAAAAGTCAATACCAGAGACTTTTTTTCTTCTCTTCTGTATAGTTATTCGTATGTTTTGCACATTTTTACTTACTTCTGCATTAGTACTGGCCGAGCCAAAAGCCCTCCCGGACCATCCTGCAACGCTTGATGAGCTTGTGGATGTTGCCTTGAGTAATAATCCGGATACAAAAATCGCTTGGTGGAACGCTAAACGGGCGCAAGCAAGCGTTGACGTTGCAAAAAGTGACTTTTTTCCAAAGCTAGACCTTAACCTCGGTGCTGCTCACGGTAAGACCTTTGAATTTATCAACGGTCCCAACAAAAAATACACTCAGACAAATGCTGATATCATACTTTCCATGCTTCTCTTTGATTTTGGGGCAAGATCTGCCGAATTAGATGCCCGCAAAATGGCACTTGTTGCTGCAGACTGGCGAAGTGATTTTAGCATGCAAGAGGTGATGATTCAGGTCTTAGAGCGAGGGTATCAGCTTTTACATGCGCAAGAAGTTGCTGAAGCCTCGCGCATCACACGTGATGATGCCAAAAAGATGCTTCATGTTGCAGAAGAGCTACAACGAGTAGGCCACACATCAATATCTGACGTATACACAAGTAGGGCCGTTCTTTCTGAATTTGAGATGCAGCTTGCAAAAGATATTCTGGATCGTGATATACAGTCAGCTAAGCTTGTACAGGCTATTGGATTTTCTGCAGATACTCCCATACAGGTAAAGCCCTTATCGCATATAGAACCTAGGGCTCAACAAGATATTGCTACACTTATTCAGCTTGCAAAAGAAAACAGAAAAGATCTTTTAGCAAGGGCTTCAGACCTTAAAGAGGCAAGCTATCTTTTGCAAAAAGCAGAGTCCCAAGGGCTTCCTGAGCTTTCATTTCAGGCAAAAGGAGGTCTCACACATTATCATCACGACAATACGAAGAGCGGCAACTACGACCTTAGCCTAAACCTTAAAATACCTCTTTTTAGCGGCCTTGAGACAATTTATAAAAACCGTATGGCCTATAGCGATACAAAAACCTCAATGAGTGAGCTTGCAAAGCTAGAGCTTGAAATAGCAAACCAGGTGCTTGAAGCAAGCCGCACGCATGAAGCGGCACAACAGATGCTTGGCTTTGCAACGACAAACATGGAAAATGCCCGCCTAGCTTATGAAGCTGCTTTAGAAAAATATAAAGCAGGCAAGGAAGAGATGTTTGAGGCAACGTCTAACGCCTTGCAAAAGCTAGCGAGTGCAAGGGTGCGCTACAGCGAGATTAAAACCTTGTGGCTTACATCTTCAGCTAAGATTGCCTATGCAACAGGAACATTATGAATTATATCAGTATACTACTAATGCTCATCGTAACTTCGTGCTCTAGCGCTCAAAAAGAGCAGCAACAAGAAGTGCCCCTAGTGCCAGTCCGTGTGGCAAAGCCGACTGTGGCGGATGTGCCCCTGTATGTAGAAGCACTCGGAACTTTAAAGCCACATGCCCAAATAGATGTACGAGCGCGCCTTGAAGGAGTTATCAGCAAGGTGCACGTTCAAGAAGGGCAGTGGGTAGAAGAGGCAGATCTACTCTTTGAGCTAGATCCACGAGAATATGCCATTAGGATACAAGCTTTAGAAGCCACTATAGCATTAGATCGCGCCTCACATGCTGTTCAGCAAAAGAAAAAAGAGCGCTTTCAAAACCTCTCAGATAAAAACTTGATTTCGCAAAATGAGTGGGACCAGATCGAAACTGACCTCTTACGGCATCAGGCAAATATCGACCTTAACCTCGCAAAGATAGAAGAGGCCAAGCTTGATCTAGAGCGCTGTACTATTTGTGCTATAAAAGCCGGTAGGGTAGGAAAGGTAGATATTCATCCTGGCCACCTCGTAGAAAAAGGCACTGAAGCGCCACTTGTACAGATAAGCTGCATGGACCCCCTTGTAGTCTCATTTAGTCTTACAGAAAAGGAATTTGGCACTTTGTTGCCGGATACTAAGGCTATAGAGGTGCACCTATTGACAGCACAAGGTACAAAAGTTCCTGCCGAGTTGTCATTTACTGACAATCACTTTGACGAATCATCAGGCCAGATTACGATGCATGCAAGAGTGCAAAATCCTGAGCTTACACTCCGTCCTGGTATGGCCGTTCGTGTAAAAATACCTGTAGAGGTGTTGAAGGGTACTATTCTTGTCAGCCAAAAGGCTGTAAAGTATAACCAGTTTGGTGCCTATGTAATGCTTGTGCAGCCTGACAATTCTGTAACTTTAAAGCAGGTGCAGCTTGGGCCTGACTATGGCGATACTGTAGTGGTTACAAGCGGTCTCACAGAAGAAGATGTGGTGATTACTGAAGGCCATGGGCGTGCTATGGCTGGAGCTAAAGTGGAAGTTGTTCAATGAATCTATCAAGCCTCTTCATAAAACGCCCTGTCATGACTACTCTTGTGATGCTTGCTATCATCTGTAGTGGCATCATGGCCTATACAAAGCTTTCAGTATCTGACCTTCCTGTTGTCGATAAGCCAAAGCTCAAGGTTTTTACGCACTATAGCGGCGCAAGTCCTGAAGTTGTGTTGAATGAAGTGACAATTCCATTAGAAAAGGCTCTCAGCGTAGTAAAAGGCGTTAAGGAGATGACCTCTACAAGCCGCGATGGCCAGTCGTCAATTTCTTTGCACTTTGATCTACATAAGAACATGGACGAGGCAGTGCAGGATGTTGTAGCAGCGCTCAACAAGGCAGATAGCCAGCTGCCAAAAAACCTTTCGAGCCGCCCACAGTATTTTAGAGAAGAAAACGATGCCTCACCGATAATGGTGGTGCTGCTTACTTCAAAATCAGTTGGTGCAGGTGAGCTTAGGCAGTATGCAAACCTGCTTCTTTTGCCCCGCCTTGAGCGCATTGAAGGTATAGGCAGGGCTGAAGCCATGGGCTCTGAAAAGGCAATATGGGTAAATATCAACCCTGACTTGTTGGCAGCTCGAAAAATCGGTTTTAACCAAGTTATTGATACGGTAAAAGCCTTTACCTCACAGACATCTCTCGGAAGCATCCAGACAGGCAATAAGGTACTTAGTATTGAAATACAAGATACCTTTAAAAATTCAAAGGAACTTGAAAATCTCTACATAGGCAAAAGCTCAGTAAAAATTAAGGATGTAGCGACGATATCAACAGAAGCTGCCGATGAAAAAGAGTTTCACTTTGCAACAAAAGAGAGTGTACAGCCTACTGTTGCGATTGTTATTTCAAAAGCAAGTGATGCAAACACTGTTGCTATTTCTAAAGAGGTGCACGAGCTTGTAGATGCTATACAGCATGAGCTACCGCCTGAAATTTCGGCAGCTGTATGGTTTGATAAGGCTATTTGGATTCAGGAGTCTATAGATGATGTTGAATGGTCACTTATCTTTGCCTTCTTGCTTGTAGTTGTTGTTATCTATATGAGCCTTGGCAGGCTTACTGATGCCATTATTCCAAGTGTTGCTTTGCCTTTATCGCTAGTAGGCACTTTTGGGATTATGTACCTTCTTGATTATAGCCTAGACCTTTTGTCACTTTTAGCCCTTACGCTCTCTGTAGGCTTTGTTGTTGACGATGCCATTGTTGTTCTAGAGGCCATTGTGAGAAAGCAAGAAGAAGGAAAGGATATGAAGACGGCAAGCTTTGAAGGCTCAAAGCAGATATCCTTTACCGTGCTTTCCATGACTTTGTCGCTAGTAGCAGTCTTTATACCGCTTCTCTTTATGCCAGGAGTAAATGGCAAGCTCTTTAGGGAGTTTAGCGTTACTTTAGCTGTAGCGATATTGGTGTCTGGGTTTATTTCGCTTACGCTTACCCCGATGATGTGTAGCCGCTTTTTATCATCTAAAGAGCGCGTGCATAAGGCCTCGTGGTTTAGTAGCGTATACGAAAAGACGCTTAGAAAAACCCTTCGCTATCCAAAAACAGTGCTTGCAATCGCGCTTGTGTTGATGGGTGTTACGTTGCCGCTATACACAAAACTTCCTGTAATACTAGCACCGCCTGAAGATAGGGGCTTTTTATTTACAGTATGTAACTTGCCGGCTGGCCTATCTTCAACAGAGTATAAGCGCTACCAGACCGACCTCGAAAAGCTCTTTCAGCAAAATCCAAACGTCCATAGCTTCTTTGATTTTAGCTATGGGGGCTTTTTAGTGTTCTTTACACAGCTAGTTGCTAAGGATGCGCGTTCTAGCCAGCCAGAGGTAATACAAAGTCTACAAAAGTCGCTAGATGCCCTTGTAGGTATACAGAGCTTTACTCATGGCTATTCGCTTATTAACCTAGACACAGAGTTTGGCGAGATTGGCCAGTATAAATATAACCTCCATGGAATCCATGCTGAAGAGGTGGAGCGAGGCTCCATTGCCCTTGCTGAAGCTTTAAGAGCTTGCCCTGAATTTTCTTTTGTTGACGTCTCAATAAAACATGACTTTCCAAAGCTTGTTGTAGATATTAACGACAGTCAAGCGCACTTATTTGGCTTTACAAAACAGGATGTGCAGGAAGTCTTGCACCATGCCTTTGGGGGTTCTTCTATTGGCACGCGCCAGCTTGGCACTCATAAAGATGAAATCTACATGAAGCTGCACCCTGAGTTTGAAAAGCAAAGTCTCTCTATTCTTACCCTTGCAAATAATGAAAATACAATTGTTCCCTTGCGCGCCTTTACAAGCTGGAAAGAGACGCTTGCAAAGCCGGAAATTACGCGAAAAGAGCAGATGCCAAGTGCTACAATCATGTTTTCGCTCGCTCAAGGCGTGCAGGCAACAAGTGCCTTTAAGACCGTGCAAGAAGTAGCTGCAAAAGTGCTGCTAAAGCATGTAAGCGGCGATCTATCCGGCGCTAGCAAAAAGATTGCAAACGCTATGAACGAAACACTCATCCTCTTTTTAGCAGCATTTATTGTGATGTATGTGGTTCTTGGTATACTCTATGAGAGCTTTATCCATCCGATTACTATCTTATCATCTTTACCCTTTGCAGGCCTTGGAGGTATTCTTACACTCTTTTTCTTTAACGAGCCTATTTCCATCTTTAGTGCTGTGGGCTTTTTGCTCCTGCTTGGCATCGTAAAGAAAAATGGTATTATGATGGTAGACTATGCACTAGAAGCAAAAGCTCAAGGTAAGTCTACATTCGATGCTATAGTAGAAGGCTCTATCGCCCGCTTTAGGCCCATCATGATGACAACACTTGCCGCCATCATGGGCGCAATTCCAATAGCAATAGGCTTTGGCGAAGGCTCTGAAATGCGCCGCGGCCTCGGCCTCGTCATCGCCGGCGGCCTCCTCTTTTCACAGCTACTCACCCTCTACGTCACCCCAGTACTCTTCATGCTCTTTTCCCGTAAATCACCGCCTCAGGGATAAAAACAAGATAAACAGGATCCGCTTCGCTCGCAGGATCAAATGGGAGTTAGCCGCCTATCTTGTGGTTATTTGGGGATGGCGGCGAGAAGGGTGGACTTTAGGGCGGCAAATTCACGCTCTTTTGGAATGGTGGCGTGAATGTCGTCTGCTGTGATGTGTTTGGGTTCAATGAAACAGGTGATGAAGATTTTGGCTGCTGGGAGAAGCATGTTTGGCTTTAGAGCAGATGTGATGGCAGTGAAGCACTTTCTCCATAGGTGAGGGCTTAGGCCGGCTTGGCAAGTGCTACAAAGAGCAATAAGGGTATTAATTTTCCCGGGATTGGTATCTTGCATAAAGGCCGTAATGGTGGCAGAAGCTACTTTCATGCAGACATTTGCATCTTTTAGCATATGAGTACCAACTACTTCAAGAAGCTCAGCAACGAGTATTGGCCTTTCCGGTATGTCTACAAGAACGATTTCGATGAGATCATCGATGTAGGTTTTGAGGATGGTTGCATGAATTGGGTTTGCTGCTTTTAGGGCTGATAAATGATCTACAACCTCTTTTACAAAGAGGTTCTTCTCCTCGCCAAGATGGAATTTCGAGCGTGCTGCAAAAAGTAGTGCTGCAATTTTTGCCATAAGGCAACGAAACGTGATGTGATCAGATGTGGAGTTAGAACAGATGATACTTAATGTGTTGAGATAGGTAGCACATGAGCGCATTGGCAAGGGCCCAAACCATACCGTATTTGGGGTAAGAACGTTACTTAGCGATCTAGATACTTCTCTATCTAGACAAACAGCTGGATGTGCCTTCCAAACAGCGTAAACTTCAGCAAGCACCTCATCTCTTGCTTCATAGGCATCAACACAGGACTCTTCTTGCCATACTAGAAGGGCGGTTTGTTGCTTGGTGAGAACCTCTACAGCATTTTCGGCTGTTACCTTTGTAAGTGCCTGGCGGATTGCTCCAAGCGGTGCAAGGTCTTGGGTTTTATTTATGTGAAGAGGTGGCTCATCGTCTATAGCATTGCGTAGCAAGTTTATCAGGTCCTTGTCAAGCATCCCATGGGCCGTCAGATTGCGAATGTTTTGTATCGCAAAGTCTAGTAGCCTTCCTACTTCTTGCACATGACCTTGACACTCTTCTATTCTGCCTATGCACATCCGCATCCACCTATTTAGTACTGGTCCGTGGTAAGGAGAGCGAGGGTAGACAGAAACAACGACCGATGGATCAGAGTTATAGAAAAGTCTGTTATTTGTAGAGCAAAGAAAGCTTCCGGAGCCCGGCATCAGCCATTCTCGCACGGTGTTAAATTGGCGTATAGTATCATCACTTGATCCATGAAGCTGAATTTGGCGTAGCATAAGGCGCATGCTGATATCGCTAAAGTCTCTAGTTCGTTTTGCAATATCCTGAAATTGTGCAGGAAAGCTTGTAAAGATAGTGCACAGAATATCGAGTACTTCTGTACAGTGACTGTTATCGGCAAGTGTGCCAAGGCGCACCACAGCATCGCTAAACTCACTTATTTCAACGTTATTCACAGGGCAGTTTTTTGGAAAAAACTGCTTGTATATCTGTATAAGAACCTGAATGCCGGCCCTTTCTAAGAGGGCTTTTACAAACCTATAGGTCATATTGTTTGTTTGATGGGACCTAACCTGCGCTTGAATAGTGGGCCAGAGTGCCTCTAATACCTGTACTGATTGTTCGTTTTTGCAAAACGTTGTAAGTTCATTTGCTACTTTTTCATAAAATTCTGAACCACTAATGTTGCACGCTATAACGAGGAGCTCTTCTCGAGCGGCAGGAAATAATCTTATCATTCGTAAAAGCGTTCTTAGTAACTCAAGAACATGGCTCGGATACGACCTTGGAAATAGCTCTTTAAAAAAGCTAACATTTCTAAATACATCTAAGAGCTCTACTGCCTGAAGCCACTGTAGGTTATGGAGGATGCGAGACCAGACTTTAACGTTTTCTTCCTGCGATAATATCTTGCGCGCACGAAATAGAGTGCGAATATACCCCGTAAGATCGGCAGTAAGGCTTGCATTTGCTTGAGGGCTCAAGATCGCGTTTAGGCTTGATTGTCTAATAAGTGAGCTTGCTCGAGTGTTGTGATTTGTAATCCAGCAATCGCGTTGTTCTTGAGTGGCATAAGGGTCTTTATCAAGCTGTTCAGCAAGGCGAACACATATTTGATCAAGGTGCAAAAGCCATCTTGCTTTAAGCGCACTATGACCTTCAAGCTTTAAAAGCAAGACTTGCCCTGCTGTGAGACACGCTCGGTGGTTTGTTTTAAGCAAGCAGTCTATCCAGCTTTCTACGAGGTTGCTTGGATCTACAGAAAGTGAAAGTCCATTTGCCATAAAGGCAACTTGCATACCCAAAATATGATGTTCACTTGCAAATGGCACTAGCACGTGGGAAAATGTGCGGCCAAAGAGGGCTGCAAGTGCAAGCTGCACGTCGTAGTGAGCACTAGGCTTTTCTACAAGGTATTTATCGAGTGTTGGAGAGCATCTTCGCTTGTCGATAAGGCCGCCCAGTAGCGCGCGCTGGAGGTGGCGTGTGCAGCTCAGGTCGCCTATCGCTGCAACGGTATCAAGTGCTTTTGCAAAGTCAAAGGGCACCTTAAATGTGCAGTTGGCATCGCGAAATACAAGAAATGGAATTCCTATAGCATCAGTGCAGGTTATGTGTAGACCATTTTGCGATTCAAAGCGACAGCCTATTGCTCCAAACACCTGCATCAGAGCTTCTAGTTCATGAAATGATACGTGGGCTAATAGGGCGACACATGCATGCCAGAGGCTTTTTGTGGGGTCAACTTCTAAATCTTTTGCAAGTGCTCTAATTGCGTGAGCACCTCCACGATAGGCATATGCATGACAAAGATGTAGAGTGCCTTCTACTGTAGGGCTCTCTCTAAATGCCCGGTAGTCAGTCAGCCGATCTGGCGTTATAATGGTCTCGTAGCCATTTTGTAAATTTGCAAGTACTACTAGATCGCTCTCTTCGTCATCATAATAAAAGTGCGAAAGTCTAAGCATCGCATCAAGACACCACTGATTTGCAACTCCTACATCAACAAAGTAAGGGGTGTCCTTGCCATCAAGATGCCCTTCTGTAAGCATGATCTGTAGCCCTTCACCGCTTGTGCGACAGGGAGCTTTGTCTTCTGTCACAAAGCAAAAGTCTACATTTTGATACCTAAACCCTTGCATATTTTGGTGTAGACATGAGTTTTGGGGGGTCAGCAGATTTTTTATCACGAGCAGGTTGTAGAGGGATTGAATGTTTACGCGTTCGCGAATAATAAAGCGAAAAGTAAGCCTAGAGGGCTGTTTTGCGCATGCAGCCTTTGCTTCTTCCAGGACTTCTTGGCTTAGAACTGCTTCTAAGGTTAGCGACTCATCTCTTTGATGCAAAAGTTCTAAAAAGCGATTTGATAAAAAATTCCACCCTGCAAGTCTTTCAAAGCCTTCACCACATAAGACAAGGGCGGAGCTTCTTTTGCCAAGGCTTTTGCTTAAAACCTTGAGGATTTCGTGAGTATTATCCGTTCGTATAAAGGCAGAAAGGTTTTCTTTAAGCTCTTCTGTTGCAATATAGGAAAAGCCAAATCCGGGAAGTACGTACATAGAGTCATCGACGATGCCGAGCTCTCGTAGACGAAGAAAGTTTTGTGATGTAGAGACTTCTGTTTGAGGGGGTTCTGTATCAGAACCAATTTGAACTGTTTGTAATTGTGCAGATAGCGCTTTAGTAGTATCAATTGTCATAAGCCGGACAATGTACTTTACTATCTGCAATTATTGCAAGTCTTAAGCACTTGGAGTTGTAGCTGAGACACAGGATTTAAAGTCTCTCCAAAAGGCATCGCATTGTTCTCGTAGACGGCTTTGTTCACGTGCATCTAATCGAGCAATTCGAGCTGCCTCATTTCCGAGGGCAATCAAAACCATGTGAAATGCCATCGGCACACAGATGTCGCCCTCAATATATTGAACATAGGAAAAGACTGTAGGTTTTTGCGGCTTTACCGGATTGCCATTTTGTAGCAGTGATTGATAAATTACCTCTGTTGCAATTTTATGTAGCTTTTGTGCCTCAGGATGTTCTCCAACCTGAGTTACCATATGATCTCTAAACTGTAGCGGAAGTGTCTCGTAGACATGTTGGAGTGTCAGTTCGTCGGTTGCCAATTTTTTGATAGTAAAGGCAGTTTGCAGCTGATACATTTTTGCATTGTTATCACCAACAAACGCAACAGGTTTATCGTGTACTGTGGGTAGAGAATTAAAGACCATAACATTGCCACTTTGCACCTTGCATAGCATGAGGTGGCCTTTGTTTGTATCTGGGGCAACATATGCGATTGGAAGTAGTAGTTCATTGCCCTTTGCAAGTGTTTCAAGGTGTTCTTGCTGTAATAATGCTTGGATGGCTGCGCGATAATTGGGGAGTTGACCATCCGGATGATGTCTGAGAGAGCTGATGAGAGTTGAATTTATAAGGTAGGTTCTAAGAAGGCCTTGTAATCGTGATAGTACTTTAGTGGTAAAAAGAGATGGGGGAGATTCTGCAAGTACACGTCGTACGTAATGCGAAAGAGCTGTTGCTAGATAGATATGGCTACATCCTGATAAAAGAGCAGCTTCATATGAGACAGGGCAAATTTCAGCGCGTAAAACATGGTTAACATTTTGCCAGCGCTTTAGGGATTCCGGATCACGGACCTGACCCATATTTGTAAATTCAGCATCTAGAAGTTCACAGAATGTTCGAGAGTAGGCTCTATGTAGCTGTATGGTTCCTTCACCATTCTTAAGTCGGGTAACTTGATTGTTATGTGCTAGTCGTAATTCGTGTAGATTGCTGGGTCCAGTGGTCGATTGCACAGCTTTCCTCCCTAAATAGGTTTGTCATTAAGTTATCATACTATAATAAATAAAATCCAGTCATTTCTTTAATAACTATATAGATTATTTTATAATAGCGTATAGTTTTCTGTCGGAAATTACACCGTTTATAACCTTGTAATTACGTAGATAGCCTTCATACTGCATGCCGCATTTTTCGAGTATTTTGGCGCTTTGGTGGTTGTTGGGGTGGCAAGTTGCCTGTACCCGGCATAAATCTAGGGTATTTAGGCCAAAATCTACGAGCTTTTGGGCAATTTCAGTGCCATAACCCCTATTCCAGGCTTTTTGGGCAAAAATATAGGCAATCTCGGCCCTTTTGTGGGCAGGGATGATATCAAATAGCGAACAGACCCCAACAATATCACTTGTCTCCTTTTCTTCAATAACCCAGGAAATGTGCACCTTGTTTGCAAAGGCCTCCCATGTGCGTTTGATATACTGTTCGGTATCGTCTATAGTGGTTTGACAGGGAGCTCCGACATATTGCATCACGTGCTCATCAGACATAAAGGCAAATATATCAGGTGCATCCTCTAAGACCATCCTGCGTATCTTTAATCGCTCTGTTTCAAGGCTTGGGTGAGTATCGGCAAAGCAGGTGCTTGTAAGCAAAATACATAAAAGAAGTATGCGCATAAAAGGTTCCTCTACTAACCAGCTGATTGTTCATAGCGGTCGATTATTTTGCCATCTTTATCTACAGCCCAAAATGATCGCTTTTGCGGCGTAAGCTCCACGACAAGTGCTTGTTGTTTTTGCGCGGTTTTAGCAAGGTAGGGGCGTTTACTTGGCTTTCGTGGCTTTACGCCCCAGGAGCCGTCGCCAAAATAGACAATGCCTCTAGAGTGCTGTTTATCCCGTATGAGAGGATAGGTGCGTTTATAGGCATGGTCGTGACTTTCAAAGCAGGCATGTATTTTGTACTTTTCAAAGAGTGGTACCCAGTGTTTTCGTACAGATTGACTAGTTGTAGAAGTAAATCTGTTAGATGATGGGTAAGCTCCTACGTGATAGATAGCAAAGCGGTGGAGGTGATTTTTGTTTTTCCTAAGTACCTTTTCAAGCCACTTAGTCTGCTCGCCTTTGATTTTTTGCGTGTGGTTTGAATCTAAGAAGGTGAGGTGGCACCAGTTGCCAAAACTAATGTCATAGGTCGCCTTTTCGAAGAACATATAGTAAAAAGGGGCATCGCGCATCGAGCGGTTAAAACTACCGGTAACTTCGTGGTTGCCAATTGTTACGAGTAGGGGAATCAAGCAGCCATCTTTATCTTTCATTACCTGTGACCAGCAGCTAAAAAACTTCTGCCACTGCTTCCAGTTTTCCTTGCCTCCCTTTTTAGGGGCAGCATAAGAAAGATCGCCTCCAAGAATGGCAAAGCGAGGGTTTTGTTTTGCTGCCTGCTTGCACATTGTTTCAAAGCGTTTAAAGTTGTTATGAAAGGCGTCGCCTCCGGTTACAAAACGTATAGCTTTTGATAGTTTTTTGGGCATTGTATGAAAGGCATATGTTTTTGACCGATCGCCAATAGTAAAGCGATAAATTGTGTCAGCTTCGAGGCGGCTAAGTTCTACTTTATGCAGAAAATAGGGTTCTTTATTTGGCAGCTTATGGTGAGATCCTTTTGCATGTTGCCAGTTTTTATTGCCTGTTTTTTGATATGAAATAGCATCGTTAGTATCGTTATTTTTTGTGATCCACATAACTGTCATTGTAGATGTTGGATCTTTTTTCCAAGTAAGATATACGCTTGGCTCTTCTGCCAATAAATGAGTTGTAAATAACAAGAATAGAAGTGCCCAATTTTTCATAATCTGTCCTTTTATTATAATAATCGGGCAGTATTATGAACTAATTGCGTAGATAAACGAAAGCCTTATTGCTGTTGAAGAAAGGTTAGTCCTTCAGGAATTATAAGTTCATCTTCAAAATAGTGTTTTTGATATGGAGTTATGTAGCTGTCAAAGTGAGCATTAGTAAAATAGGAGCTTAACCCAAGGCCATTATAGGCAGCATGCATCGAAAAGTTAAAAAAACCGATTTTTTTTAGGAACTTTGTGGAGAAGAGTATTTCGTGTTCTCTCCTAAGCTTTCTTGTTGCGATTGCTAGCAACGATGAGGCCACAGTCAGCACATAGATCTGCTCTTTAGTAAACGGGGTTTTATGATGGGCGTCTATAAAGCGAGTTGTAACTTTGATGAACCGTTTTATCTCTGTGGGAGTTTTTGGGTTTATATCAAGCAGAGATGGTATTACCTTTTCCAAAGTGTCGATGCTAAACTGGCCGTGTGTTAAACGCGTTAGAGCCGTTTGTAGGGTATTTGCTTGGTGCCAAACGGCCTTGGGCGCTTGTGTTGGAGGGGGAGGGCGTACGCCGACTTGTATCTTAGGAGTCTTTGTTGCTTGCACTTTTTTGGGTGGCTTTAGCTGCTTTTTCATTGTCTTTAGTAGATCAGGTAGTTCTAACTTTCGCTTTTTTAGGCTATGCTGAAGTGATCGTACGATTTCTAGAGTAACCGTTATTTGTGTGCTGTTATTGCCCCAGCCACTTTTAATTTGCCTATAAGACTTTAATAGTGCTTCTACTCTTCCTAGATCTCGAAACGTTTTATAGCTTGCTTTATCTAATTGCGAACGTACGATAGAGAGCACACAAAGTGCGCTGCATGATCCGCCTATTTGTCCGTGGCCCCAGAGGCGTTGATCGAGGCTTGGTGGAGCAAGCCTTCCTTTAAGTTGTGGGAGTATTTTTTCATAAAGGTTTTCTACGGACCCGTGTTGATCATTATCAAGAAGTTGATTGATGAAGGAGGAGCCTTCTCTACACAGGTGTTCTTCTGTAACATCAAGAAGTTCAAGAGCTGTCTGAAAGCGCAGCTTGCCGTCAGTTTCTACATTTCTATAGTGATAATTATCAATTCCTGCACCTTGGTTATGCTGCACCACCTTATATATCTTTTTTCCTGATTCATCTATTCCCGTGCAGGTGATAAAAAGCATCATAGCATGTTTACTGCTGCTGCTGGGGATTGCAAGGCTTTTGCCGACCGCTAGGTTTTTGATGTCCTGCTTGATGATTTTTGGTGCAATGTCTATCTCACATAGTCTTTGGGCATAGGATAGTGCTTGAATCAAATCTGCGGGTGGATTTTCTAGTTTTCCTAATAGCTTTATTGTTTTGGCTGTAGCAAAACTCGTGAGATTGCCAGAAAGGTTCCCTCTAGCAAGGTGTTCTGCAAACATATGGGTTTGCCACTTTAAAGCATTGTTGCCAATAACATGGCTATATAACCAGCCAAAGAGCTTGCGAATCTTAGCTATAAGACCAGCTGCTATTTGCTGGTTATTTAAGAGAGTAAATTGACGGGCATATCTTGTAGTAAAAAGGCTATGTTGAGGCTCGTCTTTTCGCTCGTGTGGCCTGCTCGGCTGAATAAACACCATATCCCCACTCCTTATCTATATTATAACTAATAATTTGAATTATATCAGAAAATAACGATTGCATAAAATGTAACAGTGTTATATAATTTGGGAAAAGCAGGAGAAACAATGGCAATACAAGAGCGCAAGCAGCGAGAAAAAGAGCAATTTAAGGCGCAAGTTCTTGAGGCGGCATATGCGATAATCAGAAAGGGTGGGCTAGAAGCGCTTTCACTAAGAAAGCTAGCTAGTGCACTTGAGTATAGCACAACAAAGCTTTACCACGAATTTGGCGAAAAAGAACAAATACTATCTCTTTTGGCAGAAGACATCTGCAAGAGACAAAACATTCGGCTAGAGGCATTGGAAAAGATGCCAACTGCTGAAGAGCAGTTTTTACTGCTTACACATGAGGCTATTTGTTTTTATGTGCAAGAGCCTAGTTCGGCCGAAGTTTTGCGAGCTGTCCGGTTTAGTGATATGGCGCAGCCTATAGCATTTCAGTTGGCTGCAAGGCGTTATCGAGCCCATCTTGAGGCTCTTAATCTGCCAAAGCTTGCTACAGAACAAGCGCTCGATGAGGCGATCATGCTAACGCGTGCATTAACACTTGGAGCGCTTAGCATTTTACATCACGGAAGTGACGAGAATAAAAAAAAATTAAGCACAAAAATAGTAGACGATGGCATTCGGCTTTTTATAGCTGGATGGAAGTCATAGGAGAATTATGATACATACAATGGTAAATGGGCTTACAGATGTTCTTTCAGAGTTTGTTTTAAGCCGGCAGTATAGTAGCGAACGTGAATTTTCAGCTACAGTTGCACAAGTGAATCACGATATAATATGCCAGCATCGGCATACGTTTACAGCGGGTGATCAAGAGGTAGTAGCAGCCATCTGGCAAAGCTATCTAGAAATACGTCGTGTAGAATATATACCCATTCAAGTTCAAGAGTTGATTTTTTTGCTACGCGAAAGACCCGGGCTTGAAAGATTTAAAATGCGCCCATATTGTAATATGGGCGCATTTTAAATCTCTTCAATCGCGGGACTTTGGCGCGCAAAAAAACCAACTCTTGAACTTGAATGGGTATAACTACCTGGCAAGACTTTCTGAAAGCATACGACACTGTGTTTTTGATAAGGCGTTTGTTGAAGCTGAGATGGCGGAGGGCAATTTCATAGATTCAGCCCATCATCTAGAGTCAAGGCTCATACGACCATATATCTCGATAATTTTTCAGGAACATGTTGTAAGTTTGAGGTTAGAAAGGACAATGAAGCCTGAAGAGCTTCACAGGAGATTATATCGAGTGTTAGAGCTAAACACTCTGCCTCTTTCGCGCGCGCTTTTTGCCAAATTATCAGTAGAGCAGCTAAAAAGCGTTATGGATGTACTTGAAACAAGTGCAGGCAAAAAACTTTTCGAGCTAGAACTTGCATGGCTGCAGCTGTACCGAGCAAGAAAAGCAGGAAATTTTGTTGATCATAAAAATTAGAGTACCTATTGTTTTGTTCAGTATATAACCGGGGGTGGATATGAACAAACAAGTGCTCGCTTTATGCTTTGTCTTTGTGCCGCTATGTGCCTTTGCGTCACATAAAAACACTGTTGTTGCAACGATCAATGTTGGTGTAACGCCAGATGGCCTTGCCATTACGCCTGATAGTCACTATGCATATGTTGTGAACAACAATAATTATGGCATTGCTGATCAAGATTCTGTCAGCGTTTTAGACCTTAAAAATAACACCCTTAAAGAAACCATCCACGATGCAAGCTTTAATGAGCCATTTAGAGTGGCAATAAGCCCAAGTGGCAAAAAAGCCTATGTAGCAAATAGCAACGGCACAACACTTTCTGTCATCGATACCAAACACAATACTGTAACAGAGGTTATCGATGGTTTTGATGGGCCTTCCGGTATTGTGATAACGCCAAATGGCAAATATGGCTACGTTAATAACTATGGTGGCCCAGATGGCGTTGGTAGTGGTAATGGCCGCACTGTAAGCGTTGTTGACCTTCATGCAAATGCTATTGTTGAAGATATCATCGTAGACTTGGCACCAGCTGCTCTAGCAATGGCTCCGGATGGTAAATTCGTTTATGTTATCAATTATGTCGACGGCACGCCAAACACAGGCACACTAAGTATCATTAGAACAAAAGATAATACAGTTGTCGATACAGTGCCTGGCCTTTTTGGACCTTTTGGTATAGCCATAACGCCAGATGGCAAACATGCCTATGTAACAAATTTTGGCAGTAATGATTTTGCCCCGATTGGCACAACTGTGAGCGTAGTAAGCTTGCACCATCACCCAAAAATTGTAGATACGATCGATGTTGCGATACAGCCATCCGGCATTGCAATAACCCCAAATGGCCGCTATGCCTATGTGTCAAACTATAATACGCTTTACGCTGGTGCTCACTTTACAAACCTAACGCCAGGGGCCGGAACCGTAAATATCATCGACACGCATACACACGAGGTGATACCTCCCACAATAGCCGTAGGACAATCTCCAAACACTGTCACTGTATCGCCAAATGGCAAATACGCTTACGTAACAAACTTTATCTCCAACACCGTGAACGTCATTCAGTTAAAAGACTAATCTGCCACTTTCAAGGTGGTGTCGGGTGTGGCAGCGGGAGGCAAGGTCTGGGCTGTGGGTGACTGCGATGAGGGCTTTTTGCTTTTCTTCAACCCAGGAAAAGAGGAGGTCTTGGATTTCAGAGGCGGTTTGATGGTCGAGGTTGCCGGTGGGCTCATCAGCAAGGATAAGGTCAGGGTTTGTGATAAATGCGCGGCCTATTCCTAGGCGCTGCTTTTCGCCGCCAGAAAGTTTGAGAGCGTGAAGGTAGCGTCTATCGTAGAGCTTTAGCTTGTCTAAAAGTGTTAGCGCAAGTTCATAGTTTTCAGAGCCTTTATGCGTTGGCTCTCTTCCGATTGCAAGGGGCAAAAGGAGGTTTTCGAGCAGGGTGGCATCTTCTAAAAGGTGAAATGCCTGAAAGACAAAGCCAAGGTGCTTGTTTCGAAAACGGTCCTTATTTTGGTTTGTAATTGGCTCACCAAGGATTGATAATATGCCGCTTGTGGGGTTGTCAAGTGTTCCTAAGATGTGTAGAAGTGTTGTCTTTCCTTCGCCTGATTTTCCTACGATAGCGACACTTTGTCCGCGCTTAACAGTGAGTGAAATGCCTTTAAGTATCTCTAGTGGCACGGGATCAGTAAAGGTTTTGGTAAGCTCATCAGCCTGTAAAATCACATCATTCATTGCGCAGGGCCTCCGATGTGTTGATTCTACTAGCCTGTATAGCTGGAATCATGCCTGCAAGGCATGAGGCTACTGCTGCCATGCATAAGACAAAGATAAGGCTTGTTGTGCTGACCTCATTTGGCAGGCTATCTGCATAAAACGTTGCATGCAGCACTTCAAAGCCCTGCAGCTTGCTTAAAAAAGCTAATAGGCTAGAAAGGTTTCGCAAGGTGAGTACTGCAAGTACAGCGCCAATAAAGCTGCCAATTGCCCCCAAAAGAAAACCGCATAGGCCAAAGATAAAGGCAATGCTTGATTTGGATGCACCAAGGGCGCGCAAGATTGCCACTTCCTTGCGTTTATCGTGCACCAAGATGATGAGCATGCTGATGATGTTTGAGCAGGCGACTATGAGGATGATTATGGAGATAAGGGAAAAGAGGTTTTTGTCGCTCCGCATCTGCTGAAAGATGTCTTTTGTAAATTCATACTCATCATACGTTTGAACTTGCCAGTATTTTGCAAGGTGCTCACTTTGCAATAAGGCAATAACTTTATCCTTAATCTTGTGAGCTTGGCTTAAGTCTGTAAAGTCTACGGTTATCCCTGTAGGCAGGCCGCTATCATGGCTAAAGCTTGCAGAGAGTATTTGGGCAATAAAGGATTCTGGCACTAAGACAACTTTTCCGCCAATTGGCAATATGCCGGGATCATAAAAGCCGGCTACTCGTACTTTTGAGCGCAGCTCTTGCGTAGATGTTGCTCCAAAGCCCTTATAGCCAATATATCCCTCATCGCCAACAGTAACGCCTGCATCTTTAAAGCTTTTTGGCAGTAGCATGGGGGCGATGTCGGATGTAGACTTTGGCAGGGTATGTTTAGCATCTGCACTCATGAGGTAGGTGTTTGTGCTGAGTTCCTGTTCAGAAAAACCACGTACAAGGCGGATGTGAAGAGATCCTTGGGCTGTTTCAAAAATGCTACTTTTAGTTCCAGAAAGTGTTGCAAGGAGCTTCATCGTCTCTTTTACAATATCGACTGATTCTTTTTGCGGAAAGTTTCTTGGAAGCGTGGCATCTTGATTCGGATCGTAAGGGTCACTTTGAGGGGCATTAAGCTTTTCACGCAGGGTCTTAAAGGCGTAGTTAGAATGTTCTGCATGAGCGTCTATTTGGTAGTAGTAGCTATTGTAGTATTCTTGAGTTGGAGTGAGGCGTAAAGGTCCTGTGAGGGCTACCATTTTTTCTGTCCAGCTTCTCTCAATGCCTTCTTGAGCAGAAAAAAAGACAATGCTTAGCCATACGACTATAGCGATAACAAAGACAGAAATGAGGCTAATAATTGAGACAGAAAGCTGACGCACGCGCGGTATTAAGTACTTGCGTGCGACAGATAGTTCGAACATGTGCGTTATTTTGTTTCCTTAAACTCGCAGTGCTCGCGAACGGTCGGGTCAAATTTGCGAAGGGTAATGCGATCTGGAGTTTTTGTTTTATTCTTAGTTGTGTAGTAGTGGAAGCTGCTTTTTGAGCTTTTGAGTTTAATCTTTTCGCGCTTACTTGCCATTGTAGGTCTCTCCTAAAATTTAAAGGCGAGAGTATATCATAAGAGGCTATAGCTGTCAATTGCAATGACACAAAAATATGAGGTATCGTATAAGCTAGAGAAACTTTGTGGACTGATATACCTATGACTTTTTTTACATCACAGCAGTTTCCTGTAGTTCGTGCTCATCGTCTAAGACGTTATCCCTGGCTTCGCAACATGGTTCAAGAAAATTATGTAACACCGCACGACCTTGTGTGGACGGTTATTATTCGTGATGAGCATGTTGACCCCAATATCCCTGGCATGCCAGGCTGCTTGCGCCTTACTGTAAAAGAACTTGTTGAACACGCAAAGGAAGCTGTTGATCTTGGCATACCGGCTGTCGCATTTTTTCCCCATGTTGACCAGGATAAAAAGGACGAGCAAGCATCTGAAGCGCTAAATCCAGACTCGCTAAATATTCGCGCGATAGAAGCTCTAAAAAAAGCATGTCCCAATATTGGCGTGATTTCTGATGTAGCCTTAGATCCCTTTACCACTCACGGCTTTGATGGACTTATGATTGGTGATACGATAGACAACGACTCTACAATTGAGCTATTAGCAAAAAGTGCCGTCATGCATGCTGAAGCCGGTAGCGATATCATTGCACCATCTGAAATGATGGATGGGCGCATTGGGGCTATAAGGAGCGCTCTTGATGCATCCGGCTACTCTCATGTCTCTCTTTTATCATACTCTGCAAAGTATGCATCAAGCTTTTATGGGCCCTATAGAGGCGGCATTGGCTCCTTAAAGAACCTTGGAAAAGGTGATAAAAAGACCTTCTATCTAAATCCTGCAAATAAGGCTGATGCCTTAAGGGAGGTCTCTCAAGACCTTTTAGAGGGTGCTGATATGGTAATGGTAAAACCTGGTCTTCCCTACCTTGACGTCATTGCTGCAATAAAAGAGACCTTTCAGGTGCCTACATTTGCTTTTCATGTAAGTGGGGAGTATGGCTGCTTAAAACTTATGCATGAAGCCGGCTTTCTAGACTTTCATAGAGCCTTTCACGAAGTGCTTCTTTCATTCAAGCGAGCAGGCTGCGACGGCATTCTTACCTACGGCGCACTCGAATACGCTAGATCTTGTTAGCTAAAATATCTTCGCGAATTTGGTGCATCTTTTGCACCATGAAGTGCAAGTTATGAATAGTTGCTAGCTGCAAGGCTACAAGTTCTTTTGCCTTGAAAAGATGGTGCATATAGGCGCGGGTAAAGCGCGTGCAGGTAAAGCAGCTACAGCCATCTACCAATGGACCATAGTTTGTCTTGTTTTCACCCTTAGTCATGTTGACATTGCCCTGTGGGGATAGCGCCATACCATGACGAGCAAGCTTTGTGGGGTATGAACTATCAAAAGTGTCTAGCCCGAAAGGTATTGCAGCTTCTAGCGAGCCAAGATCGCCTATGCCTAAAAGGTGGCGTGGGTGAGAGTCCGGTAGATGCGGGGTTGTGTGGGTTAATAGCTCTAGCATTTCAGCTTTATGCTTGCCAAGACTTCCGCCTATTGCAAAGCCATCAAAGGCTAAATTTCGTAGTATCTCACAGCTTTTTTTGCGAAGGTCCCAGTTTACGCCGCCGTGGACGACAGCAAAGATAGCCTGGTCTTGAACGGATGCAAGGTGGGTGTTTAAAGATCGTTCCTGCCAGCGGTGCGTGCGGTTAAATGACTCTAAAAGTGCATCGTTACTAATGTGATAGGGTGGTAGCTCATCAAAAGGAATAATAATATCTGCCCCAAGATCCTTTTGGGCGATAATGGAGCTTTCAGGCGTCAGCAGCACCTTTTGGCCGTCGATGTACGATCTAAAAAGCACGCCTTCTTCTGATATCTTAATGACAGAGTTTCCATGTTTTTTTGTGCCGCGGCTTTTGAGCTCATCAGCTACAGAGCCGTAGGCGAGGCTAAATACCTGAAAACCGCCAGAGTCTGTGATGATAGGCATTTTGCGGTTGATAAATCTGTGTAGGCCACCGGCATCTTTTACCACCTTTGTGCCAGGCTGCAACAGAAGGTGATAGGTGTTACAGAACATAAGCTGCAAGCCTATGTCATGAAGGGTAGCATTGTCTAGAGACTTAAGCGTGCCGTTTGTACCAACCGCTACAAAGTTTGGCGTGTCGATAATGCCGTGAGGGGTGTGTATGCGGCCAACCCTTGCGCGCGATTTTGTTGATGTATGCAAAAGTTCAAACTTCATGGCGTACTCGTTTAAGCGTAGAGAGGTTCAGGATAAAGGCAATAGAGAGCTTTATGAGAAAGCTTATAAGTATAACATCAAGAATCTCACTCACAAGGCCCCAAAGGCCAAGGATTGAAAATAACAGCGTGTCGATAAATTGCGATAAGGTTAGGCATATGCAGTTTCGAGTAAAAAGGGAGAGGTGGTTGGCTTTTGTCTTTAAAAAGTGAAAAAACTGTACATCAAACCATTGTACGCATAAAAATGCAGTGATGGAGGCCATCACAAGGCGCGGCGTTGTAGAAAGAATAAGCTGATATGCGGCTTGTGAGTAGTCGTGGGGACTTGCCTGGTATAGAAGGTGAATCAGCGACATAAGCACAAAAAAGACAAGCATGATGAATGATATCCACACGCCCTTTTTTGCCTCTTCTTTGCCATAGTATTCTTGCATAAGGTTTAGGCCAAGAGCGCAGTTTACCGCGTATACATCGCTACAGGTTACCGTAAAGCCATATAGAGAAATTTGTTTGAGCACAAATAGATTTGCAAGCACAGGCTGAAGGCCTATCCAGCACATGAGGCCCGTCTTGCCAAATTTCATGCATGGCCACAAAAAGAGCCCCGCAATAAAAAGATGTAATATAAGTAAAATTTCGTTCATATAGTATAAGTAGTATACTATATAGGTGCTTAAGTTCCAAAGCTAAAGGTGTAGAAGGAGATACCTGGGGGAACCCAGAGGGTGATGGTGTGTGTGCCAACCTCTCCTTGTTGGTCTACAAGGTCATACTTTCTATCACCGCTAAGAAAAATTTGACCTTCTGCGTTTATATCGGATGTGTAAAATTCTTTTTTTAGAGGTTTACCATCAAGATAGACTGTGATTGGGTCCGCACTTGAGCCTGCTATGACAGCATGAACCTTGCCGGCTGTAACCTTGAGCTCGATTTGGCAGTTAGAGCCTGCGCTTGTGATGCTGTCCGGGGCCACTCTCCATAGTCCCTTAATACCGACGGTATCGTCACGAAGCGGGGGTTTGAAGGTGTACGCGTGCACCTTATTTGGCTCTATGTGAATTTCTGGGGCATAATTTTCTGCTCGAGATGAGCCTAAATAGATTTCTGTCGTTATACTTTTTCTTGGTGATTCAGGAAGTTCACTTTCTATGGCCGCAAGTCCAAGCTGAGCTCTAATAGCATTTTCAAGTTCAAGGTATTTGCCTTCGCCAATATGTGTGAAGACGATTTCTCCTTCTTTATTCACTAGATAGGTTGTAGGCCAGTATTTATTTCGGTAGGCTCGCCATGTTTTATAGTCGTTGTCTAGTCCTACAGGATACTGTATACCAAAGCGCTTTACGGCAGCTTTTACGTTTTCAATAGATTGCTCAAAAGCAAATTCTGGCGTATGAATGCCTATAACGGTAAAGCCTTTATCTTTGTAGGTGTTATACCAGGTGTTTAGATGAGGTATTGTGCGGATGCAGTTAATGCATGTATAGTCCCAAAAGTCAATGAGAACTACCTGTCCGCGCAAATTTTCCAAATTCTGTGGCTCAGAATTAACCCACTTAGAAATTCCTTGAAAATTTGGTGCAATAGGGGCTGTAAGCAATGTAAGTGCGCATAAAAGAAGATGCATAGATCACCTCTTCTGTTGCTATACTCAAAATATCGATTTTTGAATAGTAGAGATAATACTCAATTAGGTAATCTTGTTGGCGATGAAGAAAAAGTACTTGTCGGAACTGCATATTTATCCCGTTAAGTCATGTAAGGGGATGTCGCTTCGTAGCGTAAAGGTGGGTCCAAAAGGTCCTGCTATGGACCGTCGTTGGATGGTTGTTGATAAAGATGGCCGATTCCTTTCGCAGCGTGTGCTTCCTAAAATGGCAATAATCCATGCTTACTTTGATGATCGCTACCTTTTTCTTTCTGCTCCGGGAATGGTGCCACTCATGGTGCCTAATGCGCCGGCTTCTGAAACGCGCGATGTGGTGGTGTGGAAGGATACGTGCCATGCCCACGATATGGGAGACAAGGCAGCATCTTGGATCAGTGAATTTCTCAAAACGGAAGCTCGTCTTGTCTTTTTACCTGAAGAGTCCATTAGAAAGGTAAATCCTGACTACGCAACAAATCCTGAAAATCAGGTTGGCTTTGCTGACGGCTTTCCATTTTTATTGATATCTGAAAACTCTCTTCAGGATCTCTGTAAGCGCATTGGCAGAAAACTGCGGATGAACCGCTTTCGCCCAAACCTTGTCGTAGCTAACTGCGAGCCTTATGAAGAAGATAGCTGGAAGAAAGTTCAGATCGGTGAGATTATCTTTCACTTTGTAAAACCATGCTCGCGCTGCATTATTCCAACAGTTGATCAAGAGCGCGCTGAATCAAGCCCTGAGCCTCTTGCAACGCTATCTCGCTTCCGAAAAGTAGACGGCCGCATTCTCTTTGGCCAAAATCTAATCCACGAAGGTACCGGCACTATCGAAGTCGGCACCGAAGTCAAAATCCTCGAACGCCACTAATTGTCTCTCTCGTTTCAGATTTTTTGATCGCGTACGAAAAATGTCTTTCAAAAAATGCGCAAAATACCTATTTACCAGAAAAAAAGCAACTATTTGTTACTGGGCTAATAATATTTCGGGGATAGAATATGGCAAGCGTATCGAGGGCGGGCAAGGCGCATCGACATGTACATGGGCACCACAGCGAAGTCAAGAAAGGTGGTAGGGCGGTAAAAAAGGGCTCAAACATATCTCAGCATGAGGTTCATAGCGATCCTAAAATTAAAAAGATCGCGGAACTTGTGCTTCGAGCTAAGTCGTGGACAAGTGAATCTGAAGCTAAGCGAATTATCCAAAAGCACGGTCAACACAAATTTGAACGCATGCTTATGGCGTGCGAAAATATCACAAAGCTTTCACAAGATGTTGGGCTTACAAAAGATCAACTTTTTAAGATGGCAAAGTACATAGAAGTTAAGCTGCCAC
The DNA here is from genome assembly GCA_964514655.1 of uncultured bacterium. Lineage (GTDB taxonomy): Bacteria > Chlamydiota > Chlamydiia > Chlamydiales > FEN-1388 > SZAS-7. Next base: position 49,934 of record CAZEQY010000006.1, read on the forward strand.
AAAAAGTAAAGCATGGTAAGGCTTATCTCAAAAAAGAAAAAACAGGTCTTGCGCGCACGATTGAATTTAAGTCTAATCGTGCCTTTATCCACCTAAAGACTCACGGTGTACAAGCCTTAGGGGCGGGCGTACATAAGCGAGTAACCATTTCAATAATGTATGCAGCGCATAAGCCTGAAATCGTTGCAAATGGGGTTGGCGACGCTACAGTAATGAAAGAGGGCAAAGTTCTTAAAAAACTTAGAGGCTCTGAAGGCATTGCAAAGACATATGCAGTCAGCAGCCACAAGTCTGATCACAAAAAAGTCTACTCGATCATCAGCAAACTATATAACGCTCGCACAGTGCGTCACTATGAATACAACAGATCCTCTATGAACCATGATGAGGAAGTCTATATTGCGCGCGATCTCATGAAAGGGCTAGAGAGTATGCATGCAAAACGCATGGCACACCGCGACCTTCATAGCGGCAATTTTATGGTGAATAGACAAGAAGATCCCGATACCAAAAAAGTCAAAATTACTGCGGCATTAATTGACTTTGGCCAAGTTGTCTCCTTTGACAAGGCTAAAAAACTGGTGCCTCGGATTGAAGTATCACGTCACCTTATTACTCCCGAAAGCCTTATTAAGGGCAAGCATAGGGTTGATGTTCGTAAGGTTGAGGCATTTGCTGTTGGCTGCAGCCTCTATCATCTCTTCTTCGGAAGCGGACCTGAATGGTGCGAGATGATGCGAGAGCAGCAAGTAAAGAAAATGAGCAAACGTAAGAGAAAAGAGCTATCGAACCGTCTTATAACAGAAATTTACCAAACTATCGACAAGCGTAGAAAAGAGCTTGCTGCAAGTAATCTTGAACGCAAAGACCTTGCTGAAGTTATTTTTAAACTACTAGATCCTAGCGCAAAAGAACGGTCTGCGCCCCACAAGGCCAGAAAACAGCTAGATCAGATCATCAAAAAGATGGAATCTTAGTCGGCTTTTGCATATATTTCTCTCTAAAGTCAATCGGGCTGAAGAGTTGGTCCAATAACATAATATATGGCAGTGATTGGACTTCGTGCCCTTGCCCGTGTCCCTGCCCGCTAATTAATACTTAAAATAGCGGGCAAGGGCACAGGCAAGGGCATGGGCACGAAATCAATTCTTCTTACACGATATGTAAATAAAGGAGATTATATGCAAAAACTGATTGTATTTTGTGCTGTTGGTATTGTCAGTTTACTTTCTTCTTGTCAGCGTCAATACCCAAAGCCTACTGATCGTGAAAGTGTTCAAAAGGTTCGCGAGACAATGTGTCCGTTAGTTACGGAAGAAAAGGAGCTAAACCCCTACGGTTCTTTGCTTTATGCTGAGCGTATGAAGGATACCTATATTGAAAATGTCGGCGCTGTTGCAACTTATAGATTTCTTGCGCGTCGCTTTCCGCCTGCAGGAAAGTACCTCCTTGCTTCAGAAAACCTCGGCTGTCCAAGACAGCCCTATGCGTGGTATGATGTTGATGATGATGGTCAGCTTGGTCGTCAGATAGATACAGGCACTCTTATGCTCGATAATGAGCTCATACTTATGTTTGACTACTGTAAGGGTGAGTCAGTGGATTATTGGCTTGTTGCTCAAGATGGCAAAGCAAGACAGTGTGTGACCGTGGTGCCCTATCCGATTGCTGTAGAAGCGCGCGATGGAGCTCAAATTTCTGTAAGGCGCCTTACCTACGATGCAGGCCTTGTTTTGCTGGAAGGAAAGGACTTTAATCCTGATGAACAGATCCTCGTTTCATCTCAATCAGGCACAAATAGAATAGATAATGTGCCAATTACCTGTATAAATGGCAAATTTAGCATGCTACTAGAACCATCTGCCTTGGGAAGAAGTGGTGGTCTTGCCTACGTAGACGTTCGCCGTTTTAAAGAGCTACTGACCCTAGAGTATGACTGGGGCTCTGAAGCTACAAACGCTAAAAAACGCCTTGCTAATACCGCTCGTATACAACCAGATGCGCTCGTACGTCTTCCTACTGATCTAAATGTTATTAGAAAATAATTGACATTTGATCTCTTGATCGAGTAGGTTGCGGGAAATACGAAGCATGGGGCTTATCGTGGTTCTCGCTAAAGAAGTTATCATTATTACCGGATGTAGCGGCCGTACCGGCACGCGAGTCGCTCACAAATTTGCCGACCCTCGCTTTAGTGTCATTGGCCTTGATATTGTCCCCCCAAGGATATCGACAACTAACTTTGAGTTTATCTCATGTGATATTAGGTCTCAAACCCAGCTAAAAGCGACTTTTGACCGTATACGAGACAAACATGGCAGCCACATAGCGTCAATTATCCATTTAGCTTCTTGCGAAGGCACTAATTTACTTATAGAAAATGCCCTTACATTTCAGCTTGAGCAGTTTTTATTTGTAAGTAGCTTGCTTGTGTATGCATCTTGCGAGCCCGGGCAGCGCATTACTGAACACTGGCCAATAGATCCAAGTTCTGACTATGCCCGCTCAAAATTGCGTGCAGAAGAGGTTTTAAGAAGTAAGCATGGACAAATACCCCTTGTGATACTTCGTAAGGCTCCTACTTATGATGATGGCTGCCATAATTTGCAACTTGCTCAGCAGATACAGCGCATCTATGAAAGACTCTCAATTGCGCTTTTTTACCCAGGAAACCTTACACACGGCACGGCATATTTGCATCTAGATGACCTTGCAGATGCGATTTGGCTGGCAGTTCAAAGGCGCTTTAGTTTGCCAAAAGAGACCACGATGATTGTGGCAGAGCCCGTGACAGTAAGCTATGGAGAGCTCCAAAAGGTGATTGGGCTTTTATGTTACGGTGAAGAATGCCACACCTGGTCACTTCCTAAATGGCTTGCTAAGTCAATAGTTCACGGCTTTAAAAAGATGCCATTTTTGCCTGAGCTTGGTGTTGAAGACTACATGATAGATGAAGCAGATGGCAACTATGCAGCAGACATAAGCTATATTCAAGACACTCTTGGCTGGGCACTGAAACATAGTTTTAGGCAAACCTTGCCTAAAATGATTGCATCGCTTAAAGAAAATCCATTGGCCTGGTATCGCGAAAATGGTCTTACTTATCCGAAGCAAAAATGAGGAACTAATGAACGACGACGTGTATGAAGCACATGAATATGAACCTGCTGGCTATCCTAAGCAGGCAGTACGTACTAAACGCAAGTTTTGGCAGAATATCTGGAGGATAGCGTTTAAGTCGCTTTTATCGAGAAGCAGAAGATGAAATTCGAGCCTCTTGGGCTATCACACCGCGCGCTACTTGAAAAACCACTTAAAGAGAGCGGTGTAACACTTTCAGAATATAGTTTTAGCTGTTTATACCTTTTTCGATCTGTACATGCATATGAAGTGTGTATAGAAGGCCCCCTTTGCATTAAGGGGCTTACTTATGATGGCATGTCCTACTATATGCCAATTTCACCTGCATCCTTTATCCAGCTTCAAGATGCTCCAGGACTACTTTATCCCATTCCTGAAGAATGGCTGGGCATGGTATCTGGCCGGAAGGCAACTTACAACGATGCTGATAGCGATTACATATATGACACCTTGCAGCTAAGTCAGTATAGGGGCCTTGCCAAGAAGCGAAACCTCGTACACCAGTTTGAAAAGCAATATGAAGCTGAGTGCTTTGATCTAACAAAAGAACGCTTTCAAGATGCTCTACAAGTATTATCTATCCGGCAAGATGATGAGGGTGACCTTGCAGCATGCAAAGAGGCAATAGAGCTACTTGAAACGCTCAAACTTGATGGAAAGATCTACTACGTAGAAAACAAGCCAGTAGCCCTTATCATTGGCGAGCCGCTCGGCCAAGACACCTACGTGATACACTTTGCAAAAGCCGATATTGCCTATAAAGGCATCTACCAATACCTCTACCAGACTTTTTGCCGCACTTTAGAAAATCGCTACAGCTTTATCAACATGGAACAAGACCTCGGCCGCGAAGAGCTTCGCCACGCCAAACATTCTTATCATCCGCTTCGGCAAGCGCGAAAATTTCGTCTGTCAAAATAATTCTTTATTTTGTGTATTTGGCCAAATAGCTTATACTTCTTGCACACTTTTGTCGTGGGGAGAACCAAATGTTTAATGCTATTTGTTTTTTATTACTATGTACTGCACCGCTTATGGCCGAATCGGTAAGCGAGGCGGCTGTACAAACAGGTCGTTATCAACTCGTAGCTAACAACGGCATACTGTATCTTCTGGATACAGCGACTGGCGAAGTGTGGAAAGAGTCATATTGGGATGGATGGAAACCTTATTGGCCCCCAATAGCTAGTGAGCTTGAGAAGTTAAAATAAAAAACGTATAACAATAAAAATGAATCAAGGAATTTGTGAAACAGCTTTCTCATCTTTTTGAACAAAATTCTTCGTGGGCTCAAGAACTTATTACCCGCGATCCTAACTATTTTAAAAAGCTCGCTAGAGAACAAAAACCTAAATATCTCTGGATTGGATGTTCTGATAGCCGCGTGCCTGCTAACGAGGTGCTGGGACTTGAGTGCGGGGAGCTTTTTGTTCATAGAAATGTTGCTAATCTTTTTCCTCATACCGATTTTAATTGCCTTTCTGTTCTCCAATATGCCGTAGATTTTTTAGGTATTGAGCATATAATAGTTTGTGGCCATTATGGATGTGGAGGCATTGCGGCAGCAATGACTCAAAATCAATTGGGGCTTCTTGACAATTGGCTACGACATGTTAAAGATGTCTACGCCCAATCTAAAGATGAGCTTAATTCCATCACAAGTACAAAAGGCCGCTTAGATCGTTTAGCCGAGCTTAATGTTATACAGCAGGTGGCAAACGTCTGCCATACCAGCATCGTACAAAACGCCTGGGCAAGAAAGCAGCATCTTTGCGTCCATGGATGGATGTATGACATTTCAACAGGCAAACTAAAAGACATAGGCTGCTGCATAAGCGGCCCGAGCGAAATCCAAAATGTCTACGTCATGCAAAATACTCAAGATAATAGATCTTAACAACTAGTATACAACAATCGTACTACTGCTGCTTCTTAATTTTTGCGAGAAGTCCGGTGAGGACGGTGCCTGGTCCGCATTCGATGAATGTATCTTGGCCTTGGCCTAAGAGGTATTGGATGGTGTCAACCCAATGGACGGAGTGGTTGAGCTGTTCGGCGAGGTTGTGATGTACCTTGCCTTGCTCATAGGGCTTACCAGTAAGGTTTGCTATGCAGGGGATTTTGGGGTCTTCAAGGTCAAATTCGCTTAGAAAGCGGCTGTATTCCTCTTTTGCAGGGGTCATATAGCGCGAGTGGAAGGCGCCGCTGACATTGAGAGGAAAAAAGCGAGCACCTGACTCATCAAAAGCTGCTTTAGAGTTTGCTATGTCTTCTTTTTTTCCTGATATCACAATTTGCTGAAAGGAGTTGAGGTTTGCAATATCGATAGCATCGAGGTTGTTGTTTTTGAGGATGTCTCTAACTTCGCTTGCTGATTTGCCAATAATTGCCGCCATGGCGCCGCCAGAAATTTGGGACATAAGCTTGCCGCGGCGCTGTACGAGACGAAGGCCTGTTTCAAAGTCAAACGATCCTGCGGCATAAAGTGCTGAATATTCACCAAGGCTGTGGCCTGCTACAAAATTGGGTGTCAAAGATTCAGAAAGCTTTTTGTGGTAGGTTAGTGCATTTACTACAAAGAGGGCAGGCTGTGTGAATTCGGTATTTGCAAGCTTTGCCTCAGGGTCTTGTAGGCATAGGTCTTTGATGGAGTAGCCAAGGATGGCATCTGCTTTTGCGGTAAGATCAGAAAATGCGTCAAAGAGATCTTCGCCCATTCCCTTTTTCTGCGAGCCTTGTCCGGGAAATACAAATACGGTCATACTACTACATCCTTTTGGTAAAGTAATTGAATAACAGGTGCATCTGGTTCTGGAAAATTATAACGAGAAAGCTCTTCAGGTGCTACCCACGCCATCTCGGAATGGTCGTAGAGGGTTATTTCACCTGTGTACGTATAGACTTTAAAGAATATAAGCTCACAAAGTGTCTCTTTATGTGTAAAGGTAACGGTGTAAAAATGCTCCGCAATTTCTGCAACTATGCCAAGCTCTTCCACAAGTTCGCGCTTTAGACATTCTTGCAGCGTTTCGCCTTCTTCAAGTTTGCCTCCGGGAAATTCCCATAAGCCTACAAAAGCATCAAGTTTCTTGCGTTTTGCAATAAAAATCTTGCCATCTTTTTCGATGATGGCAGCTGTAATTTGCTTCAAATTGCCTCCACGGCGGCTTTTCGGCTTTTAAGGAGATAGACAGGCAGGCCGGCGAGCGTGATAAGGCTTGCAAGTGCAACCATCTTGATACCAGAAGAATAAAGGGCCCATGCGCAAAAGCTAAAAGCTCCAATTCCTATAAAAATTGCACCAATACCTTTGTTCCAAAAGAGCTTAAGGTAGCTTAGCACTGACATCACATAGACAAAGAGAAAGGCAGTCACAGAGACGTCAATGATGAAGGTTACCTGCTCGATGAGGTCGCTATTTAGGGTGACAAGTAGCACCGGAAGCATGCCAAGCGAAGAGATGATAAGCCCCCACTTTGGGGCACCCTTAGCATTTTTTGTGGTAAAGAGTTTTGGTAGGTGTCCATCTTCAGCTGCTCCTAGGGCAATCTGGCCACTCGTTAACATCCAGGCGTTAAGCGTGCCAAGGCAGACGACAGAGGCTGCTAGTGATATGATAAGGTACCAGTTGCCGCCAAAGATTATCTGGGCAGCATCCGCAAATGGAGCTTTTGACTGGGCAAGGCTTTCTGGGGCTACTACGCCCATAATCACAATGCTGCTGATAATGTAGACAATAGCAACCAAAAGTGTGCCTGTGATGATGGCGCGCGGTATTGTCTTTTTGGGGTTTTCTACAGAGTCTGCAGGAGTTGTTGCACATTCTACGCCAATAAAGCCCCAGAGGGTAAGAAGAGCAGCTGCATTTAGCACACTTAGATTCGACTCGCCTGTTGGGTTGAAGGGCACAAAATGATCGGCGTTAAAGTACCAGAGGCCAAAGGCAGGCACAAGAACAAGCGGCAAGAGTTTGAGGACAGTAAAGACAAATTCAACACGCCCCGCAGATCGCACGCCCGAGAGGTTTAGACAGGTGATAAGAGCTAAAAAGGCTACTTCTAAGGTAAAGTTTGCAAGGGGGGAGAGGTTGCCTAATAGCGGGCTTAGGTAGCTAACGACAGAAATTACCACCATAGGGGTACTTAGCCAGGATATTACCCAGTATGTCCAGGCAGAAAAAAAGCCAAATGTTCTGCCGAAGGCAGATTCAATAAAGGTGTGTGGTCCACCTGTTTTTGGCATGTTCGCAGCAAGGCCTGCAAAGACAAAAGCTAAAAACATAGCGCCAGTAGCAGTGATAAGCCAGCAGCTTTGCCCGATAGCGCCAAATGCAGCCATGCTTGCCGGCAGCAAAAATATACCTGTTCCAATCTGGCTTCCGGCTACAAGCGAGGTAACCTGCCAAAAGCCCATTTTTCTTTGTGTGTCCATAAACTGCAAAATTAAATATTTATTTTTGTATATGATACGTGAGAAAGCCCATTCTCGTCAAGGTAAATAGACATAAAAATCATTGTCCAGGTATCCTCCTATACTATTCAAATTTCGGGAATATATGAAAAAACTTGTACTACTAATTGCTGTGCTTTGCAGCTCGTTTACTTTTCAGGATGGCCCTCTTGTAGAACTCTTGAAGCTGGATAATCTTTACGATCCGGCAGATAGTCTTGTAGACGTTGTTGCGAAAACAGAAAAGCACTGGGTGCAGGTTCGGCAGGGAGTAGGTAACAAGGAAGTTACGGATCTTACAGATAGCCCTGAGCAGCAGCTATATCGTGATAGGGTAATTGCTATAGCTAAAGAGCTTGGGCTTTTTGACGCGAGAAAGCCCGAGCCTGGCTACTATGACTATGCGGCAATTCCCGGAGCCTTTTTGGACGGCTTTCGCCTGCGCGTTTCAAACTTGATAGAGGCTTGGAAAGAGGGGATTCGCTTCCATAAGGTGGTCATTTTTACGGGTGATCGGAAGCTGCGAAAAGAAAAAGAAGACTCATTAGATAAGCTTCCTCAAGGCTGGAAAGTAACGCCATCAACAGCCTATGAAACAGAATATGATATGTGCAAGCTTGTGTGGGACCAAACGGTCTTTCCAGAAGATATGCAGGTAGAGCTAGAGTTTGTCAATGCTCCTTGTCCGGAAGGTGCTATCCGCCCCAGTACAAAAGATTGCTATAAGTTATGGCAACAAGAGCCCGGCAGCCTCGTTATCTTTAGCCATCCCATATACTGGGCTTACCAAGAGCTAGCGGCTCAAAACAGCTTAGAGTCCTTTACCATTCACATCTACGCACAAGAAGCTTCAGATGCCATGCTAAAGCGCTATGAAGACCGTATTGTCTCGATAATTCAAGATGTAGTTGCCAAAACCCTCCATGAACTTTTGATTGCCCAGGAAAAAGCGAGCTGCTATCGTAAAGATATGAAATTTACCATAACTTCTTATCCTCCAGAAGCCGTAACAGCAATTAGACCCATGCTTGACACCTGGGCAATAGAGATGTATCGCGAATATCCCTACCTCTATGTCTATCAGGGCGAAACAGACTATAACTCCATGTTTGAGCAAGACCCAAACGCCATGGTGCTCTTTGCTGAGCAAGATGGCCAAAAGATTGGTGTTTTGCAGGCAAATCCACTTGACTCTCCCTACCTCAAAGAAGAGGTGTATACTCCGAGCGATTGTCTCGATGAGATGCGTTCAAAAGGGTATAATCCAGAGGATATCTACTACATAAGTTGCTTTTTGCTTAAAAAAGAATTTCGACAAGATAGGATCTTGGCATTAAATCTTTTTGCAAAGGCATGTGAAGTAGCAAAGCAGCATGGCAAAAAAGCTATTGCCTTTATGGAAATTGCAGATGAGCCTGCTCATCCCTTAAAACCTGATCCTTATGTTCCCTGCGAGCCTTGGAAGCTCCTTGGCGTGCCTTTTACGCCTATGGACGTCGCTGTTAAAGCTACTTGGCCTACCTTGCAGCCGGATGGTTCTGTCAAAGACGAAGAGCACACCATGCTCATGTATATAGTCTATGTATGACCTTATCGTAATTGGCGGGGGAGCGGCTGGCTTTTTTGCGGCGATCAATGCCCAAAAGCGAGGCTTACGGGTAGCCCTCCTTGAAAAGTCACGGCAGCCTCTTGCCAAGGTACGCATTTCCGGAGGCGGACGCTGCAACGTGACGCATGCATGCTTTGACCCTAGCAAGCTTGTGAGCTACTATCCTCGAGGCTCAAAAGAGCTTCGCGGCCCATTTAGCCGTTTTCAGCCACAAGATACTATCCACTGGTTTCAAGAGCGGGGTGTAGAGCTTAAGACAGAAGCTGACGGCAGAATGTTTCCAATTACCGATAGCTCCCAAACCATAATCGACTGTTTGCAACAGGAGCGCGCGAAAACCGGTGTTGAGCTTATTTTGGAGGCTGATGTTGTACAGGTAGAGCCCGGCTTTACAGTGCAACTTGCAAATGGCAGAGTGTTAGAAGCAAAAAATCTCCTCCTTGCAACGGGATCAAATCGCAAGGTCTTCGGCTTGCTAGAAGGGCTTGGCCATACGATTATCCCTTGCGTACCATCGCTTTTTACATTTAATATCAAAGACTTTGACCTTGTGGATATTGCCGGTGTGAGCGTTCAGAATGCCTCTATAGAGGTGCTTGGCATCACCCAGAAAGGGCCGCTACTTATCACACACTGGGGCTTTAGTGGGCCAAGCGTTCTTCGCGCTTCTGCGTGGGGTGCACGCCTGTTGCACGATGCTGGCTACAAGGCTCAAGTGACAATAGACTGGCTTGCAGGCACCCAAAAAGAAGCTTTACTTATACAAGCAAAACAGGAACATGCCAAAAAGCAGCTAAGCACCTACTGCCCTTATGAGCTGCCACAAAGGCTATGGAAGGCTCTACTTGCAAAGTCGGGGATAACTGTTGAAGAGCGCTATGCAGAGCTTAGCAAAGCTAAGATGCAAAAGCTGCTTGGTCATCTAAGCACTGATCGCTACCAAATAGAGGGCCAAACAACAAACAAAGAAGAGTTTGTAACTTGCGGTGGCGTGTCACTTACTGAGGTAAATTTTAAGACCATGCAAAGCAAGATTGTACCGGGTCTTTATTTTGCAGGCGAAATTTTAGACATCGATGGCGTAACAGGTGGCTTCAACTTCCAAAATGCCTGGACCACCGCTTGGATCGCATCCCACTCAATCGAGAAACACTGATGTGGTACTTGAACTATTCTTCTTGCTGAAAGAGATCGTTTTTGCACAATCTTATCCTGCCTGATCCTGTCTATCCTGTTAATTTTTATATGAAATCGTTCTTAGAAGCCGTAATCTTGATTGGAATTGACTTTTAGTAGTAGTACGTATATAGTAAATGTTTTGATGTTTATTACGGAGTTTTATGACAGATCCCCTTGGTGCGTTTGGGCATCCTCTTCCAGAATTGCTTTCAATTCTGGATTATGCCCTAATCAATGATGCGGGTGCGTCAGATGTTTCAGCTATATGGAAGGCAGTTACTGATAAGAATCATGAAAAAGTACTAGAGCTTGTTAGGCAAAAAGAGCCTACTCGTGAAGAGTTTTTGAATGTCTGTGTCATGATGCCTGATACTGCAACGACTTTGCTTGATGCCTATCCAAGACTTGTAACTACCCTTACAGAAGATGACATACTGTTTATAGCAAAGAATGAGGCGCTTGGATGTAAGTTGATTGATTGTGGCATAAATTGCCATCACATAAACATTGATCGCATGGGCAAGCTTCTTGGAACGTATATACAGCAAGAAAGGTTTACACTTGCTGCAAAGTTGATTGATCTTGGCGCTGATGTTACTTTTACTTTTGCTAATAAACGAACCCCGCTTCATATTGCTGTGCATGTTCAGGCTTTTTCCACAATTGAAAAGCTGCTTGCAAAAGGCGCGAATGTCTTAGCTCGAGATGAATCAGGATTGACTCCTCTTACACTTGCAAAAGGGACGCTAGATAATGTGCAGTATCAGCCCTTTTCTAGATATGACTACGGCCAAATGCTTACAGATGGCAAAAAAGATAAGGTGCTAGAGCTGCTTGCACATAACGTCCCTGTCACAAAAGATGAAGCTCAACGTATGTGGGAGCAATGGCCGGATATTGCCTGTCAGCATTTAGCTGTTTTTGCTCAACACTGTCCATACATTATTTTTAGGCAGTATGTTGCTAACACAGAATTTGCTTTAGCATTCATTTCACATGGCGTACAACTTACCGAAATGGACTTTCTATTGACCTGTAGAAGTTATCCTGAGCTTATGTATAACGCCATTCAGCTTAAACCAGAACTTGCAAAGTGCTGCACGCAGGTGTTGCTTGAAGACCTTCTTGATTTTCCTCAGTGTGAAGCGCTTGTCCTCAAACTATTGGATATGGAAGTTGATGCTAATCCTGAACTTTGCTTAAAAGCCCTTGAGAAAGGGCGTCTATCAATTGCTGAAAGACTTGTGAAGCTAGAGCTTAAGGCTGGCTTGCAAGTAGCAGACTCTACACGTATTCGTCAAGTGTTAGAGGCTCTTATGCAGCTCCCAATTAGTGATGCAGAAAAAGGGGAGCTTAGCGTTGTCCTTGCCGATTGTGATAGGTACGTAAAAGACCCTATTCTTCTTTGCCAAAGATGCCCTATAGTTGCCCTTAGATTTGCTGAAACTCAAGCTCTACGCTATGGCATAGAGCATCTTATAGAATATCCCCACTGTGAGGCTATTGTCTTAATGCGTATCGAGCAGGGGGCTAGTGTTACTCCTAGAGATCTAACTCTTGCTGTAAAGTGTAATAGAGCTCATATCGTAGCAGCTCTTCTTGCAAAAGGTGTCGATGTGAATGGCCAAGATGGTGATATGATGACGCCGCTACACTATGCAGCGCAAGTTGCCAACAAAGATCTAGTGAGAACCCTGCTTCGACAAGGCGCCGATGTCTTTGCTAAAAATAGCTCGGGAAAGACCCCTCGAGCACTTGCTCGCCCTGATGTGGGCGTGCTATTAAGAGAAACAGAACTAGAAATGGCAATCGATGGTCGTGATGGCCCAGTTGCTGAAGCAATACTGAGAGAGCTTTCTGAAATTACAGAAAGCATTTTTTCGCGCCTATGTTCTACCTTGCCAGATGTTGCCACCAAGTTTATTACTGCTGAGGCTATGAGTCGCTTGCCAAGCAAGGGAAAATACCTCATATACACTGCTATGCAGAGTAACCATGCCCCTTTAGCTGAAAAACTCCTTGCCTGCGGCGTTACGCCCCTTTATGCGGAAGGTATGGGCGGTACAGTACTTGAGCGAGCTTTACAAAGGAAGTGTAGTGCTGTAGCGACTTGCTTGATGCAGCACCTACATCCGGATCTTCGTGCAAAGACGCTAGAAGCCTGGCCGCTACCGGTTTTAAAAGACCCCCATTTTGTACGTGGTTGCTGTAGTGATAGTACAACGGCTTTAGAGCTTCCTTTTCTTTTACTTAACTATGAGCTACTTACTGATATCAAAAGATCATTATCCCCCGAGCTTGTGCTGCAGGGCATAGAGCTGCTTCTGCTCCGCTACCCACAGCTTCGTGGCGATATCCTCGATTTCTTTTTTGCAGTGCAACCACCGGTAGTAATTACCCATGCACCATGTCCACATATTCTTGAAAGATCTTTGCATGAATGTACTCCGGCACTGCTCTTTAAGTATGCTGAGCAGGAGCTCTCTCAGCGTCACGCATACTACCGAAAGTGGGCAATAGATAACCTACATGATCATGTTCCCACAAGAAGTGCCTATAAGGCAAAAAAGCACGAGCTTGAGGCAAAAGAAGAGGCTCTACTAAAACGTGTGCTTGCACAACCCGATGTTGATGCCGGGTCTTTTGATCAAGAACGCAAGCTACTTGTTGATGCCTGGCATGCCGATTGTGATAGGTGGCTTGTGGACGAGAAGGGACAAAAGCCCTTTCCAATCGTCTTGATGCTACTGAAGATTAAAGCCTTTATCTTTAGGGAGGGGTAGGAATATGCAGCCTTTTAATCGTACTCTATCTGGACCCGTAACCCATGACTCATTTGTAAAATCGCCCTTAGAACGCGCCATTTTTGAAATGGATGAAGCAAGTGTTAAAATTCTTATTTCTTCAAAAGTAGTTACAGTCAGTGACTTTATTTTGATTGCAACAGCATTTAGCCACCTTGCACATCAGGTACTTGATACCCATCCTGAACTTGCCCGTTCATTCGATACGAATACATTTGAATTGCTCTTTCAGTTACACGATGAATCCTTGCTTGTTAAGGTGCTTACGCTGGGGCCTGTTCATAATTGCCTGTTATTGGCTCTTGACAATCGCTGGTTTCAGCTTGCAGAACTGCTGATTGATAAAGGCGCAACGTTAGATTGTATCGCTCTCTCAGTGGCAGTGCAAAAAGAAGCTCCACAAGCTATTATAGATAAACTTCTTTTAAAAGGTCAGTGTCCCATTCGTCAAAAGGGGAATACTCAATCTCCTTTACAGGTAGCCCGCGCACGAAATGATCATGCGCTTATAGAAAAACTACTTGAGTATACCATCCATAACGCACTCGAAAAAGGCGATGAGGTAAAGGTTGACGCTCTGATGCAGCAAAAAGTAACGCTACTTGAAGAAGACTATGCCGCCATTTGGGAGCGCTATCCAAAACTTGCCATAAAGCATTATGGTAGCTACCCACATTTTGTAAGGGCATGCCCCTTAGGCGTTTTGGAGTCCTGGATGAAAAACCCTGAGCAACAACAACTAGCTCAGCTATTTGTTGTGTGCGGCGCTAAGATGCCTGAGCAAGACTTTGTGAGGTGCTGTAAAGTCTATCCTGAAGTTATGAGCAAGCTCATAAAAGCAAGTCAGGACTTTGCAAGGATATGTTCGCACATAAGCTTTGAGCAACTTATGAACCAAAAGGCTCCCAAGCCACCACTAGTAGCAATAGCAAAAAAAGCGCCTTGTTCGGAGCATCATCTTATTACGGCCCTTCGTAATGGGTATGACGAGGTTGCAATGAAGCTCCTTTTGCGGTTCAAACCCTCTACACTTCCTGATCACTATAACATGACAGCTCTTCACTATGCGGCAAGTAGCAATAACCTTGACTTAGTCAAGAAAATGCTTCTTGGCTCTGATGAATCACTTTTACTTATACCCAATGGTGACGGGAAGACTCCTCGAGATATTGCGCTTGCAAGTAGTAACCAGGCTATTGTAAATGAATTTAGGCTGTTTGATCTCTGGATAGCCATGGATAGGGATGATCGCCAAAAAGTCGAAGAGTTACTTGGTCAAAAGCTTCAGCTTGCTGGGCGTCATTATGCGCTGCTTTGTGCGACCTATCCGGACCTTGCAATTCTACATGCTACAGTAGTGCTTGCATGTACGCTTAGTCTTACTCCATTTTGCAACAATGCAAGATATATTCCGCTATTACGTACATTTATTGAGCTAGGCGTGCAGCTTGGTGTTGACCATATTTTAATGCTTATTGAAAATGACTTTATAGAGATAGCTGAGCTTGCTATAACTGAGGAGCTCGCAACATCTGATAATGGTAAACTGCTTGTTGCTAAAGCTGCTGCAAGGGGTCAGGTTGGCGTGGTTACGCGATTAATTGAGTTTGGGGCATCACCTATTGAAGCAATGCTGCACGCAAGTAACCTTGAGGTCAAGATGGCAATAGTGGCTCTATTGACAACGAGTCCCCGAGAAAAACTCGCCCTTAGAGAGTGTGCAAATAGTGCGAGTATCGTCTTAACAGGTGATGTAGCGAATTTTTATTCTTTTTGTACAGTCTATCCATGTTTTATGGCTCAAATTATAAGGTGGCATCCTCGGCTAGTTGCAAGCTGTACTGGAAATATGTTCGATGGACTTTTAGTGCAGCCTAATAATGACGACCTTCTTATTTGCTTGCTTAATCGCAGCGTTGCAATTCGCCCATCACACCTTACAACTGCTTTAAGGTGTAATCGTGTTAACATCGCAAAAGAAATCCTCAAGGGAGATATTGACCTAGATGAACCTGATGCGGAGGGGATGACAGCCCTACACTATGCAGCAGCATTAGGAGATGCCTCTTTACTAGATCTTATCTTGCCAAGAAGTAACTCTGCCCTTGTAAAAAATGCAAGTGGCAAAACAGCCCGCATGCTTGTTGTAGATAATCCTGCAATGTGGCGGCGAATCCTGCAAAAGGAATTAGATAGAGCTCTTAAGCTTAAGCTCCACCAGGAAGTCATTTGTGCCTTACTTGATGAAGGGGCCGTGCCAACTAGTAGTCAATTTGATGATCTTCTTGTTGCAGGACATGTTGAAGCAAGCCTCAAAAGCTTAAGTAAGGGCGTTGATGTTGCCTATAGGTCCCCTGGAGGGGGAACATACCTACATTCGGCCGTTCTATTAGATGACGAACAGATAGCACTACGTCTTTTAGATCTTGGAGTTGACCCTTTACATCCCAATCAGAATGGGGTATCAGCGCTTACACTTTCTAAACCCGATAGCGCATTTAAAAAGCGTGTTATTGGCCATTTATCTAAAGAGGAACTTCAGGTCTTATCATCTGGTACTGTTTTGCGGGATCAGAAGCTATCCTGTGAGCTTGCCTTGCTTGCTAGAAAAGCTCGGCGGGCAAAGTCTATAGATGAAATTGAAAGCCTCTTTACTCGCTATCCAAAATCAATATCTACTATCATAGATTTTTTCTTCGAAGTTGATGAAAAACACCTTTTAGATGGCACTATAAGTCTTATTTCAACAGTGCCGGCTGCTGCCGAGCCGCGGAATCTTAACACTCTTATAGAAAGACTAAAAAGTGTATCGTGTGAAACTGATAAAGAGGTGGTTACACGAGTTGCCCACTATATCAACAATGTACAGAATAGACTCGATTACTTTGGCTCACCAGACAGAAAGCTACCGGCATTTAAAGAGCAGTATGACGCTATAGAAAATGCTCTTTTTCACCTTGTCAAGCACCTTGAAGATTCTGAGGGAAAACCTGGCTACGAAGAAAAAGTAAAAGACATCGCTTTAGCAATTGCTCAGGCAAGCTACGAGTGCTTTCCACAGTATCGAGCGACCGCTATTTCTCTTTATAACAAATATATAGTAGACCTTGCTCCTACGGTAGAAAATGCCCTTTTGCTGGAGCTCCAGCAGCTTAGAGGTGTGCTAGTAGATGGCATGATAGCTGAGCCCTATGTAAATCCTCATCACGATGTTCATGCTGTTCAGTACATTAAACGGGTTTTTGGCTATCAACTACAGCTTGCAGACCGCCTGTTATTTGCCGATCAGCTCCGTTTTGAGGCATCGGGTTTTAAGCGTCTGCCATCTGATAGGGAGATCTTAGTGTCATTTTATGATCGGTATTGCCCGTCAGCTCTTTTTGACTGCATCAGGTCTGCATTACTAGAGGATCGCTTCCGCTCTCTTTTTATAGATGGGGCAAAAAGGTTGCTTAAAGAGCGCATTCCTCAAAAAGAGCAATTTAAGCAAAAGAAAAAGCTCCTTCAAGAAAAGCGAGCTGAAATTTTGCGCGCTACAGCAGCAGAAGATCGCACACGTCTTATCCAAGAGCTACAAGTTCTCTCAGGCGAGACCTTTGTAGGAAAGGGTCAAAGCCCGGTAGCTGCCCTTCGCGAAGAGCACAATGACGACATAAACAGCTGGCTCTTTGATAAGGTCACCTTTACCCCAAATCCCGTTCCCATCATCCTCATGCTCATAAGCCAAGGTGCCCTCAAATTCCGCGTTTAAAAATAGATTGTGTATAAATGAATCCTTCGTGGTTGTTTGTTGTTGTTTATATGCGCACGCTTGTGGTACACCATTGTCACTATGGCTGCGAATTCATTTGGTACTATATTTAGGATAACAACGTTTGGTGAGTCGCATGGCAAGGCGATTGGCGTTGTTGTTGATGGCTGTCCCTCTGGTCTAGAGCTTACTGAAGACGACATTAACAAGGAGCTGGTGTTGAGAGCTCCTGGCAGGTCGACTTTTACTTCGCCTCGTAAAGAGCCAGATTATGGACAAATCATTTCAGGAGTCTTTGAGGGCAAAACTACGGGCACTCCTATTTGTATCCTCATTCACAATGTAGACCATGATAGCAATGCCTATGAAGCTATAAAAAATAAGATCCGCCCTGGCCATGCAAATGGTACCTATCTCGAAAAATATGGCGTTTTTGACTATAGAGGGGGAGGGCGCGCATCAGCTCGTGAAACAGCGTGTAGAGTTGCTGCTGGTGCGATTGCTAAAAAGCTGCTTAGTCATTATGGAATTGCGATTACAGCCTACTGCAAGCAGATAGGTCATATACAAGCTGATGTGTCTTATAGTGATGTTGCTGAACTTCGTAGAGCTACATACAAAGACCCTGTATATTGTCCTCATACAGAAGCATCTTCAAAGATGCAGGCACTTTTACAACAGGTGCAAGCAGATGGTGATTCTCTTGGTGGCCTTGTCGAGTGTGTAGCGCTTAATGTTCCTGCTGGGCTTGGCGATCCTGTCTACCAAAAGTTTGAGGCGCAAGCGGCCTCTGCAATGATGTCAATTCCAGCTTCTAAAGGCTTTGAAATAGGTTCCGGCTTTTCATGCGTCACGATGAATGGATCGCAGCATAATGATATTTCGTATGCCGGTGGGACTCTTGGGGGTATTACCACGGGCACTCCTATTGTTGTTCGCGTTGCTTTTAAGCCGCCATCTAGTATCAAAAAAGAGGTGCCGGAAGGCTCTCGGCATGATCCGTGCGTTACTATACGCGCAGTTCCTGTTGTAGAGGCAATGATGGCCCTTGTGCTTGCTGATGCTCTTCTTATGAATAGGTCTATTCGTTTATGAAGGTAGTAATAGATAAAGGACTACTTGAAAGTGATGAGCTTGCATCTACGCTTCGAGCACTAGGTACACGCATAGCTATTATCTCTGACACAACTACATCATCGCTCTATGGCAACAGGCTTGTCAAAACCATAGGGCATGAAGCTGAGTTGTTTGTCGTTCCGGATGGTGAGCAGTCTAAAACTAGGAAGACAAAGGAATGGCTAGAAGATGCACTTTTAGCAAAAAAATATGGACGCGATAGCTGCATCGTGGCACTAGGTGGCGGCATGATTATGGATCTTGCCGGCTTTGTTGCAGCAACATACTGTCGCGGCCTGCCGTTAATACTGCTGCCAACAACACTGCTAGCTATGTGCGATGCCTGTATAGGTGGTAAAACGGCAGTAAATGTGCCAAGCGCCAAAAATATGATTGGCGCCATATATCACCCACAAGCTATTTTTATGGATATCTTAAGCTTAGAGACATTAGCGCCAAAAGAACTGCAAAATGGCCTTGTAGAAGCAATAAAGCATGGGCTTATTTTGGATTCAGACTATTTTGCCTTTTTAGAAGATAATGTGGAGGCAATTTGTGCTTGCGACTTCAATATGCTTAAGACTCTCATCACCAAAAGTTACGAAATTAAAAGCCGTATCGTCCAAGAAGATATGTACGAAATTGGCAAAAGGCGCCTACTAAACTTTGGCCATACCATTGGTCATGCTGTTGAGATTGTGTATAACATACCTCATGGACAAGCTGTTGCTATTGGAATGGTTGCTGAAGCCTATTTTTCTTATCGCATGAATGTTCTATCTGAAAACGATTTTCAAAGGGTTAGGCATATACTACAATCATATGGTGTCGATTGTAGCTTCAAGATAGACCCAGATGCCATTTTGGCAGCTCTAGAGATGGATAAAAAAGCCTTATCGAATATTCCTCGTTTTGTAATACTTAGCCGCATTGGCTCATGTCTCAGCGTAGCCGAGAACTACTGCCAAGCTCTACCACTACAAACAATGGGTTGGCTATCAGATGCTGTGTATTGCCGTTAAGGGACCATCTATACAAGAAATAGAAAGTCAAACTGCTCGTGCGTTAGAACATGCTTCACTTATAGAATGGCGTTTAGATTTATTTGACAGCATTGACTTGGATTCTCTTAGAGGGGTGTTAACAGCTACGCCCGTTCCTGTGGTCTTTACGTTTCGTGGTATGAGCGAGCATGCAATAGAGGAACTTCTGACTTTGCAGCCTGCCTATATTGACCTTGATTATACAGTGCCTAAAGAATTTATCCGGCAAGTGCAAGTCAAATATCCTAAGCTACAAATTATACGATCTTATCACGATTTTCAAAAGACACCAGATGACCTGCAAGAGATTGTAGATGAGCTTACATCAATACCTGTAGATTTTTATAAACTTGCCTGCATGGCAAATTCCTCTCTTGATACGTTTAGGATGGTTGAATTTAGTAAGAGCTCAAAGTGTTTATGCATGACCATGGGGCCGACGGGCCACTTAAGCCGTATTGTAGCGCCAATACATGGCCAGCCATGGACATACACCTGTCTTGATGAAGCTACGCAGGTGGCTCCTGGTCAAATTGCAGCTAAAGACCTTGTTAGCATCTATTCCTACAATCGTTTACGCCAAGCAACCGGGCTTTATGGTCTAATAGGGGAGGTTGTTGATAGAAGCATGGGACACATAAGCCATAATGAGGTGATGCGTCAGGATAGTCGCGACGGCTTATACATAAAGATGCCGATACGACCAGATGAGCTAGATCAGGCTATGGAACATATCAAAAAGCTTGGTTTTAAGGGCCTCAGCGTTACTACTTCCTTAAAAGAGCGCATCATGCAGTACTGCACCTACCTAACGCCAAGTGCTGAAGCTATTGGCGCTGTAAATACGCTCACCATCAAAGATGGCAAGCTCTACGGCTCTAACACCGATGCTCCAGGAGCGCTTAATGCCTTAGAAGACCATGTACGCGTTGCCGGCAAAAAAGTAGTCGTTATAGGTGCCGGCGGTGCTGCAAAAGCCATTTGCTGGGAAGCTATCAGGCGAGGTGCAAAAGTGACAGTCTGTAACCGGAGTAAAGAGCGGGCTACAGAGCTTGCTATAAGTCTTGGTTGTATGGGAAAAGGCCTTGATGAAGTTCCAAGCGACTATGACATTATCATAAACGCAACAAGTGTTGATATGCCTATAGACCCAGCCTATATTATTCCGGGTGCTATTGCCATGGATATACGCTCGCGTCCAAAAGATACAGCCTTTTTGCAAGAAGCGGCTAAGCGCTCGTGTCACATCGTCTATGGCTATGAGATGTACATAAAGCAGGCTGTCTTACAATTTACCACCTGGTTTACTGACATAGATCCAACAAAAGTTGAACGTATTCTTACTAAGTCCGTCCTAGCGCTCGTCTAATTAAACGCTAGAGTACTGGCGCTCGTGGGACGAGATGCCGCTTAGGCGGAAGGAGCCTGTTTTGTGGGTGGGGATTGTGAGGGTGGAGCCATCTTCGGGCAGGCGGAAGCTAAAAAAGGCTTCGTATTCTGATAGCGTGAGAGGCTCACGTGTTTCAAGCATCTCTTGATGAAGGCTAGTCTGTAGGTGTTCTTTGTAGCCTGGCTGAACTATGCCGCTAAAAAATTCTGCCACGCAGCCTGAGCCGTAGCTAAAAAAGCCTATTCGCTTGCCGGCAAGATCTTCGGAAGTATGTTCAAGAAGCGAGGCAAGCCCAATAAAGAGAGCGGCCGTGTAGCTATTGCCAAGAGAGCGACTGTAAATAAAGCTATTTGCAACGCCATCTAGTGATGGCTCTTTGCCATTAAGCTTTGAGAGGCGCTCATGCGCTTTTTGTGCCATGCGCACAAAAGGCAAGTGGTAGCAAAACCTGTAGTGATCATCAAAGCTGCGTTTAGATTCCTGCTGGTAGGCATTCCAGCATTCTTCTAGTGCTTCTAGGTAAATTTTGGTGGAATACTTGCCGTCGACGAAGGCAACATCAGAGTAGTTTGGTCTCCAAAAGTCCATGACATGAGAGGTGTAGATACCAACTTCTTGCTCAAAGGCAATAATCTTTGGATTTGATGATAGGACAAAACTACAAGAGCCGCAGCCTTGGGTGGGCTCACCGGCAGACTTTAGGCCATATCGGGCTATGTCTGTTGTGATAACAAGCACCTTCTTGCCTGGATTTTGCTTCACGTACGAAAGACCAAGTTGAAGTCCTGCACAGCCTGCATAACAAGCTTGCTTAAGCTCAACGATGCGGCATGACTTTGGAAGGTTAAGGAGGCTATGTACCCAAATACCAAGAGACTTTGACTGGTCAATGCCAGATTCAGTAGCTACTAAAACCATGGAGATTGAGTTAGGGTCAATTCCTTCAAGAGCGGCTTTAGCGCTATTTGCCGCTAAGGTTACTACGTCTTCATCAGGTGGTGTAACGGACATAAACTCTTGGCCAAGGCCTACTAGGTACTTGTCAGGATCTATACCACGCTCTTTAGCAAGCAGCTTAAGGTCTATGTAGTAGCGAGATGTATAAAAGCTAAGTGCTTCAATTCCGATCATACAGCACCCTTTCGCTCTAGACGCATGTGTGTGTCCACAAGCTCTCCCGGGTTTGTCTGGGCCGCAAGGAGCGAAAGCTCACCACAAAGGCAGGTAGCTGCTGCAATGATTGCAAGGCGGCGCGCATTTGCCGGGCTATCTTTACAGCCAAGGCGCTTGAGATTTTCGTAGACAAAGTCAAGGTTTTTACCGGCGCCGACTGTGCCTACAATAATATTTGGTATGCTTACGCTAAAGTAGAGGCTGTCTTGCTGCATCTCGGCGTAGACAATGCCTTGAGAGCCTTCAACAATATTGGCAGCATCTTGTCCTGTTGCGAGGTAAAGAGCTAAAAGCATGTTGGCAAAGTGGGCGTTGCTGGAGCGGATGCTTCCTGCAAGAATAGAGCCAATATAATTTTTTTTAATATTGAGCTGAACAATGTCTTCAGGGGTTGCTTTTAAAACCTTTTGCACAAGATTTCGTGGGATTAAGACATCGGCAACTACATGTTTGCCTCTACCCAGTATGCCATTTACGGCAGATACCTTTTTATCTGTACAAAAGTTGCCGGAAATCGTGACGTAGGATACTTCAGAATACTGTTTTGTTATCCAGCGTAGCACAGCATCAGCTGCCTTTGTGACCATATTGTGGCCGCTAGCATCGCCAGTTTTCATTTCTAGGCGTATATAGAGGATATTGCCAACAAGCTGGATGTGCATGTCTAAAAAGGTGATGTGAGAGCTTGTAGACTCTGCAACCTTTGCAAGTTCAGTTTTTTGATTTAATAAACTGTTATATACTTTGTGGGCGTGTACGATATCTACAGCCTGAACAGCGATAGATCTTGTCATGCGCTCATCAACAATGCAAGCCCTAATGCCGCCTGCTTTTTTGGTAACGAGTGCTCCACGTTCAGTCGAGGGCCATAGGGGGCTTTCAAAGGTAGCCAAAGGCACTTCAATTTCGCCTTCAACCTCTGGACCTGCAAACAATATTGGACCTACCCACTGGAGGGGGATTTGTGCAAACTTTTGTGTCATAAGGCAAATATAATCAGCCTTTTTGGGTCTAGTGTCAACTAAATAAAGATCGATATAGGTAGGATAAATTTTAATAGGTGGGATTTAAAAATTCTGTCTCGGTCTCGATGGTGTTAACTTAAGGATAATTCATCTTAATCTTAATCTTAATCTTAATCTTTCTTTTTTACGTGTTCTTCAAAAAATAGATTAAGATCAAGATCAAGATCAAGAACCGGATCTTAAGTTGACGCCACCGAGACCGAGACCGGTAACTAGCGCTTACTTACAGCAAGATGAGCACTGGCAGCGACGGATGATAGCGTAGACTGCAGCAATGCCAACAAGGCCGTATACGATTGGGGAGATGCCTGCACCGAAGATCATCTCAACGAGGTTATAGTGAAGCGCTACTAGGCCCCAATTTAAGCCTCCTACTACGAGCAATATCCAAGCGATTACATCAAATATTTTCATAAAATCTCCATTTTTTTGGTTAAGTTGGTTGCATAGCCTTTTGGTATTCGAGGATAAAGCTGTTTGTCATCTGCTGGATGACCGGCATTACCTCTTTGGCTACATCTTCTTTTGCACATGAAAGCATTGTAGCCTGTGACCATGTCAAGGCCTGTACTGTGCTTTGGTTGCGGTTAAGTGTTGCATCTTCAAAAAATCCAAGCTGGATGAATGTCGCTACAGCGCGATCGGCTAGGATGGTCTTTACGCGAAGTGTTAGTTGTGGTACTCCTTGGCCCTCTTTTAGTTTAATAGCAGCAAGAGAAAGGCGTGTGGAGATCTCATTATAGATAGCACTTTTTTGTAGGCCGTAGCTAGCACCATTTTCTTCTGCCATCTCGATTTTGAGCTGCACAGCTTTTTCTACGGGGGCCTTTTTGACCTCTAGAGGCATTGTAAAGTCAGATGGGGCAGGAGCATCAGCTCTAAGGCTGCATGTTCCTAAGAGGAGTATTGAGAAGAAGATTTTGTTCATATAGAGATTCCTTGTTTTAGATACTTGCATACTATTTCTCGATTAGAGTTTCAAGCTAAAAAGCGACATTAGCACTAACTCCATAATAAAGAGCTGGATTTAGGCGAAGGTGTTTACGGTGATGATCGCTTCTTGTAGAAAGGCGCATGCGACCTGCAAATGTTTCACCGATATGTACATTAAAGCGAACGCGAGAGTTTACGCTGTAGTTAAGACCGGCTTCAGCGCCCCAGTTTGTGTAAGCAACAAGGCCGCGCTTATAGTAGCCATCATCACCAAGTCTTTGACGCGTGAGCATAAAGCGAAGGCCGCAGTCTATCGCCCATTTGTCGTTGATGCCATAGACCACATTCATGCATAGGGGAAATATCGCATGTAGCTTCCATTTAGGGGATATTTTGTAGTCGAAGCCAACTATTGGCAGCATGCGAGAATAGCTCATGCCGGAGTAGCCAAGAATACCTACGTGCAGGTTGCAGTCATCTTTCCAAAAGTGCGTTCCATGTAGCACGCCGTTAAAGAATGTGTAGCGAGAAAGGTGAAAATGGGCTGTATTAATCTGCATGCCGACGCCGGCATCCCACTTCCATTTTTCAATCTCCTTTGTGGATCCACCAAACTGCACAAGTAGGTTGTCAAAGTGCTGTTCGCCAAAACTTGTCCTTTTTGGGTGATGTGAAAAGTGAAACTGCGTACCCATGTAGCCAAGGCCAAACTGCAGATTTGAATTTGTTTTAAGCTCGTGGGTGTATGTACCTACGACATATCCTTCTCGAAAGGTAAGGTGGTGGTTGCGCTCAGAATGAGGGTGAGTAAACTTTGCGCGCGTTACGCCATTGTATGATGCTGCAACAGAAAAAGCAGGTTCATCAGCACTAAGTTGTGTAAGGGCCATTGTACATAAGGCAAGACAAGAAAGAATGCGCATCACTAAAGAGCCTCCAGTATGAAAAATAGGATTTTTCAGCAAATTACTGGGACGCAGCAAAAAAAGCAATAGATGTGTTGCCGCCTAGCATGCGATTAAGCTCAGAATGCCTTTCTGCTTCTTTCTCGAGGGCCTTTATGTGGGTTGTTGTACGTCCGTCGACTTCTTGTTTTTGGATATGTAGGTGATGATCTGCCGTAACTGCAACTTGTGCAAAGTGTGTAACAGCAAGCACTTGGCAGCTTTTTCCAACATGGGCAAGCTTTTTGCCAACAAGGCTTGCAGTCTCTCCGCCAATGTTTGCATCTATCTCATCAAAGAGGATAGTGCCCACGGGGTTTTTGTCCATCATCACGCACTTTATGGCAAGAGATAGCCTTGCAAGCTCGCCGCCACTTGCTGCTTCATGGACTAGCACCTTTTGCTCGCCGCGGTTTGGCGTAAGGAAAAACTGTATTTGCTCATCGCCATCTAACGTTCTTTCGTGTGGCGTAAGCTCTACTTCAAACTGTGCAGTAGGCATGTTAAGCTCAGATAGCTCTTTTGTAATGGCGCTTGAAAAGTGCTCTTTAGCCTTGTGGCGCCTTTCTGAAAGGGTTTTTGCTTGTTTGTCTACAAGGGCTTTTATAGCAGCAAGCTGCTCATCAAGCTCTTCGATTGTTACAGTTTCCTTAGAAAGAGATGAGAGGCTCTTGAGTTGCATTTCTTTATAGGCAATA
Organism: uncultured bacterium; assembly: GCA_964514655.1. Classification (GTDB taxonomy): domain Bacteria; phylum Chlamydiota; class Chlamydiia; order Chlamydiales; family FEN-1388; genus SZAS-7. Next base: position 75,189 of record CAZEQY010000006.1, read on the forward strand.
ACGTCAGTAAGTGTAGGGCCATACTTCTTTTTAAGCTCGTGGAGCTTTTTGAGCCTAAAATCTATTTCTTGTAGCTCGTTTTCTACATCAGAGGCCGACTCTACACTTTTTGCAAGCTCAAAGGCAAGGTCTTGAATTTCTGAAAATGCACCTTTAAAGCCTGCTACATAACTTTCGTAGTGGCTGTTTTTTTGCGCAAGACGCTCTAATAGGGTTTTTGAGCGGGCAAGTTGAGAAAGTGCTGACTGTTCTTCTCCATCTAAAGCTCCAGCTAGATCCTGCATAAGGCTTAGTGATTCAGAAGTTTTTGATAGCTCTGTATATTTTGTAAAGAGGGCATCATCTTCACCTTCAACAGGCATAACGGTAGCTATTTCTTCAATCTCGCGCTCGAGCGTCTCTATGCGTCTAATGCGCATTTGCTCTTCTTGGCAAAAGTCTTGCTTTTTCTTGATGAGTGACATGTGTTGCTGGTGGGCCTCCTGAAAGGCCTTTTTGGAGGGTTCGTTTTCGGCAAAGCTATCAAAAATATCGGCTGGCACATGGGCTTGGGCAAGCTCTATGTGCGCATGCTGGGCAGAGACTTCAACAAGGTATGGAGCTAGCTGTTTTAAAAATGTGAGCTGCACGGTTTGGTCATTTACAAAGGCGCGGCTTTTTCCCGATGCCAAAAGCTCTCGGCGGATGATGATTTCGTGGCTTTCATCGTAAGATATGCCTGATTCATCTAAAAGTGGCAACACTTTGGGCTCTATAAAGGTAGCTTCTATAATGCTAGAGCTTGCTCCTTGGCGAATCATAGAACTATCTTGCCTATGGCCAAGAAGAAGGTTTAACGATGATAAGATAACGGACTTGCCAGCCCCTGTTTCTCCGGTAATTACGGTAAATCCCTTATGAAAGAGTATCTCACAGGTTTCAACAAGCACAAGGTTTTTGATATAGAGTCTATAGAGCATCGAGAATCACATCTTTAGTTTTAAAATGCGTTTTAGCAATTTTGTCGAGTACATCTTGGCCAAAGGTTTTTACCGCTTTTATGCCCGCCTCTATAACCTTGTCGGAGGCTCCTTTTGGAATTTCAAAACCAGCTTCGTCTGACAGGCGTTTCATGCTTTCCAAAAAGGCAGCTCTTGCTAGTATTGACGCAGCGGCTACGACGAGATCTTCTTCGGCTCGCACCTTTTGCGTGAGGTCTATGTCGAGCTTCTTTCGTTGTACGGCCTTTAAAACTACAGACTCATGGGCAAATTTATCGATAACAACATGTCTGCAGTTGGCTCTTGCTGACAGTTTTTCGATAGCTGTAGCGTGGCCCCAAGCAAGGAGGCTATTTAAGTTGCCAAAGTTTGCATACATCTCGTTGTACTTACTTGGCCCAATGCGGATAACCTCGTGTAAAAAGGTCTTCCGTATGATGTCAGCAAGTTTTAGCACCTGCTGGTCGCTCAAATTTTTAGAGTCTTTGACGCCAAGCTCTGCCATTTTTTGTATGTCGTTATCTTTGCCATAGACAGCAGCAATGCATAGCGGTCCAAAAAAATCGCCCTTTCCGGCTTCGTCAACGCCGATCCTTGGCGTAAGATCAAGCTCTAGAGCGCTTACGGGATTGGTAAAGGTAAAGGTACCCAATATTTGCGGTTCCAAAAAATACTCGATGAACTCTGCCATCTCCTTACCCTGTACGGTGAGCTTTAACGATGTGTAGAGAGTTACTGAGAGCCCTTTTTTGCGCGCAGCAAAGATCGTGTACTGAGGCGCTGTAAATTCAAAGCCCTGTTCGATAAGCGCATTTTTCAAAACATCAACTTTTGCCTTATCGAGCACGGCAACAAACGGTTTGTGGTGAGATTTTTCTGTCATGGCGCTAAGAATACGTGAAATTCCTCTATTTCGACAAGTCAGTCGCAAGAAGTATGCGAAAATAAGACAGAGAAAACAAAGGGAAAATTTTATATTCTTCTTCGCGCTCTTCGCGACCTTCCCGGTTTTTCTTAAAGTGAGAAATAGATGGCTAGACAGGGCGTTTTGGCGATGAGGGTGTAACTTTTGCTGGATGTAAAGGCTGCGCCGTCGCCGTGGTCTAGAGGGGTATTGTCAAGGAGGATGGTACCTTTTATTATTTGGAGGTATCCGGAATTTTCAACCGGTAAAGAGATAGACTTATTTGCCTCTAAGTCTAGCAGATAGACTTTGGCCTCTTGGTAGATTGTTAAGGGGGCCTTTTCTTTTGCGGCAATGAGTGTTAAGGCGTTTTTTTCAAGGTGAGGCATGACTTGGCTATAGCCTGGAGTAACATTTTGTACATCAGGAGTTAGCCATATCTGCAAAAAGTGTACGGGATCTTTTGTTGAGGGGTTATACTCGCTGTGGGTAATACCAGTGCCTGCATGCATAAGCTGCAGTTCATTTGTTCGAAGTACTGATGTGTTGCCCAGGCTATCTTTATGGGCAAGAGAGCCTTCAATTATATAGGTGATGATTTCCATGTTGCGGTGAGCGTGCATGCCAAATCCTGAGTCTGGCATAACTTGGTCTTCATTTATCACGCGTAGAGTCTTAAAACCTGTGTAGCGACTATCGTAATAATCGCCAAAGTTAAAGGTGTGATAGGTCTTTAACCAGCCGTGATCAAAATATCCACGTTCTTGAGATTTGCGAATGGTAGCGTTCATAGCGTTCAAAATAAGTAAGTACTATAATTCTGTCAACGCAGAAAAAACACCTCTTCTGGTACAATCCTGGATTCTTTTTTAATGGAAATTATCACATGGATGCATTGGGTAGTACGTTACCTCCGGTCACAAGGCCTGTGCTGCAAAGAACAGAGAGCAAGAGAAGTCTTGTAAGCGTGCTGCGGGGTCTTCGCCTATCGGGAACTTCAGAGCCAACAAGCCCAAGAAGTGATAGACGTTTTTCTCCTAGAGCCATACGAAAATCAGGCCGCTCAAGTGATGATAGTGAGCAAATTCAAGAGCACATAACAAAATTACGAAATGTTTTGAATGGCACAGAGCAAGCTGACAGAAATTTGCAGGAAGGTATTTTTTTAGAATGGGAAAACAGAATTAATAGAGATGTTGTTGACTCAGACATGTTTGCTTGCGCTGCCGCCGATCTGTGGCGAGTTTGTGATAAGATTACAGTTGTTGATGCCAAGAATAAAACTGATGGAGAAGATAACCCATCTCGTAATGGCCAATTTGCTGCTTTGTTGCAGGCTTTCGGAATTGTGGATGCATTAGACACAAGTGGATGGGAATCTATAGAGCATGTCTCTAAATGGGCGACTCTCCTTCATAAGAAAGGGCAGATACCTGAGCGATTAATGAGGTTTATGCGTTCTTGTAGCCAAGGTCGTTATACGGGAAATGTGGCTTATGCGTTTATTCTTGGTAACTATGGGCATGTCTCTGAATCTGGGTATCCTATAGAAGTACATTTCGCTTCAGAAGGAGTGCGAATCACGCGCGTATTTGATGGCGATGGTTCAAACAAGGAAGCTATTGTGGTACCCATCCAAATTTTTAAACGTGGTACAAAAGATCTGATAGGAAGGTTTGATTGGTGTCTTAGTTACTTTTATGATAGCGAATGTAGATTTCTACGGGCAACGTCGACTGCTACTCAGGTAGTGGCTCTCAAGCATGGATAGCTTGGCTGCCGCAAGGCAAAGCTCCTAGCGCGTTTCACTTCATGCCCGCAAGTATACACGATCATAAAAAACATTTCAAATAGTTAAATAACAGGATCCGCTTCGCTCGCAGGATCCTGTTATATTTTTTGATAAGACCCCTTAATCTTGTTTATCTTGTTGGTCTGATGTTTGAGAGGAGTGTGGGGTTCATGGTGCCAGTTTGGGAAAAGAGGAGAGTGGTAAAGAGCGCACACATCTCTTCTAGTGCAATGTGACCCTTTTGCCAAAATTGGCCTGTAATGCATGCCGGATCGCCGGGATTGAGCATGCCCATTTTTATGTCATATGTTGCGCCAAGGTGGGCAATGTCGAGGCAGCTTTTATTTGTGTAGTAGATGTTTTTATCTTGGCATGCTGCACGGACATATGGATGTATTCGCTTGCCAGGATCAGCAAAGATCAAGGCAATAAAGAAAAATTGGCCTTCATCTAGTACTTCATTTAAGGCTTCGCTGAAGGCTTTTGCACCATCCGGCTTTAAAAAGTCCGGTAAAAATGCCCCCAGGCCAAAGCCAGGTAGCACAGGCACTTCGATACCATCATCTTGCATATTGCTAAGCACGTGATGAAAGATCTCTTTGAGGACCTGTTTATAGGTGCTTTTAAGCCTATCTTGATTCTTATTCATATAGTGCCTTTTAAAAAATAAGTCGTAGGCTATGTTTGGGGCGTTTGTTGTGTAGATGTGGTAGGTTGCAAGGGGTTCATTTAGCGTTCGATGATAGGGTTTTGATGTGCTTGTTCTAAAAGCAGCTACTTTACTTACTACACAGCGATACATAGCAAGGCAATACTCTTCAATCGTCTCGGATCCTGAGACTAGCATGCTTCTTAGCATCTCGTGCTCAAGGCCGCTATCGGCAAGATAGGTTGCATAGGCGCTTTTATTTAATGCCTCAAGTTCTTGTACGCTAATTTCAAATTGGCCATCGGCAAGCCTGATAACTTGATCCTGAGAGCTATTTTGTAGGTTAAGTTGCCATATAGGCACAAGCTCTAGTCTAAAATCTGTAATCCGCTCCTCAGTATGCGTGGCGCCAAGTGTAGTAAGTGCTGATACAAGCTCACGTCTTGCTATATCCCGCTTGTTCTTGTATGCAGGATCATCATTATAGAATTCGTAGTGAATGGTATTTTCAAGAGTTTCAATGTCAGTAAAAAAATCCTGGTATTTATCTGCATGTAGGCAAGAACAAAAGCATATATATAAAAGTAAAATACGCATAATGGCAAACTATATGAAATTCTATTTTCTATGTCAACTTGCAAAATAACACTTTAGTTCATATAATTTTTGTTTAATATAAGGAATTAGTTATGGTAGAGATGATTGACTGTTGTACGCAAAAAGAAATTAATTTTACCCATCGAGAGTTTGATAATGATTTTCCAATAAAACAAAATCTTGCTCTTCGGGTTGTAAAAGCCGCTCTTCCACTTATAAGTCTCTACCAGCCGGTCGGTCGCATTATTGCTGTTGGAGCAGGTATTAGTCGCTCTATCACTCTGTTTTCTGGCGGTCAAATTCTAGAGCTTGCCCTTAGCGTAAGCGCAGTTGCAATGACAATTTTGATGCGCCCAGTAGGCATGGCCATAACTACCTGTCACGATATTGCTAAGGGTGCTGAACATCTCTACCAGGCAGCAAAAGGCCGCGATATGGCAGAAGTTGCAAAGGAACTTACGCGCCTTGCAAGCAATGTCATCTACCTTGCAGCGCTCGCTTCGCACTCGCTTGAAATTGAAATAGCGTCACTTGCCCTTCTAGCCCTTTCTCAAGCGGCATCATCAGTGCATAACTTTTCAAAAGGCAGATGGATTGAAGGTACTTCGGATGCCCTTATGGCAGCTGTTCGCATCAAGCAGCTTATTCCAAAGGTAGAAATGCTCAAGCTAAAGCGTGAAATAGAGGCTGCTATTCAGCAAGTATTTGTAGGCACTCTTGCGGGCAAATGGCAGTTTCCTTCAGATCACCTGCCCGTTGGCATCGAGGTCAATGGCACGAAGATTGTAAGCTGGAATGTAATGAACACTGCCTATATGTCGTGGGTTAAGGAAAAAGACTCTCAAGGCTTAAATGGTTCTTTACTAACTGACTTAGACTATGCCGTACAGCCGGATGGTCTAACAGCGCGCGATCAGCGCGTAGTAGAGCTTGTGGGTTCAATTATAAATAAATATAGCGATATTGTGGCCCTGCAGGAGTGTAGCGAGCCATTTTTAGCAAAGCTAGAATCATCTCTTCCTGCAAATTGGAGGCTGGTGCGATCTAGTGATACTGCCGCGATAGATCAGGATGTTGTTCTCTATAATAGTTCCAGACTTGCATACCTTCCCGAAAGGTCAGAAACTACCTATACAGCCTATCCTAGCGTGCCAAATCGCCCCTTGCAAAACGCAGCCTTTGCTACTAATGATAAGGTAATTCGCGTTGTAAACTCCCATATTCCAGGTGATCCTGCACTGCCAGCTAGAGATGAATTTGCCCGCTATGTAGGGGCAAATTATAAGCAAGATGAGACTCTTATTGCCCTTGGGGACAATAACTTTGAGCGCCATGAAATGATTGATGCCTATAAAAAAGCTGGATTTTCTTGTTTTACCCTCTTTTCTCCCTGGAATACGAATATAGACCCGGTGATGCGCCTTTCTAAGGCTATAGACCATCTTTTTGTCATAGGGGCATCTTCAAGTCGCCAGCTTACCCCTAGTGAAATTTTAGATAGTGATAGCCGCCTAGAGGAGACTATTTCACTTCTTTCTTGATCATAATCTAGATAATTTGATAAAATGTTTACTATGAGAGATGTCAATTTACGTAATTTACCTTTTTTAGTATCACAATCATACCAAAATGATGTCGATTTTCGTTATCTTTATAATAAGATGACTACCTCACATAAAGTGGGGCTATTTGCCTCTAAAGTATTTATATTTATCTCTACAGATGGCAACTTTGTCTCTCTGCATGAACTGAATTTTATAGACCGATTTTTCCGTTGGTGTGGTTGGTACACTGACTCTGTCTTTTCTCGAGAGCAGCTAGCTAGTATTAGAGGTGTATTTGCTACTTCCATTGGTGCTTCTTTCACACAGTCTGATGAAATTGAAACATATAAAAAACAGATTGAAAAAGTTACTGATATTTCTTCACTTGATCAATACATAAAGACTATAGAAGAAAAATGTAAAGACCCTAATAACATAGTTGAAAAGTGGAATAGATTACTCAAGTATGCAAAAGAGACTCGAGCAGCATTAGTTGAAAGTAACAATGCTGTTGAGGTTATAGAGCGCGTTAAAGATGGTATTCCCGGTAAACTTCTAGATGTAGTATTAGAAATTATCAAGACGCATGAAAAATCAAAGCCACTTAAGAAAAAAGCAATAGAAGAGTTTCTAACTCAATATCTTAAAAGCACTGAAGTTGCCCAAGAAAGTGTACAAAACATATATATTTTCTTAAGCCTCCTTAATATTGATCTCGATGTTAAAAAATTACAATGTCTGGGACTGGAAGTTCCTGAATCTATTGAAACACGTGTAGGTACTAAGCTTAATGAGTTAGAAAAAGATTTTGCTCTTCTTTACGAAACAAAGCCCAAAACGTGGGGTGAGCTATTAGAGCGCTACAATGCCCTTAGTGCTTTAGATACTTCCCTTAATGAGTTTCGCTCTTCGATTCGGTCTGAGACTGCTTTGTTAATGAGGGATGCTACAAAAGCGCGTCTTGAGTTTCTTGGCGTGCATCAAAGCCTGATCGACGAATACCTTAATGACCCCGAGCGGGGTGAAACGAGGGTTTTTGAGCATACCAATCTTTTTCTAGACTCACATCGATTTGCACAGTTTTCAAAGCGCCTTCGCCAGAAGATTCATAGACTGCAGGATAAGATGGTTGCTAAAATCGATCAAGAATATCATCCAAAGCATAATGCGGGTGGTGGTGATTGTTTTTTTTATTCATGCAATGATCTTACACCTCAAGAAAATCGTGGCATGGCAGTCTGGAGAAAGAGTATAGCTGAGCGCCTTCGTATGCCGGAATATTTGCCGCTAATCGAAGAGCGCCTTAAAACGGACGAAATGGCCCTACAGGCCTATTTCGAACGTGGTGATACTGTTCAAGAACAGTATTGCAACTGGATTTCAAAATTATCAAGTTGGGGTTCTGGGCCTGAGCTAAAAGCTTTTAGCGATATGGTTGAGCGTCCTGTTATTGTTGTTCAAAAATTGGGCGGCAATGATTTTCATTGGAGCGGCTGGGCTAATCTTGACTTTGATGCCGAGCCTCTTATCTTCATCAATCATAGTGCCGTTCATTATGAAGCTATGATTTTGCGTAGCGATAAATAAAAATAATAAGTTTTCTCTTGTGAAAATTTCTCAAATGTGGTGTTGTCAGTAAAGACACGTTAAGTGTTGTACATATAAAAAACTGAATAACAACCACAACTTTGAGGATATGATGGTATATAACAAAGTGCTGGCAATGGTGTTAGCAGGCTTATTCTGTTTGAACACTGCCTACTCAGATTCGAGTAGCAGTTCAAGCTCGAGCTCAAGCTCAAGCTCAAGTTCAAGCTCAAGCTCTAGCTCCAGCAGCGAAAAGACGGGTCCTCGCGGCCATCGCGGACCACGCGGCAAACGCGGTAAGCACGGCGAAACTGGCTCAGAAGGCCATCGCGGCAAACGCGGAAAACGCGGTAAGCATGGCGAAACTGGACCAGAAGGTTCAACTGGCCATCGCGGAAAACGCGGTAAGCGCGGTAAAGAAGGTTCTACCGGTCACGAAGGCTCACGCGGCAAGCGCGGTAAAGAAGGTCATACTGGCCATCGCGGAAAACGCGGTAAGCGCGGTAAAGAAGGTTCTACCGGTCACGAAGGCTCACGCGGCAAGCGCGGTAAAGAAGGTCATACTGGCCATCGCGGACCACGCGGTAAAGAAGGTTCTACAGGCCATGAAGGCTCACGCGGTAAGCGTGGTAAGGAAGGCCATACCGGTCATCGCGGAAAACGCGGTAAGCACGGTGAAACTGGTTCAACAGGTAAGCGCGGTAAAGAAGGTCATACCGGCCATCGCGGCAAACGCGGTAAGCATGGTGAAACAGGTTCACGCGGCGAGCGCGGTAAGCGCGGTAAGCACGGCGAAACTGGTTCATCAGGTGAGCGCGGTCCACGCGGACATAAAGGTCCAAAAGGTGATCGCGGTCCAAGAGGACATTCAGGATCAACAGGATCTAAGGGTGAACGCGGCAAACGCGGTCCAAAAGGTGAATCAGGCTCATCAGGTAAGCGCGGACATACAGGTAAGCGCGGTAAGACCGGTAAGCAGGGTGGACATGGTAGCTCAGGTAGCACAGGTAAGCGCGGCCATACCGGCCATCGCGGTAAGAAGGGCTCAACTGGCGAAACTGGTTCATCAGGTTCAACAGGTAAGCGCGGACACAAAGGTCCAAAAGGTGATCGCGGTCCAAAAGGACATACAGGATCATCAGGATCTACAGGTGAACGCGGTAAGCGCGGACATAAAGGCGAATCAGGTTCAACTGGTAAGCGCGGTCACACAGGCCATCGCGGTAAGACCGGTAAGCAAGGTGGACATGGTAGCACAGGTAAACGCGGTCATACCGGTAAGCGCGGTAAGCACGGCGAAACTGGCTCATCAGGATCAACAGGTAAGCGCGGACATAAGGGTCCAAAAGGTGATCGTGGTCCAAAAGGACATACAGGCTCATCAGGATCTACAGGTGAACGCGGACATAAAGGTCCAAAGGGCGAACGCGGCAAGCGCGGTAAGACTGGCCCAGCAGGTCATTCCGGTTCATCAGGATCACGTGGCGAAAGAGGTCCACGCGGTCATAATGGACACAGCGGTAAGACAGGCCACAGAGGTCATAGAGGCCCACGAGGTGAAAGAGGCTGCCGTGGTCCACAAGGCGAACCAGGCGGAGTTGCTGATTTTGCCGACTTCTTTGGCGTAATGAGCACAGACAATATGGCAGGTGTTCAGCCAGGTGCTGCAATTAGCTTCTCCAAAGACGGTTCCGTCAGCGGAAGCAAAATTGCTCGCAAGGCAAAAGACTCCTTCAAGCTAGCAGAAGCTGGTACGTACCTAGTACAGTTCCAGGTAAGCTCATCTGAAGGTGGCAGACTTGTTGTTGGTCTTGATACCGGCTCAGGCGTCAAGGAACTTGACTACACAACACGTGCTGCTGAGTCAGGACAGATCGTAGGAACAGCTCTTGTAACAACAACAGCTAAAAATGCCCTACTTTCTATCCGTAACCCAGCCGGTGAAAGAGACGCGATTACAGTTACACCGTTTGCTGCTAAGGGTTCAAGCCCAGTGTCAGCTCACCTTGTAATTACACGCGTGCGCTAGTAGTTAGTAGCTTTTAGCTCTAACGAAAAGAACCCTTGCAGACCATTGGTTTGCAAGGGTTTTTTTATTATGGAAGTGCTGGTGTTGGCTGTTTCTCGATCTCGCTTTGGGCTTTATTCTAGCTCGTTATGCCGTCGATAGGGGTGTGTAGGTTCCATTTTGTTCCTCTTTTTGGTCAAAATCGTAGCACGCTTGCGGCAAAAAATTGAAGAGATAAGAAATATGCTTGCATAAAACAATCAAAATTGCTAAAATATGTGCATATGAAAACTATTTTAGTCTATTTTAAAGACAGTTATATGATGACAACCGATGCAGAGGTTGTAGCTAACGGCCAAGGCTTTATAGTGCTTGACCGCACTATTTTTTACCCCCAAGGCGGAGGGCAGCCCTACGATTTAGGCACTATCGATGGTGTGAACGTACAGGCTGTTCGCTGGGAAGATAACGAGGTGCGTCACTACGTACAGTTCGATGCAGCACACCTTGTTGGCAAGCGCGTGGAGCTTAAACTTGATGTCGCGCGTCGCATGCTCAACATGCGCCTACATACAGCAGGCCATCTTTTAAGCCATGCTGTAGAAATGCTTTACCCAGGTGTAAAAGCTGTTAAGGGCCATCACTATGTAGATGGCGCCTATGTAGAATTTATTTCTGAATGTGAAGTGGACCTTGCCCGCGTTAACCATGAACTTGAAAAGCTCATTAAACATGATTTAGGCATATCTACAAAGGATGCTCAGCCTCGCCTTGTCCAGATAGGGGATTTTCCTCCTCAACACTGCGGAGGCACACATGTCAAAAGCCTACATGAACTTGAAAAGGTAACTGCAACCAAACAAAAGAAAAAAGCGAACATCCTACGCATCAGCTATTCAGTATTATCCTGATGCTTTGAGGGTGGCTTTGTCGTTGGTGAAGAGCGTGAGGAAGGCGCCTGAGAGGATAATAGCGATGCCTAAAAATTCGGTGGCTTTTATTTGTTCGTCGAGTAAGAGCATCCCAAAGAGTACGACAAATACGGGTTCGAGCACTGACAGCATGGAGGCTTTTTCAGAGCTAATGTACTTTTGGCTCTGTAGCAGTAGAAGTATGGGGATGGCGCTGCAGATAAGGCCCATAGAACCTATGTTAAACCAGCTGTCTAGTGTAGTTGGCAGATACATGCTTGAATCAAAAAGGGCAAATATAAGGCTTGTTAGCATGCAGCCAAGTGATATTAAAAATGTAGAGAGCATTGGCTGTATGCTCACCTTTTTGCTTGAGATGATGTAGTAGGCATACAAAAATGCCGATAACAGGCTCATACCAATGCCCCATAGATTAAAGCCAATATCATCAAAGTTCACCAAAAAGATCATGCCAAGCATAACAAGCCCAAATGCTAGGTAGTACATTTTGTGAACTTCTGCTTTATACATAAGTATATTTATAAGCATTACCATTGCGGGGAAGGTAAAAAAAACAACTATCGATAGCCCGGTGCCAATATACTGACTACCAAAGAAGTAACAAATTGTTGAAGTGCCATAAAATACCATTCCATAGGCAAAAGTTTTAGCAATTTGTTTATATGAAGAAAAGTCTATATGCTTGTATTGAGGTATGAGTACTAATGCCATGCAAAGAGTAGCAACAAAAAAGCGCCAAAATAGCATGGTAAATACGGAGTAGCCAGACTCGATAATTGTCATGCCAAAGTAGCCTACAAGGCCATAACAAAGACCGGAGCTAATGGCGTATAAAGAGCCTCGTTGCTGCTCGGTAAGGATATTCATAGGTGTACAGTATACCGCTACTAAGGCCAATTGTCAAAAAAAATGCTTCATCAAAAATGTCAAATGCTGTGATAATAGCAGTTTATTGTGAGGATACAACTATGGCCCAAGACCTGAAGAGTATTGGAGATATGCTCCGGTCAAGACGAAAAGAGCTCAATATGTCACTCAAGGATGTAGAAAATTCTACCTCTATTCGCTCTGGGTACCTTCAAGCTATTGAAGATGGCCAGATGGAGCGGCTAATCTCTCCTATTTATGCACAGGGCTTTGTTAAGCAATATGCAATATTCTTAGGTCTAGATGGCGAGCGTCTTGTCGCAGACGGCGCCGACCTCTTTAAAAAGCCGATAAATCAAGATTTTGCCTACGGTATTGGCACTCTTGAGCCAAGATCTAATCATGGCGCAGGCGTTAAGTGGATGCCTGGCTCGATATGGATTATTGCCTTTATAGTCTTACTTCTTGTTGCCTACTATGTAGCAAGGCTGCTTGAGGTGGTTTAATGCTGCGCGTCTTTCTTAGCGGCCTTTTTGTGGGCGCGGCTGATATTGTTCCCGGCATTTCCGGAGGTACTGTTGCCTTTATCATAGGTATCTATGAAGAGCTTTTAGCAAGTATTGCAAGCATCAATGCTCAAGCGATCAAAAAGCTCTGCACGCTGCAATTTCGTGCCTTTTTTACTGCCGTTCGGTGGCAGTTTTTGTGCCTCTTTATTTTGGGGGCAGCTTGCTCGTTCGTCACTCTTGCAAAGACCTTTCAGTATTTTCTCAATCACGAGATATATAGAACCTTTCTCTATTCAGCCTTTATGGGTCTTGTTGTAGGTTCTGTGATCTTTTGTGCAAAACAGCTTTCTAAATATACCCTAAAGGTATTTTTGTGTGTAACAATCGGTGCAGTTTTGGCTTATTTTTTGTCTGGCACTGACCTTATGCCAACTGCCGGCACAAACTCTGAGCAACTAGTAGACCTTTGGGTAATAGCCTGCGGTGCAATGGCCATATCAGCTATGCTTCTTCCTGGCATTTCTGGTAGCTATATTCTTAACATACTTGGCATGTATGGTCCCATCCTTGGCGCCTTTGTTGCTTGGGTTGATGGCATCAAACAGGGGATCTTTGACTTTGCCTCTTTTCGCATTGTTTTGAGCATGGGTATCGGTATAGCTCTTGGCGCTATCTTCTTTAGCCGCATTGTGCGATATCTGCTAGCCACTTACCGAGAAGCCACAATAGCTCTTTTAGTAGGCTTTATGGTGGGTGCCATGCGTTCAATCTGGCCCTTCTGGAGCGTGGAACAGACAGGTGATATGCGCCTACAGCTTGTAGAGCCTATCTTGCCAGAAGTTACTTCGCTTCATTTTGCCTATTCATGTGCCTTTTTTGCACTCGGCCTATCGCTTGTCTTTTTAGTCGAGCACCTCGCAACAAAAAAACAAGTCCAGAATTAGTTTATACACCCATTCAAGTTCAAGCCCGGGCCTAGGATGTTGATTTAACGTGGTTTTATAAAAATGACTTAATGGTAAAATGTGTCCTTCGTGCCCGAGCCTTTCGCGCAGCAAAAAAACTAACTCTTGAACTTGAATGGGTATACAATCACTTAGGCGCGGTCAATGACGCTGGTTGTGAGCGTGTAAAAGACTTTGTGTAGGGATAGCCCGCGAGCAGGGGCGGTTATGCCGGCTTGGGGGCGCTTAGCTCCTTGAAAGAGATTTGCGACTTGGCCGCAGGTGAGTTTGCCAAGGCCTACATAGACGAGTGTACCGACGATATTGCGGCACATTTTGTAAAGAAAGTTATTTGCCGTGACCTTTATTTCTAAGACATCTTTAGTGCCTGTAGAAATGTCAATGCTCGTAACGCGTCTTACGGTGTCGTTATAGTCTTTACCTTTACGGTGGTTGCGAAAGGCTATAAAGTCATGCTCGCCGGTGATGATGCCTGCTGCTCGCTGCATAAGCTCTAGGTTTAGTGGTAAAGCGACATGCCAGTGTGTATGGCGGTAAAATGGCAAGAGGGTAGGGCCGGTATAAATTCTATAGACATACTGCTTTGCTGTAGCTGACATAGTGGCATGAAAGTCAGTCTCAGGTGCGCAAGTTGCCGATAAAACCCGAATGTCATCAGGCAGTAAGCAGTTTAGAGCGTACATCAGCCGCTCTAAATCAAGGTCATCTTTTGTAGTTATAAAGTTTACAACCTGGCCTTCAGCATGCACGCCGCGGTCTGTACGGCTTGCTGCTTGAACGTCTACCGGGTGCTGCAGGATCTTTTCTAAGGTGCTTTGTAGGACAAATTCAATGCTTGGCTGAAGATGATCACGATCTGTCTTTTGCCAGCCAAGATAGCATGTACCCTCATACGCAATAAGCAGCACTACATTTAGCATGTATTAGCCGTGCTTAAAGAGTAAAAGTATACCCTCGCTTAGTCGCTGTACAGAGATAAGCACTAGCACCATACCCATAAGCTTCTCGCACGCTGTAATGCCGCTAGAGCCTAAAAGGCCAAGAATTCTACGCGAGTTAATCAAGATGATGCTTGATGCAAGCCATGCAAGCAAGATTGCTACAAGCATTGGCCACATTCTTGTTTCTGTGTCAGCATAGAGCATAATTGTTGCTAAAAGTGCAGGCCCTGCAATCATCGGCACGGCAAGAGGCACAACAAATGGCTCACCGGTTAGGCCGTTAGTATCTTCTCGCTCAGTATTTCCAAAGATAATCTTAATTGCGATGATAAAGAGAATAAGCCCAGATGCAAGGTATACTGTTGTGTCAGAAATAGCAAGCAGGTTAAAGATAAATTCGCCCAAGAGGTTAAACGCTAGCATAAAGCCAAGAGCAATAAACATCTCGCGCCATATGATGAATTTTTGGCGCTTAGGTTCTATGTGTTTGAGGCATTCTATAAAGCCCTTAATATGGCCAACAGGGTCCATGATCAGAAATAAAATGAGGGTAAGTGTGACTAAGGTCATGAAAACTCCTTCAAAAACATCGTAAAGCCTTTAACAAAAATTTCGGTAGAAATAAGAGCCAAGATCATACCCATAAGCTGTTCAAGAGCGATTAAGCCTCGTTTTCCAAGCAGCTTTTGTAGGTAGGCTGAGCTTACTACAACTGCCGTTACGCCAACATAGGCAATAAGGCAGGCAAAGAACATCTTGGGCATATTTTGTTCTTTCGCAGAAAAGTACATGATTGTTGAAAGCACGCCGCCCCCAGAGATAAGCGGAATAGCTATTGGCACAATAAAGGGCTCTTGGGGAATGCGATCAGATCCATTTGTAGGAGTCTTTGGAAAGATCATGCTGAGTGCAATAAGAAGCAGTACTGTACCGCCCGCTAAGCTTATTGCATAGGGCTTAATTTGAATGATGTCAAAAAATGCTTTGCCTACAAAAAGGTAGAAGAGAGCAAGCATAAACGAAAAAATAGATTCTCTAAATAAAATAACTTTTTGTCTTTCAAAAGTAAAGTTTTTTACTAGCGACACAAATACCGGGGCATTTCCTATTGGGTTTGCCACCAAAAAGAGCGCAAGTGCAATCTGCCAAGTAGACACTCTGGTTTCCTATGTTGATTTGTTACTTCGTACCAGCATTATTTCGTGCGTAAAGCCGTGCAGTATCCCTAATCCTAAGGCTAGCATGCCGCATAACACGGGAAGCTGCCTCATAAACACTGCCGAAACAAGTCCGATCACAAATTGTATTCCATATACCCTATTGGTTAGATCAATAGCAGCATACTGACATTTTTTACAAAAAGTATAATCCTTAAACACAATTCTGACAATAGATGTGCCAACAAAAGCAAGTGAGGCTAAATAAATAACTTTGCATGGCGAGTATCGCCATACATCAAATGCAATCTTGCTTAGTGTTGCCACAATAGCACCGCTTAAAACCGCACGTGAGAGCGTTGTGTGCTTTATTGTGTCAGTGGCAGCTGGCGCCCATGTTTTTCCTTGTGCGCTAATCATCGGGTTGCTACGTGCAGTGTGTGCTTTAATCGCTCTATACCTTCTGCTACTGTTTCTTTTGATGCAAAGCCGCTAACTCGTAAAAAGCCATCGCCACTTGGGCCAAAGCCGGCTCCTGGCGTTGTGATGATATGCGCGCGCTCTAAGATATAGTCAAATGCATCCCATGAAGATAGGCCTGGCATCGATGTCCAGATATAGGGCGAGTGCTCGCCTCCATAGGTGTCAAAGCCAAGCTCTTTAAAGGTTTTGGCAAGCTGGCGAGTGTTATTGAGATAAAACTGTACCTGGGCTTGCACTTCTTTCATACCTTCTTCGCTCAATGCTGCAATGCCGCCTTTTTGAGAAAGTATGGATGCACCATTAAAGAATGTAGCGTTTATTCGTTGCCAGTCTTGTTTTACAGAGCCTCCGTCGCGGTAGCGAAGTTCTTTTGGCACTACTGTCCAGCCAAGTCTCACGCCGCTAAAGCCTGCTATCTTCGAAAAGCTACCAAGTTCTATGGCTACCTCTTTTGCGCCATCTATTTCGTAGATGCTTTTGGGGACATCGCCCTGTACGTAAAAGCTATAGGCGGTATCAAAGACGATAAACATCTTATGTGCTTTTGCATAGGCTACTATTTCTTCAAGCTGTTCTTTAGTGAAAATGGTGCCTGTAGGGTTGTTTGGAACGCATAAAAAGAGTACATCGCACCCTTTTGCCTTGTCTAGATCAGGAAAAAAGCCATTTTCTTTTGTACACGGCAAAAAGGCAATCTCACCACCGCGATAGATGAGCGAGCTATCAAGATACACAGGGTATGCAGGATCTTGTAGGGCTATTTTTGCATCTGGCCCAAATAAAAACTGGAGCCTGCCTATGTCACATTTTGCGCCATCTGATACAAAGATATCGTCCGGATCAATGTTGCTGTTATAGACAGTATGGCTTATAGCTTCGCGAAGCTCTGGTATTCCTTGTTCTGGCCCATAGCCTGTATAACCGTCAACAGTGCCTAGGTTTTGGGCAGCTTTTTCAAGTTGGCTTGTGATGTAGGGGCCAATTGGCTCGGTAGTATCGCCAATGCCAAGGCGTATTAGTTTGACATCAGGGTGCTTTTGCATAAAGGCATTTGCCCGCACGCGTATTTCTTGAAAGAGGTAGCGAGAGGCTACTTTATCAAAGTGGTGGTTGCGAATCATGAAAAGACCTCTTGGGTGTTTTTGTAGTAGAGTTCTTCATCAAGAGTATAGCGGCACGCCTCAAAATAGTGCTCGAGAATTTCCACACTTTTTGGCGATGGGGGAGTAAGCGGCAGGCGCATGTGGCCTGTATCAAGATTTGCAAGCTGCATTAAAAATTTAATTGGAATTGGGTTTGTCTCGACAGATACTGCCTGCATGAGGGGCTTTATAGCATAGTTCATGGCGCGGGCTAAGGCAAAATTGCCAGCCTGAATTGCCTGCACAAAGTTGCACATTGCCTTAGGGATGATATTGGAGATCACTGACATTATGCCGTGCGCACCAACTGCCATCATGGGCAGTGTCATGGGATCATCACCTGAGATAATGCTAAAGCTAGAATGCTTGTGGCAGATCTTTTCGATAATATCCATAATCTGCTGAAAGTTGCCACTACACTCTTTTACGCCTATAATGTGAGGAAGCTCTGCAATGCGCTGTAGGGTAGAAACTTCTAGATTTACACTTGTACGCCCGGGAATGTTGTATACGCAAATAGGAAGCGATATTGCCTTACAGATAGCTTCAAAGTGCAAAAAAAGGCCTTCCTGAGTTGGCTTATTCATGTAGGGGAGGATTATCTGTATGGCATCTGCACCAAGATCCTGGGCACGCTTTGCCATCTCTATTGTTTTTTTAGTAGATGGTGATCCACAGCCTACCATAATGGGGGTTTTGCCTTTTAGCTCTCGTACTGCTGTTTTGATGAGCAGATCTCGCTCATTGTCATCTACTGCAGCAGGCTCGCCCGTTGTGCCAAGCAGGACAACGCCGTTTACGCCACTTTTTTCTTGAAGGTGCAGCAGTTTTACGAAGGTCTTTTCGCAGATATCGCCGCTTGTTGTAAAGGGTGTTATAAGGGCTGTAAGGACGCCTTGCATTTTAAATGTCATTTTCCGTTGCTCTTTTTATGTGGTTTTTGCCCAAGTTTATCTTCGATCATATCATCAAGTGTAAACCAGCCCTTTTTGTCTATTACCCAGTAGGCACTAAGTAGTGCGCCCTTTGCAAAGCCATCTCGCGTACGAGCGCGGTGGGTGAGGGTGACGGTGTCTTCTTGAGAGTCAAATACAATTTCGTGCGTTCCGGGATGAAAGCCTGAGCGGTGCGTAGAGAGGTGCACATGCTCTTTATCAAGGCCTTTAGTTTTTGGAAGCTCATGTACGAGCGTGCGTTCCGGATAGTGGCTCATAACCTTGCCTGCAAGGGCTTTTGCAGTTCCTGATGGGGCATCTTGCTTTTGACGATGGTGCGTTTCCATCATGCCTATATCGTACTCTTCAAAAGGGCAAAAAAGCTCTGCTGCATAGGTGACAAGGCGGCTAAAGAGAGCAATGCCCAACGAAAAATTGGGCGACCATAAAAGAGTGCCCTTTTGTTCGCGGATTATCTCTTTTGCTTCATCTTCATATTTTTCCCAGCCTGTAGTGCCTACTATAATTGGCTTTTTGCTCGCCGCTAAAAGGCGAATACGCTCTAAAATGTCTTTGGATGAAGAAAAGTCAATAGCTACATCGCACCCATCTATTGCCTCTTGCGTAAGGCTTGTATAGCCGGTGCATGATCCCGGAATGTCTGTCTTCTCGTAGGTAAAGTGCGTGTGCATCACTCCAGAAATGGCAATGCCATACTGGGGAGCTAAGTGGGCGATAGAATGGCCCATCTTTCCATAACCAATAAGTAGTGCTCGCATCATAAAATGAATGACCTTTTCCTCTACACTACCAAATCAGTGGAGAATTATGCAAAAGTTAACGCTCAACGCGAACGAACATAATATTTTGTCTACTACAGTCATCAAATGAAAATGGGAAAGAATCGCAAGGGAACTCTCCAATACTTGCAATTTTGCAATGATCAGTTGTAATCACAAATGAAGCTACAAAGTCATTGTCCTTTGATTTGAGGCCCACATGGTTTGAAAGGTAGTAGTCAAAATTACAGTTTTGTTGGTCGACGCCATTATAGCCACGTATTGCCTGGCGCGTATCAAAAGATTTGGGAGTGAGTCGTACATCGCCCTTAAAATGCTTAAGATCTTTGTCAAAAAAGCTTATCCATACATCGGTGCTGAGCGTAGGATCGCCTGATTTAAAGTTGCGAAAGTCATAAAAGAGCACGCCCACAGTGCCATCTTTTGCAACGGCTACTGTTGGTAAAAATGTCTGAACATTAAGAGTATTTGGGTTTATAGGTTTTGGCTTTGACCATGTCTTACCACCATCTTTTGAGTGTTTTATGACGCAGCCTGCTTGACCTGTGGGGTTGAATTTAGGGTCAGAATAGACGATGTACACATAGCCATTAGCATGGTTTATAGCCACATCTTTTGTTGTAAAATCTGTAACGGGCAATATGGGGTCTATGTTGTCAGGATCATAGGCAAGTACATGTGGAATAGCGCTTGCTACTGTATAGCTTTTCCAGGTTGCGCCCTGATCTTTTGATCTAAATGCCAAAATGCGATCATATGGAGGTGAGCTAAGTCCATCTGGTGGATTTTCTTCGAGGATGGTTGTAAGAAGAAGGGTTTTTTTGCTGTCAGGCAGCACTTCAAGTTGGTTAAAGACTGGAATTGGGGTGCAAAATGTATCATTATCGGCACTAAAAGACGTGACTATCGCAGGATCTGACCACGAAGATCCGGCATCAACGGACTTTTGAAAGATGATATTTTGTGTTCCTGTGTAGCTTGGGTCAAGGCACTTGTCGCTAACGAAGCAGGTGTCATCTGATGATACTGCATATATAGTATGCTTTCGATAGCAGTCTGCTTTGATGAATGGGTAGTCAAGGAAGTGGCAGGAACCATCATCACGAAAGATAGGAGTTACGTGGGTCCAGTTTATACCTCCATCGACGGATTTTACAACGAAGTTGCCCTCATCGGTATTTATTTCTGGCTTTTGGTCCGCTGCAAAGATGTTATAGCCATTAAAAAGCAAGTAGCACATACCTTCACCGTCAAAGCTAATAGTAGGGTAGTAGGCTGCAGAAAAGTTGTTGGGGGCCTTATAGTTTGTGCTGCCCTGACAGCGGCTTAAAATGGCATCTGACATGTTCCATGTAGCACCACCATCTAGAGTGTAGAGGATTATAATAGATAGTGGCAATGCTGCATTGTAGTTAGCATTCGACAGTGTATCTTGCTGTGCTACAATGATTATATTTTTAGGATTTTTTGGGTTTACGGCTATTTGTGGATCAAATGCCACATTGTGATAATGTGCAAACCCTGTCAATGAAGATATATTATTAAGTTTAAGGCATGCAAGATCTGGAGAGAGCCTTGACATGCTTGTTACCTGAATTGCCTGCGCAATTTTTGCTTTATGAGTGGATGAACTATCTGCATAAGAGAGTGAACAGGTGCATGCTAGAATTGCTAAATATTTACATAATTTCATGGTTGTATCTCCTTACAGTCCATCATAAAAGAATTCAATGGTCATTATATAAATCGGATACTGGTAGGTATCCGAAGATGTGCGAGAAAAGGCAATGTTAATAAGATCTTCGGCGTTAATAGGTTGCGTAAGCGTATAGGACAGTGAGTAGTGATTATATAGTGAGTCTGCTGAAGCACTAGTAACTGAAATGGACTGTGGTCCATAGGAAACATCATTCCTTGTAAAGTCTAAAACTCCACCATTTGTGCTTGCCGTTACTGCGTCTAGCTGACCAACAACATTGCCGGGTTTAGTGTCGCCACCACCTTGTTGCTGCGTGACAAAGTGCACTACAACAACTGGATTCACATGGCTGTTAAAGTTGCTAGGAGTTGTAAAACAAATAGCTGCGTTGGAACTATTTTTGTTGCCATTTGACTTGTCAATAAGGATGCCTGGCATAGTAACTTTATTCGATCCGATCTGACCAATTGTCAAAGATGATGGCGAGGTGCCACCACTTTGCGTCATCGACTGTGCGTTGTAGATGAGTGAACAAAAAGCCCCGCTGCCTGCCGGACCTGTTGCACCAGTAGCGCCTGTCGATCCTGTTGATCCAGTAGGTCCTCTTATACCAGTAGGTCCTGTGGCACCCGTTGAACTTGCACTTCCAGGAAGTCCGGTCGGGCCCGTTGCACCCGTTGCGCCAATAGTACCTTGTGAACCAGTTGGTCCAGTGCTTCCAGTTGCACCCAACGTTCCTGTTGGTCCCGTGCTGCCTGTAGCACCTGTTGATCCTGTAGCTCCTTTGGCACCGGTTGGGCCGGTCAGACCAGTTGCACCTGTAGTACCAGTAGGACCAGTAACTCCGGTAGCACCTGTGGCGCCAGTTGGACCTGCCGCACCTGTTGGGCCTGTCGAGCCAGTTGAACCTGTAACGCCGGTTGGTCCGGCAATACCAGTAGGACCAGCAACTCCAGTAGCACCTGTAGCGCCAGTTGGACCTACAGCACCAGTCGGGCCCGTAGCTCCAGTTGATCCAGTGTCACCTTTTGCACCGGTTGGACCTGTCGCTCCAGTTGAGCCTGTAACACCGGTTGGTCCGGCAATACCAGTAGGACCAGTAGCTCCAGTAGCACCTGTAGCGCCAGTTGGCCCTACAGCACCAGTCGAGCCCGTAGCTCCAGTTGATCCAGTATCACCTTTTGCACCGGTTGGACCTGTAGCGCCAGTTGAACCTGTAACACCGGTTGGCCCGGCAATACCAGTAGGACCAGTAACTCCAGTAGCACCTGTAGCGCCAGTTGGACCTACAGCACCAGTCGGGCCCGTAGCTCCAGTTGATCCAGTGTCACCTTTTGCGCCTGTTGCTCCAGTATCACCCGTATCACCTTGGGGACCAGTAGCACCTGTTGAGCCTGTAGCGCCAGTTGCTCCTGTATCGCCTTTTGCCCCAGTTGGTCCTGTCACACCTGTTGCACCTTGGGCACCAGTTGGTCCGGTAGAGCCAGCGGGGCCGGTTGCTCCAGTATCGCCTGTGTCGCCTTTATCACCAGTAGCGCCTGTCGAGCCTGTCGCACCAGTTGGCCCTGTGTTGCCTCTTGCACCGGTTGCACCTGTGGCTCCAGTATCACCAGTATCGCCTTGAGCGCCGGTTGCTCCAGTAGATCCTGTGCTACCTGTAGGGCCTGTATCGCCAGCATCTCCTTTATCGCCTTTTGCTCCTGTTGGTCCTGTGTCACCGGTGTCACCCGTGTCACCTTTCAGGCCGGTAGGCCCAGTTGCTCCGGTTGCACCTGTATCACCAGTGTTGCCGGTAGCTCCGGTTGGGCCTGTTGCACCGCTTGCGCCTGTGGGGCCTGGGTCACCTGTTGGACCGGTGTCACCTATCAAGCCTGTAGGGCCTGTATCACCAGTTGCTCCTGTAGCACCCGTTGAACCTGTTGCACCAGTGGCACCTGTAGAACCAGTAGCACCTGTTGCACTTGCAGTGCCGGCAGGTCCTGTTGGCCCTAATGATCCTGTTGCACCTTTTGGACCTGTTGGGCCAGTAGCGCCTGTAGCAGCAGCAGTTCCTGCTGGACCTCTTGGGCCAGTTGGGCCGCGCGGTCCTGCTGGGCCTTTTGGACCTGTTGGGCATCTTGGTGGGCATTTGTCATAATCACTAGTGCTTCCAGAACTACTAGAATGGCTGTAGGGATCCCATTTTTTTTGTTTTGCATCTGCTGCATATAGTGTGAGCGATGACAGTGTAAAGAGAATGGTATGTAGCAGTAAAGAATTCATGTTTACCAAGTCCGTATATAGCGTGAATTTTTTACGTTACATCAAAAGAGAATTTTTTGCTATTCACTTTTTGTCGTTTCATCAAGATGAAATTTATGTAAGAAGCGACGAATAACCGGAGCAAAAACGATGGCGATGACTACAAGAAAAATTGTTCCGCTAAAGAGTGCATAGCAGCCGGCAAAGAGCTTGCCACTATCGGATTTCATTTCATGTAGGGGACCCATACCGGAAAGAATCATGGCAGCATTTTCAAATGCTTCAACAAATGGCATGCTTTCATAGTAGCAATAGCCCCAGATGCCGATTCCTAAAGCAGCGAGGGTAATGACAAGCCCAATGGCGATATTTTTTGCAAAGCGTCGCAAAAAGATATGGCGGGGCATAAGTGGTTTTATATCGTGGTTCATAACTAGACACTAGCATAGAAGGATAAAATTGCTACATACAAAAATTTGGGCTGTATGCAAAATGGCTGCATATGAAGAAACTTGTTGTGTTGCTATCAATATCTCTTAACTATCTTTTTGCTGATGAAGAGGTGCTTTGTCGCGGTCTTGGCCTATACTACGATGTTGCAAAGCTGCAAGAAGAGCTACAGCTAGTAGATGGCTACTATATGCCCCGTCAAGCTATGCGCGATAACTGGACAGCAATACCGCTACGTAATGCTACAGGCACAAAGTCTCGCGATGGCATAGAGCTGCATCATACGCTGCAAAAGGGCACTATGCTTCCCTGCAAAAATAGCGAGTTTTTGGACAAGCTTCCCTATATCGCCTCCATACTAGATGACATTGCTAATCAATTTGAGACAGAAATAGGCCTTGTGCGCCTATCTAAAGTGCCAAGCCAAAAGACAATAGCTCCTCATGCCGATGGTCCTGTCTTTGACCTACATAATGGCAACATCTATCGCCTGCATATTCCAATCATTACGGGCGAAAATGTCACCTTTGAAATTTCCGGAAAGAGCTACCATTTAGAAGAGGGCAATCTGTATTACACAAACGTCGCAAAAACCCATGCCGTCTACAACGAAGGCTCGTTTGACCGCATCCACCTCATCATCGACGTGCACGCAAGTCCAACCATCAAGTCTGTCATTCTTTCCTCTCAGGAACTGTAGCGATTCTTAATTTTGAGTGATGCTCTCAGCTAGGGTAGTTTGCCAAAACTGTTCGAGCTTGGCTTGCTGTTCGGGTGTTAAGTTCGTGAGTACTGCCAAATTTTCAGAATTTTGGCTAAAGGCGGCTTTTGTCCAGTTGGCAGAGCCCATGATTAGGGTTGAGTCGTCGATGATAGCCATCTTTTCGTGCAAGAGCCCGATACGCTGGCTTACATAGACATGCACCGTTTCTTCCGTAAGCTTCCGGTAGGCTTTTTGGCTTGTTTTGCGACTAGAGTCGTTGTCTATAACAACATCTACTTGCACGCCACGTTTATGTGCCTGCACAAGAGTGTCAACAAGGGCGGGGTGGGTAAAGGTAAACATAGCTACCTTTATAGATTTTTTGGCGCTAGATAGTAGCTTGATCACATTCTTTAGGGCATCTTGATCATCGGGCAAAAAGCTTACCTTTAGAGTCTGCGTGCCTTGCTGCAGAATTATAGGTTCTATTTTGCGAGAAGTCTTTGATGCAAGCTGCCGGGATTTATCTTCTATGTGAGCAGCAAGTTCCGGCGACTGTATGCCCATGACGAGATTGGCGTGTAGGTCTAGAGAGTCTCTTGTAAAGTTGCAAGAGCCAAGCCACGCTTCAGAATGGTCTATAGCAAGGAGTTTATTGTGCATAAGGCCTTTTTGGCGTTTTGGAATAAGCGTGACATTAGGTCCAAGACGCGAGGCTGCATCTTGTGTTGCTACAGGATCACAAATAACTAATACTTGTATGCCGCTATCTGCTTTATGTCGCAATGTTGCAATAATTTCGTTATCATTTAGCGAGTAGATAAGACACGTGACTGACTCTGTTGCACGGTTGATCGCTTCTATAAATGTACGTCTAAGAGAGTCTCCAGCTTGGTTAGAGTAGAGCCTAATAGGTGTAGACTCTTGCGGTAGAGATACTGGTCTATCTTGAGCAACATAGAAAACGCTAAGAGCATAGCAGGCTACAAATACAAACACGGCCCAGGCTGGCAAATAAAATTTACTTTTCAACGAAATACCTTCCCCACTTTGAGTCAACGAGCGCTACAGTGTCACTATCTGCCACAAGTTCTGGTGGGTAGTGACTCTTCATGCGCGCATCGACTATAAGAGGAAGCGTATATGAGATGTGATTATTTTTCACGTTGAGAGAATGGGGGTGGATGTCTCGCGCCGGATCAAAGCGCGTAAATACCGACCACAAAAACTCTAATGAGCTACTTGTCACTTCTTTAGCATTATCCACCAAGATGACAAGTGGCCAGTCTAAAAAGGCTTTTTCCTTAGTAAGTTGCTCAATGGTATCTACAGGGCCATCAACAACAAGGCAGCCTGCAGCATAGGGAATTGCGTTTTTGAGTGGGCGTGGAAGCTCTCCAGAAAAGTGCCTTGGCAGCTTGCGCTTTTCGCGCCCCGTGCCAATAAGAACTGCTTTTGAGCCGTGGTTTAGTTTGGGGCCGGTATAGTCGAGTGTGTCATTTGCAGTTTTAGAAAAAATATAAAAACTAGATTCCGGCGAAAACCGTGCCAAGACCGTTTCTAAAAGAGCTTTAGAGTCTGTAAGATCTACGTTTTGATCGGTGATAATCAAAAACTTGGTGAGTGAAAGCTGGCCCTCTCCAAGGATGCGAAAGGCGCTAGCTAAAGCCTCTTTCTCGTAGCGCTCTTTTACGATAGCCGCTGCTAGGGCATGAAAGCCGGCTTCACCATATGTATGAAGTGCTTTTACCTGCGGCATGACAAGGGGAAAGAGGGGAGAGAAGAGCTTTTGTAAGAAGTTGCCGATATAGAGATCTTCTTGAATAGGCTTTCCTACTACTGTTGCAGGGTATATGGCATTTTTGCGGTGGTAGATTTTTTTGCAGTGAAAGACAGGAAATTCATGAGCCAGGCTATAGTAGCCAAAGTGGTCTCCAAATGGGCCTTCAAGTCTTCTTTCGTGCGGTTTTGCGTGGCCAATCAGTGCAAAGTCAGCGTGGGCAACAAGTGGGTGAGGATGATCGTGAACATGAGTAGTAGCTAGCTTTTTTCCCTGCAATAGAGATGCAAAGATAAGCTCAGGCACATTTTCTGGCAGCGGCGCTATCGCAGATATCGTAAGTGCCGGCGGCCCGCCAACAAATATGGTAACGGGCAGGCTTGAATCTTCTAGTTCTGCTTGTGCAAGATGAAAGCCGCCACCTTTACCTATCTGAAAATGTAGGCCTGTAGTCTCTTTATCAAAGCGCTGGATGCGATACATCCCTAAGTTATTAGAGTCTTTAAAGCTTGTGTAAACGAGTGGTAGGGTAATAAAGTGTCCACCATCGTCCGGCCAGGTTTTAAGTAGGGGGAGTGCTTCTAGGTCTGGTGGTTCTATAACACATTCTGTGACTGGTGCCTTATTGTGTTTTTTGAGGCCAAGGCTAAAGAGGCGTTTGAGGGTGTTTCTTTTTTTCCAGAGGTAGGAGACTTTTGGTGGTAGTGGGCCTTGGGCAAGCTCTACAAGGGTTTTAATAAATGCTTCTGGTTCAGAGCCAAAGGCAAGGCGTATTCTGTTATCAGAGCCAAAGAGGTTTGTGACAACAGGGAAGCGAGAATTTTTTACGTTATGAAAAAAAAGCGCCTTGCCGCCTGTTGCGACAACGCGCCTATGAATTTCAGCTATTTCAAGGGTGGGATCGACTTCTTCGTGGATGTGAACAAGTTCTTGTTCATCATCTAGCTTTTTGATGAAGCTATGAAGGTCGTGCATCCTTAGACTTTTTCGCCGCGCTTACGTAGGTCGTTTACGGTCTTGCTGATGCCATTTTTTTCGATTGTTCTCATAGCGCTTGTTGTAAGGCGCAATGTGATGAATCGATTTTCTTCCGGCAACCAGATGCGCTTACGCTTGAGGTTAGGGTTAAATACGCGCTTGTTTTTACCGGTAACTTTAAGACCGATACCCTTTTTCTTCTTCGCAATACCGCGAGTGACATACTTAAAGCCGCGAGCTGGCTTTTTCCCTGTTACTTGACATACCTTTGTCATACAAAATCCCTTACAAGTTTGAAAGAGACATATGGTACTTTCTTCTGGCTTTCTCTTCAAGTAAAAATGAGCAGAAATTTCATTAAAATAAAGTGTTTGCAAGAATCCGGTCACGGTCTTGGAGACGTGGGAAAAAGCTCTTTATCAATCGAGACCGTATTACCACATTTCATCTTGTATAATAAATTTTGAATAGGTATTTGGGAGGAAACCGGAGGAATAAAGAGCATGCCTAACCCATCATCACTTGATCAGGTAGCCCTCATGCAGCTGTGGAAGCTTGCGCAAGATGTCGAGACGGCCCTTGGAGGACAAAAAGTTTCTTGGAAGCATGTCTACATACGAACATGCATGTATAAAGGCGAGCAGGCGCTTGAGATAAAGCATGAAGATGGCTTTTTTCACTGGCTTATGCGTGGGTTTAATAAACAAAACTATGTCATCAAGGCTGGCTCTTCTACGGCTACTTTATTAAAAAAACTCCATGATGACACAGCTGATCGGGACGAAAAGGCTCTTTTTAATGCTGTGACTGCAAGTAGCATTCCCCAAAACGGTATGAGCATGGATGATATCGTTGTAAAAATTAAAATTGCATCTCGAGTTGTGAACCAGATTATCCAGCATACAATGGAGCGTAAGGTTGAAAATGCGCTCGAAAAGAATCAAGAGGGTATAAAACTATTTTTTTCGACACTATTTTTGCCAAACTGGGGTCTTGCTGATGCAAGAAGAGCAGAGATGATACGGGCTCAAGAAGAGTTTTCTCGCGCTCAGGAAGCTGCTACAAACAAGTTTATTGGCATTGTAGAGAAAGTTCAGGCCTATCTAGATGCGGCAACTGCACAGCTTAACCTTGCCATGACACAAAAAGAGGAGGCTGAGCAGCTTTTGCAGCAGGCAAGAGGCGCAAGTTCTTTAGAAAACCTTCAGCTAGCAGCACAAAAAGCTAAAGAGTGTGAACTTGCTGCTGAAAATGCCGTTCAGCAAGGCGGCGATATTCTTAAACAAGCAGATTCTTTAGTAAAAGCAAAAGAAGCAGAGGCTAAACAGCCCATCCTCAATTTTACCGAAGTCGAAGAATTTAAAAAATTTAGAGAAATTGTTAATGTTGTAGGCGAGGCTGCAGAATATGCCCAATCTGCTAAAAATGCCGCTACTCAGGTTGTACAGCTTGCGACCAAACAGGGTTTGTGATACCGTTGATTTGTTTTATTCTGCAAGGATAGCAGCAAATGAGCGTATCATCACAGATTGTTGATCTTGACGCACTTGGCAAGTTATTAACCCTTGCCAAAAGTCTTGATGAAGTAGTTAAAGAATCGCAAAGCAATAAAGCCATTCAGCGCGTGCTTATTCACACAAAGGCCGATGGGCAGCTTGCGTTTCAGGTAAAGGGCGGTATGCTTTGGCACTTTTTTGCAATTACGCTGCCGGGACGAGAAAAAGACTACGATCTTGGACAAAACCTTTCCCAGCTTCAAAACCTATTCACATCACTCACTGGGCCATCTGATCAAGAAATACGTAGAGCTGCACAGGGCATGGCCATGTACGGTGAAACAGTGATTGATACAACAGATGCAGTAGCTTCACTCATCGGCTTGCAAGATGCTCTTAACTCAATTATCGACCATGTAAAGCAAAATAAGCTCCGCCGTCAGATTGACGAAGAGCGCAAAAAAAACATCATGGAAGCGCTCGACGCCATGAAGATTAACTGGCGGCCAAAAGAGCCTAAACTCCGCAAGAAAAAAGCTAGCGTATAATCTATTTTTTTGGTACTCAAGGGTCTTTTGGAGGACTTGTATGGGTATTGAAACACGCCTAAATGAAGCCTGGAATCAAGGGCAATTCGATGAAATGGAGGGTATGCTTCGAACAGCTACCCCTCAAGAACGTGTGAGCTTTGCAAAGTGGGTTCATAGTGACGGACGCTTTGAACAAGCTCCCTTCTCAATAAAGCTTAAGACTGTTCGCGTGCTTACTACGACTTTGCAAACTCCGGATAAAGCTGTTGATGAAGAAGTTGCCAAGCTTGCCGATGTCCTGCAACAAGAATCTAAAGCCCGCTATCAAGGCCTTACAGGGCGCGTGCTTTCTGTTTGGGATTGGGTTGACTGGACAAATGAATCTACAAATGCACTTCGTGCTAATCTCCCAATGACAAGTAAAGCCCTTTTTAGAGGCGAAACGCGCGGTATTGAACGAGCAGCAGCACTTATCCATCGCGACACTTCTCGCCAGCTCTATGCACATCTTTGGAACCTTTCTAATGATCAGGCTGAAGAGCTCGTTGAAAAGCAGCCCGAATTTATAATGAATCTTGTGCGCTCAGGTATGTTAGAATCATTATGTGTGTTTTCAGCCAAACTGAAACCTGAAACACTGATGAAGGTGTGGGACCATCCGCGCAATGTTGATAAGTTGCTTTACATGTTTGGCGACAAGGGCCTTGCCTACTTAGCTCATGAAAATCTTGGTCTAGACTTTACACGAATTATGCTCAACGAGCGAAAAAGTGGCAAAAATGGCCTTTATTCAGCTATTGAGCATGTGGGGATAGATGGTCTTGCATTTGTCGCTGATAGATTAGACGGCGAAGACTTTGCAAAGGCAGCATTTACTCGTTATCAAGATGACGACGTAAGATATGAAACATTTTTACTCGCTACAAGCACGCATAATCCCGTATATCGCAAAAATGCTCTTGAGGTTTTTGCCAATAAACTGCCTGAAAAGTATCACGCTGCTTTTCAAGAGCGTGTAGTAGCAGACTATCAGCGCCCGCTTTTTCAATTTGGAGAAGCATTTGTACAGGGCGTGCATGCCGGAGCTCTAGCTATTGTTCTTACGCCGACGATGTTTGTTGAGACAGTCAGGGAAGTCAGTAGGCTTATCAATGAAGCAAAACAAGGCTAATGTTTCTTTTTAGGGAAGCTAAAGCGTTTTAGGTCTTCTGCGGCGTGGGTGTTTTCAAAGTAAGGGCGGGCTTCATCTTCAAA
Organism: uncultured bacterium; assembly: GCA_964514655.1. GTDB lineage: Bacteria > Chlamydiota > Chlamydiia > Chlamydiales > FEN-1388 > SZAS-7. The sequence goes on from CAZEQY010000006.1 coordinate 105,112, forward strand.
TACCTTAGCATTTAGGTAGCGGGCAGAAAAGTGGGTGAGAATAAGTTCCTCTACATTTGCCTTTGCTGCAATTTCGGCAGCATCTTTTGCCGTAAGGTGAAAGTGCTTTCGCGCAAGATCTCGCTCTTCTTCAAGATAGGTGCTTTCAGCAAGGAGTATACGGGCATCTTTTGCAATTTCAACGGCCTGTGGGCATACACGAGTGTCGATGACGACAGCGATGGATTCACCGGGACGCACTTCACTAACATCATCAAGTAAGACGCGCTTGCCATCAATTTCTAGTTCTTTGTTTTCGATGAGGCGGGCTACATTTGGTCCCTGTATGCCATACTCAGCAAGTTTTTTACGGTCAAATTTTCTGGTTGGGGCCTCGGTTATTCTCCAGCCTATATTTTCGATGCCATGTTCTAAGAAGGTGGCTTCTATGGTAAAATTTTCGTCTTGATGGACAATGCCGGCTTTTTCAACAGGATGCTCAATGACCTGAATGACTTCGTGGTAGCTTGTTCCATAACGAAGTCTATCAAAATATTTCTTACCAGATGCGGGGTAGTAGCAATGGATAGGGTGGGTGACTTTGTCAAGATTTAGGCGCATCAGCATTGAGCCAAGACCTAGGCAGTGATCGCCGTGAAAGTGGCTTACAAATATGCGTGTAACGACTGGGGGGGCAATTTCAGCAAAAATAAACTGTCTCTGCGTGCCCTCGCCCGGATCAAATAAAAGACCTTCTTCATTCCAACGAAAAAGGTATGCTCCATGATTGCGATAACGCGTAGGCTGCTGGCTGGAGGTCCCTAAAATTATTAAATCTCTTACACTCATAGCCCTAACAACTTACACGTTTTATCAATCTTTTACCAGTTGTATTTTGAGCCAGTTTCTGAGGAGGCTCGTTATAGCCTCTGGCTGTTCCATAGGACTCATATGGCCTGAATCTTGGATGGTTACGAGTGTAGCATGAGGGATTTTGGTCGCAAGCTCGGTGTGCTCTTCTTTAGAAAAGATCTGATCGTTATTTGCATGGATGATAAGTGTTGGGCAATCTATTGAGGCTAGGATGGACTCGCTTTCATCGCGCATGAGCATTGCGAGCTCTTGGGCAATAAATGCATCTTTTCCTACTTTCAGAAACATGCCTAAAACGCGTTGCTTAGCTTTTTGATTGTGAACAAAGTAGGGGAGCATTTGCTCTACAACCTGGTTGAATTTGCCGGCTTTTGCCTGTTCGATCATGGCTTTTCGCTTTGCTGCTTTTTCTATAGAGTCGCTTCTAGCTGTGGTATTGATGAGGCAAAGCTTTTGCACGCGCTTTTTGGCTTTTCGCATAACTTCAAGTGCAAGCCAGCCACCCATAGAATGGCCAACAAGCACAAAGTTGTTCGGAGCCTTCTGCAAAATGGCATTCACCATTTTTTCAGGCGTATTTTGTGTACACGAAACGCACGTTATCGAGGCGATATCTTTAAGATGTGCAACCTGATGCTCCCAAAGCGTCTCATCAGACATCAAGCCGCTCACAAACACAATATTCATCATGATTTGGTGTATACGTAGCAGGAACAATATTGTAAAGGGCAAGCAAGTCAGGAATTTTGGGTTGCATAATATGCTATCGAGGCATAGTCTCAGAATAATATGAGGAGATTTGGTGTATGGATACTGCGGCATTGATGAAACTGGATCCTGAAGTGCAAACGCGCGTTCGCTACTGGCTTGAGAAAAACTTTGATGATGCAACAAAAAATGCGATTGGGGATATGCTTGAGCATGATCCAGAAGCACTTGTCGATGCGTTTTATACCACGCTTTCGTTTGGTACCGGCGGCATGCGCGGGCTTATGGGTGTCGGCACAAATCGCATGAACATATATACAGTGCGCTGGGCTACTCAAGGGCTTGCAAACTACCTCAAAAAGACCTATCCGAATAGCAATGACCTTAAAGTAGCAATTGGCTATGACTCTCGCAATAACTCAAAAACCTTTGCGCAAGAGTCTGCGCGGGTCCTTGCTGGTAACGGCATCTATGTTTACTTATTTTCTGAACTTCGCCCAACGCCGCTTGTTTCATTTGCCTGTCGCTTCCATCACTGCAACGCTGCCATTATGGTAACTGCTTCACATAACCCACCACAGTATAATGGCTACAAGGTGTACTGGAATGATGGTGCACAGGTGCTGCCGCCACATGATGCTGGTATTATCGCAGAAGTAAATGCCCTGAACGACCCTGACCAGGTGCATTTAGACCTCTTAAGCTCCCCACGCATTCAGCTTATGGGTAAAGAAGTTGATAATGCCTACCTTGAAGCGATAACTCCGCTACAGCTTTGGCCAGAACTTTGTCAAAAAGAGGGAGCAAATCTCAAAATTCTCTACTCAAGCCTTCATGGCACGGGCATCACAATGGTGCCTGCGGCTTTAGTGCGCTTTGGCTTTACTGATCTTAGCTTTGTTGATGATCAGATTATTCCCGACGGCAATTTCCCTACCTGCAAAAAGCCAAACCCAGAAGAAGAAGCTGCTCTAGAGCTTGGCATACACAAGCTTTTAGAACAGGGTGATGATATCTTTATTGCAACAGATCCTGACTGCGACCGCTTAGGCGTTGTTGTGAGACAAGGCGATAAAGCTGTTATCCTCAATGGCAACCAGATTTTGTGCATCGCGGCAGAATATGTATGCCAGGCTATAGAGATGCCCCAAAAGGCTGCTTTTGTAAAGACTATAGTTACAAGTGAACTATTTCGTCACGTAGTAGAAGCGCATAAAGGAACCTGTTTTGACGTGCTTACCGGCTTTAAGTATATTGCCGAAAAAATTCGCATATGGGAGAGCACTCCAAATAGCTACCACTATGTTTTTGGTGGGGAAGAGTCTTATGGCTGCCTTTTAGGCACGGTTGTTCGCGATAAGGATGCAGTTATTTCTAGCTGTTTACTATCTGAGATTGCACTGTATGCTAAGAAGCAAAATAAGACGCTTCTTGATCTTTTAGATGATATGTTTATGCGCTATGGCATGTTTGTGGAGCATCTTGCATCACTTGACTTTCCTGAAACTAAGGAGGGAAAGCTCGAGATGCAAGAGGCAATGAAGAACATTCGAGCAAATTGCCCAAGTAAAATCCTCTCTTATACCATTGTGCGCATGGCAGACCTTAAAACGAAGACCTGGCATACGTTAGAAACAAATAGAGATGAGCCAATAGATCTGCCCGTTTCAGATGTTGTCATTTTGGAGCTAGATGATTCAAGTCGCATCGTCATACGTCCCTCAGGTACAGAGCCGCGTATAAAAATCTATGTCCTAAGTAAAGAAAGTAAGGAGCAAGTAGCAACTTTGGGCCTAAGCGCTACAAAAGCAAAAGCCGAGACAAAAGCCTCGGCTTTAGCTAGCGAAGTTATGCAGCTCTTAAGAGGTCGCAGCAGTAGGTCTTGAAAAAAGATCTGCGATGCGCGCAAATAAGAGGCGCTTTTCTGTGTCGTGAATGTCGCCGTTTGGTAGAACTTTGGAGTAGCCAAAGGCCCCAAATTTAATGGCGGCAAGTACAAGACCCGTAATTGCAGCGGGTATTGCCGCAAGCGGGATAAATATCAGGCCGACTTTTGCAACTGTTAGAGCGGTTTTAACGCCCTGAAGGCCAACTTGTTCGGTAATCCTATTTCTGATTGCAGTTATCAAGAATTGGGCTTCCTTCACGGCTTCAGTATCATTTTGCTCTAATTTTTTAAGCACGCCTTTAAAGCGGTCTTTAACATTAGAATCTTTTGTTATTACTTTAGCTTTGAGGAGCCTTTTTTGTTCAGGCTTTTCAAGTATGCGTTGGCATATTTGTTTTGCAGCTTCAACTGTAGCATGTCCTTTAAAGTCTGTAATATCTTTAAAGTCTTTTAGGTGTTTTGACTTTTCTCTAAGCGTCTCTATGGCAATGCCAGCTTTTGCAAACGCGAATGGTAAAAAGATGATATCGGTGATAGCAGTCCAGGCAAGAGCTCTCTTTGTAACAACGCCAAATTTTTTAGCATAGTACAAAGCAGTAGCTATTGCGCCGACTATCTTTTTGATGCCGCTGGCAAACCCATAAATTGTCAAAAACTTATTATATGGCTTTTCCTGTTTAAATAGCTTTTGTGACTTTTTATAGAGTTTTGGGGCTTTGATTATGCCTTTGATGATTTTAAAGGATTTTATACCGGTGAGGATGTCCTCAAGAATGCCTGGGATATCTCCTAGTTTGTCGGCAACCTTAACAGATTTTTTAAAAGGTTTGGCTGTTTTGCTAGTATACTTAAATCCCTCAATGCCTGCTTTGGCAACTTGTGTGAAGGGGTTCATAGGTCTATTGTCTAAACTTGCACTACTAACTGACATTAGTTAATCTCCTTTAGAAATAAATTAAGAATTAATTTAAAACAATCTTTAATTAAAGTCAATTCATATTGTTATTAATTAACGAATTTATTATAATTGCCATTTAATAATAGGAACATACTATGGCAGAAATATCTCTTTACGATCGATTTAAAGCATTCAAAGATACCTTCAAGTATCCGTATAAACTTAATTCAGCAATTGATGGTGTTGTTAAGTTAGTTGATACTGCTGGATCGTTACCAAAATCTCTAAAAGGTTTGCTGACAGCAACAAGGCCGCTTAAAGTAGTTAATGGTCTAGTTGCAATTGAGCAGCTTGTTACAAGTATTAAAACTGCTTTAAAGCCTGGCACGATATCAGTGCGAATACAGGCTGCCTGGAGAGGTGTAGAAGCCTTACGTGATATGTCAGCCGGTGCTGAAAATGCTTGCAAATTGGCACATCACTATAACTTTGTTTCTAAAAAAGCCCTTGCTTGGATAACCATCAAAAACTACGCGCTAACACCGGTTTCTGTCATCTCATCTCTTGTGTCGATTTACCAGACAGGGGAAAAGGCACTTTATCTTGAAAACTTTAGAGAAGGCATTAAAATTGCAAAACAAGACGCTAATAACGACCAAGTTCAGGCAATGAAAAATGTTTGCGAGATGCTTCTTATCCAAGAGCCAAAACTTCGCAAAATGAATGTCATTACAAATGAATGTAAGCTTCGAGATCGCTTGAATGACATTGTAGCTCGTCTTGATACAGAAGACGCTGAAGCTGCAAAAAAAGAAGCAAAGATGATTGCAACAAAGCTAAAAGATAGAATCAGCGAGCATTATGGTACTGGTGTAGTAGAGACTGTAATTGTTATATCAAAGTTCGTCATTAACTTTTTTGGCACATTCATTCCTGCAATACGCCTTCCCGGAGCAATCCTTGGTGCGATAATTGGCCCACTTGGCTTTGCAAGCTTCTTGTACACAAAACGCATTCCAAGAGGCGAAATTCTCGAATCAGAAAAAAGAATGCTCTTTGCTCACATCCTTAAAGGTGGCCGCAAAGTAGTCAAACTTGTCACAAAAACCTGCTTACAGGCTCAACATCTAGTCCTAAACGCAATACGGAAAATTCCTGTTCCTGTTTTTATTCGAGCGTAGGGTAGTAGGCATGATGGTGCATGAGCCTTAGTTGGTAACGGCGCGTGGTCTAATATTGAAACACAGAGGAACCGAGAACAAGAGAGACGCATCGCGTGGTTTACAATGATTTGGCTTGCACCATTTAACACGGCAGAAAGTTCCAAGAAACGTCTCTGTGGTCTCTGTTCCTCTGTGTTTCAATTTTAAATCACGCACGATTAACATGAGGTGGTAGGCGTTTTCTGGACAGAAACCTAAGTTAATAAATTTGACCTCCG
>CAZEQY010000007.1:0-109040 GCA_964514655.1 uncultured bacterium
CTAAGAAATGAGGGCGTAGGCTTTTTTTGAAACACAACATTTGACAATATCTCCTTTTTTACGAGTCCTACAGCATCATGCAAATCTAAATCGTCCATGTTGTCTGCTATCCAATCTACTAGTGCAAATCGTAAAGAGGGGATTTGATATTTATCTGCAAGAATAAAATAGTGGTTTACATCATCTGCGCTGATATATTTAGATAGTTGTTTTTCATCAAGTTTACAAAGAAGGTAAAGTTCATTAAATTCTTGTGCCGTACCGTCAAAACGTAACGTTAGTTCGTTGCCTTCTTTATAACGATCACTCAATGCAACTCTAAAATATTCTGAACGCAACCTTAGAGATTCTGGATCGACCTTTAATTGACAATTGTCATTTGTCACCACTCTGACCTCTCGCGATATGGCACCTTTTAAGTAGCTATTGAGATTGTTGACGCCGCTAATAATTTCACGATGGGCGTCTGGTTGAAGCTGTGTCTGCAATGTTTTTAGGGTGACTTTTAGGGCTTTGAGTGCTTCTCTTGACAAGGAATTCAGCTCCTGCATAGCCACTTTACGCTGCAGTTGCGTAACTAAAATTCATACTTCCTTTCCCTGATCTTCCAAAATCTTTGACATGACTATGCGAGTAAGGTCATTAATTATATTTGTAACAGCTTGTTTATTCGTACTATCATGCCCAGATTGAGTGGGTCCTGATGGAGAATAAGGCGCTCGCATGGGTTCCATAGATTACTCCCGTATAAATTCATATTAGCAAAATTTTTAATTATGTCAATAGTTATCCAATGTTTGTGAGGGCAAAGTAAAAATGTCGTGTTTTTTCCAAAATAATAACCATTATATTTAAATGGTTACTAACTCAGTTCGGATGGATATATAAGGTTTTAGGAGGGTCTTTTTACGAGGATGTAGGAGATACTATATGGCATTTCACTCTCTGATGAGAGTGAAATGCCGGATGAATGTATTAGCTTTGGGCTATTGTCGCTTTCATTTTGAGATGTGTGGTGAACTATATTTGGCCCGCTTGCCACGCTAGAACTTGAGCTACTGCATACATAATTTTACCTTATTTAAATGTTGTAACTCATTTATTTTATTTGGCTTATGTTTAAATTGCAAGTAAAGTCTTTACTGAAAGGGGTACTAGTAATCCCAAATATTGCAGTTGTTTTCTACTTCATCATCGCCTCTTTGCTGATCGATAGCAGCTTTACGAGAGCGATTGAAGGTAATGTCGGTAAGATAGCCTTCTTTGAGGCGGACATTTTGGTCAAAAGCTACAAATTGAACGCTACACAATAGCCTATCAATCGCGCCTTGGCGTAAGAACGCTCAAAACTTGGCGACAAACGCATTTTAGTCTTTGCCCCATCATTTGTTGCTGATTGCCTAGAAACCCTCTACGAGATTGGAATGGAGTATCGCGAAGAATTTTTGATGCAGGGCGGTAAAACGCATGATCTTGTACCAAGCCTAAACACGCACCCTGCATGGGTAGACGCTCTATCACAACTTATCTGCGGCCAACCACAATCTCAAAAAGAGCCTCATTGTGAACTGATAGCTGCCCATCTCTAATGGCAAGACCAATGTACTCAAGTATAGTGGTATAGATCTTATAGGATTCTTCATCCAAGGACTGCGTAAGTACAGACTGGAGGGCATCGATAAGCTGTGTAGGACTAGTAAACTTTTTACCTACGAGCTTTTCTAACAGCCTAAATGCAGGCTCTGGCCTATAAATAAAGCCCATCAAGATTTTGTTCTGAGGCTCTTTTAGCTTTGCAAATCGCTCACTAAGGCTACCTTCAAGAGTAAGCGCATCAAGCTTTGTTGCAACGTGACTAGATATTTTCTCACGTTCTGAATCAGCCTTTCTTCTAAGGCGAATTTCTTCTTCTTTTGAAGCATCAAGTCTTGCCTTTGCCTGTTCTAAATCATTATAGGCTTCGCGATAGGCAAGCTTTAGAGTCTCTAAACGTTCGCGAAGCTCTGTCATCTTTTGAGAAGGAGTAGTCGGCATAAATCGATCTATCTTTTCAACATGCTCTACAATCTCGCTTGGATCCATTTTTCGTATACTTTCTTGTGCGTATGATTCCCATGTGCCAAAGAGGCTAGTTAAAAAATCTCGGTGCGTATGATGCACTTCATTCACAAGCTCACGAAATACGACACGTAGATCTTCTTTCGCTTTTTGAAATGTATCATCTTTAGAAGCTACTGACTGCTCATCTCGAATTTCTCGCCTACTTGCACCAATCACCTGAGCGCGAAGTCGTGCAAACGATACGAGCTTTTCAGCATCATGAGTTCGTAAAGTGTTATAATGAAGTTCCGTCTCAGCTAAAAGCACGTGGTTTCGCACGATAAGAGCTTCAATACGAGCATCTCGAAGTCGCTCTTCTGCGACACTTCTAGTAGTTTCTGCTTTTTTATGTGCCTCAAATTGCTGTTTGAGTGCTACCAAAAGCCCGTTTACATCTTGTGTGGGCTCCTTACCTATAAACCTCTCTAACTCTTCAATATGCTCCTGCAGCTCAGCTATAGACATATCTGAAATGTCATTATTCAAGATAAACTCATCCCACTGTTCAGAATCATCGCCTATAGTCTTAGAAACAAGTTCTGTAAGCTTGTCATAGGTCTTTGTCAACTCGGCAAAGATATCAAGGTCTACAATATTTGCACGATCGAAGGCTTCCTGCTCTTGATGTACATGGCTAGTTGCTGAGCTAAATTCTTGATAGAGATGCTCAATAACATCTGATTTTTGCGCTCTTTCAGCAATCTGAGGTTTGATTTCTGACCAAGGCGTAGTAACTTGACTCAAGGTTGCAAAATCCTGTACCGTACTATAAAGAGATGGACTATGCACGCGAACTTGGTCCTTATCTATTGTCAATCCGACATGCTCTAAAAGCGTTTTATAAGTCTCTATAGCTTCTGGATCCTTAAGCTCTTTATAGACTGCTTGGAAGTCCCTAATAAGTCGCCCTTCTGCTTGAAATGGCATGCCCTGTATTTTCTGCAATAGGCCAAGGGCAATCTCTGGCGTTGTAATAAAGCGCATCAACGCCTTGTTCTGAGGCTGTTTAAGAATGTCAAGACGCTGAGGTGCACTTCCAGTAAGCTCTAAAGCACCAAGGTCTCGTGCAACAGTTTCTAAAACCTTCTTCTTTTCTGACGAAACTTGCTTATGAAACTCCTTAAGCTTTTTTTGCAAAGATGCAAGCTGATTTTCTGCCCTTTCTTGTTGAAGCGCTGTTGCCTTATAAAGTTCCTGAAGTGGCTCTAGCGCACGTTTCAAACTTTCGATCTCTGGATCGCTCTGAGACGGCAAAAAGTTGTCTAAAACTGCAATATGTGCTTCAACCTCTTCTAAAAACATGTTTCTCATACTCGTGCGAGCATAGCTCTCCCACGTGCCAAATGCACTTGTTACAAAGTCTTTAGGCTTTTTATCTACTTCTTTGACAAGCTCACGAAATTTATCGCGTAATGCAACTTTAGCCTCATCACACTCTTGGGCAATCTTATCTAAAGCGGCAGTTTCTTTTTCAATCTGCTGCTCAAGTGCAAGCTCTTGTGTTCGGTGATCTGCAAATGAAACAAGCTTTTCAACAACATCCGCATGTTTTTGTGTAAGAGCAAGCTGTTTTTCTGCTTGCTTTTCTGCCTTATGGGCCTCTGTATAGGCCGTATAGCTCTTTTGAAACTGTGGATCGAGCTTTCGTGCAAAGTTTTTAAGAACGCGCACGTTTTCTTTAAACTCTTTAAAGCTAATCTCTGAAATATCTTCTTCTTTAAACTCTTCCCATGTACCAAATAAGTCTCCTTTAGGCTCTACTGCATCAACGAAGGTGCGGTATGCTTGAAGACATGTAGCTCGAGCTGAAGAAGCATCCGCTTTTGCCTGTGCAAGAGCAGCCTTGTTTCTATCAAGCTGCTCCTTCATAGCAGCGCTTGGTGCTTTTAAGTCCTCTACAATCTTTGCTTTTTCATGCTGTCGCTCTAGCCGTCTTGCATCTGCAAGCTGAGTGCGAGCCTGATCTACAGCCTCACTTGCCCCTTTAAATGTTGCAAAACGGCTTGTAAGAGCTTCGTGCAGCTCTTTTATCTCAGCAGCAGGCTCTTTTCCAACAAAGTCCTGAATATCATCTACATGCCCAGAAAGCTCTTGAAGGCTCATTTTTGCTATATCTTTTGCGGCATATTCATCCCATTCTTCAGAAAAATAGGCATCCACTATAGTATCTGGTTCTAGCTTCCCTAGCAACTTGCCATAGGTGCTCATAAATGCCTTCTTAGCTACTAAAAGCTCACCATCTGCTCGCGTTACACTAGCCATCGCCTCGCTCACACGCTCTTTAACGCTGGGCACATTAAGAACTTGCCTAGCTGCAGCTTGCACTACCACAGCGTCTTCTGTTTCCCCGGAGTCTACATGTCGCTCAACAACTGGCGGAGGCGTAGGCTTAGCCTCAAGTACAGGCACTGCCACATCACTAACAACTTGAGCCTCTCGTGTCACTGCCGGTGGTGGGGGTAAAGGAGCTGGAGCAGTTGTACTTTTAGGTTTTGGCGGCACTACTGGTGCTGCGGGTGAAGGAGCTCCTCCTGTAGTCTTAGTCGAGACTGGCCCTTTCGCTGCCGGAGGTTGCACGGGAACTACTATCCGAGCATCTGGTACTGGTACTTGAGCTGCTGAGGTTTGTGGCACCGTAGGTGCTGGAGATGAAACAGCCACCACTTCAGCCGGACTTACAAAAGATGCTCCCGATGCTGGCGTTTCGGAGGCAGAAGGTGCTGGACTAGCGGAATCCTCTTGACCCCGCGCTTCGTGTTCGACAAGTCGCTTTGTCTGATCCACCTGCTCCTGTTCTTTTTGAGATAAGCCAGACTTTCCACCAACAGCCTTAAATAATGCAGTTGCCATTTCTTTTAGTGTTTGAATTTCTGACTTTCCTAACACGACTGTAGTTACTGTTTTTAATTTCGGAGTCATTTCCTTAATAAGATCTTTCATCTCTGGTTGTAAATCGATACCAGCCTTTGTGACAATCTTAAAAAACGCTGCTAGGTCTTTACTGTTCTCTTGAAGGGTATCAGTTGCCACTCCAATATTGCGCACCGTTTGCGATTTCTTATTCATATAGTCGCGTACAGCCTGTGGTATATCGCCCAATGATTCCCCTTCATGCCGTATAGCGTACTTAGCAAGGCTCATCTTGTTTACGACTACAACCTCTTTATTATCTAATTCAATCTCCTTGGCATAGCCAAAGAGAGTCATCACGGTTCGGGTAAGGGCGTTTGTATAGACTTTTACGCCTGGATCCTCGTCGTTCCCGTAGAGCCGGCCTACTCCCCAATTTTCACCTACGCTGGACATATGATAACTCCCCTATAGATAGTTACTCTTCCCTTTACCCTACCTCCTTTTATAATGTCAAATTATTTTTTCATATATTGCGCGTAAGTATTTGAGGCTTTATAATAATTACTTATGGATAGATGGATTGATATTGTTCAAAATTATATAGTAAAGCATTCGGACAGGGTTAAAAAAACTACTAAACCTTTACGGGACCATTTTGGCATTAACTACTTTACCTACCATAGAATTGACTCTGAAGGCAACTACTCTGTGCTTGTAGATCGCCCGGATTTTGCTGAGCTCTATGTGGAAAACAAGCTCTACACTCAAGATGCCTTTCATGACCTGCCAAATCAATTTCAGTCTGGCATATGTACAATTGAAAGCCACATGTCACTAAAGCCGCTTAACTCCGTAGTCAGCGCCGACACCGGCGTTATGCTCATAACAAAAAGCGATGAAGCAGCCTATTTTTATGGCTTTTGCGCAAGCAAGAAGACAAGCCCAATCTCAAATCTTGCCCATAACTTTTCTCAAGTGCTCTACTCCTTTGCCTCACACTTTGAAAATGAGCTAGGTGATATTCTCAGCACGATGCAAAGTGAGCAGTTTGCCATTTGCAAACAGGCTCGAGCTAAAACCCCCATCATCCCAGAAATCACGACAAACACCCTTAGCGCTTACTACAACGACCTTGGCATGAAGAGTGAGGTAGAACTTGCCTCTCGTTTAACAAAACGCGAGCGGGAGTGTCTGCTACTTCTTATTGAAGGTATGTGTGCCAAAGCAACTGCAAAACGCCTTGGCATAAAGCGTCGCACTGTGGAATCCTACTTTGATACCATCAAAGACAAGCTCAGTTGCTACAACAAACAAGAAGTCTTTTTCCTCGCTAAAAAGCTGCATGCTCTTGGGCTTTTATCCACTTGCACATAACCTCTAGAGTCTCTATAATCTTCGCACTCACATATCTATAGGAACACTTCTATGCAGGCTTCTTCAATTGGTCTATTCTTCCCATCAACTAAACCTACAAAATCATACACTTTTCCTGGCACAGACAAATGTGGAATTTCTGACTTGACCTTTGAAACTCTTATTGGAAGGCGCCTTGAAAAATCACTCCCCTGTATGATCCTACGTATAAAGGATCTTGCAGGCAAAACGCACCTTTTTGAAGGATGTTCTGCTGAAGCACTTGGATGTCTCAACTACAAAAAAGGGCTTTTTAAGAATAAAGATGGTTCATGGGAACGTTGTAGCTCTATCCAGTCCTTTAAACTAGTTCAACATAACAAAACTACATTTTGCTTTATGTTAGATAGTACAAATAGCTTCTATCTACAACATGCAAATCACTTTAGGGCAGAACATGATAATGAACACGCCATACCGCTTTATCACAAAGTGCTACAGAAAGACCCCACCAACTCTCGAGCATTAGTCATATTGGGAGAAACCTACGCATCTAGCAACCCGGATCTCGCAAAAAGCTATCTACTAAAGGCAAAAGAGCAAGGCAGCGAACACGCTGCAGCCTGTCTTGAAAAACTAGAACAGCCAGAAGAGGAGGAAGTGCAAGTAATAGCGCAAGCTGTGCAGCAGCTATCTATAGAAGAACCCCGAAAGCCAACTAGAACAAGCTGTTTTGAAGGATGTCAGGTACAATAATGCAACCTATACACTTTGAAATGGCAACAACAAGTGCCGATCTAGTCTCTCTAGGCCAGGAAAAGCAGCTAGCCGTTGTCTACTCTGTTTCGTTTTTCTCCTATCAGGCAGGACAAATCGTAAGATATCCCCAAACTCAAAGCATAAAGGGCTATCACACGAGCGCTCAAGTAGCTGACCTCAAGGAACCTGCAAAAATTCAGCAGTTTATCCAGGAGCGCAAGCTGATTCACGAAACATACTATCCAAGTATCGACTACTCCAGATGTCGCATCTTTACTGCAATAAACGAAGATACAGGAAAAAAAGAGCTTTTCGTACTTGTATCACTTGGCAACATCAAGTACTCGCTTTACTCCTATCCATTGACAAAAGCGTGACTAGACTAAGCCCCACTTCGAGCCCGATAGGGCGATTGCCTATAGCCCATAGTGACCACAGGGAACTATGGGAATAACGGACATACATGATGCGAGCCCGATAGGGCGACTGAAATTGCATGCGTGTGATTCAGTCGCCCTATCGGGCTCAATTAATTTTACCACATACTCCCACAGTTCCCTACGGTCACTGTGGGCTATAGGCAATCGCCCTATCGGGCTCGAAATAAGAAATTCTCTTGTATTTAAATAAATAACTTGATATAATAGTTATTCTTTAAATTAAGGAGGCATATAATGTTATCTCAGTTGTCACTTAGTGGGTTTGTTGAAAATCTTAACCTTGTTAGCCCCCTTGTGCTTCTTATTTCGGCGCCTATTGGCTTTATTGCGAGTGCTTGGGCTACTAATACCTTTTTTGACTATGTACGCCCGGATCCTGACGAAATCACGATTGTTGACAGACTAGGCACCTTTATGCTCTTAATTGCCCTATTTTCTACCTACATGTACTTTATCACCGGCCTGTTATTGGACTAGATCTTAAAATAAATATATGTAAAAATGAGGGAATGAGCCAAAAGTCCATAACCACCAACCTCTGGAAAAACCTTGAGCGAATAGCGCGGATTGTCTGGTTTCGCATGAACTATGACCAGTGTCTGCTCAGAGCTTCTGCACTTGCCTTTCAGTCTGTACTTTCCGTTGTTCCGCTACTTGCCGTTATGTTTGGTGTGGCAAAGGGCTTTGGGCTTGATGCTGTACTAGCTGGCGTGCTGCAAGATGAATTTCGTGACCAGCAAGAAGTCATCACCTACTTCATCCAATTTGGCAACAACCTACTTGAACAAACCCGCGGAGGGCTCGTTGCCGGTATTGGCACCATCTTCTTGCTCTTTACGATCATGCGCCTCTTTGCAAACGTCGAAAACTCCCTTAACTTTATGTGGGGCATAAAAGAGGGCAGGCCCCTATCGCGAAAGGCATCAGACTATCTAGCTCTCATACTCATCTGCCCCATACTTGTTGTAGCATCAAGTAGCTTAACGGTATTTGTGACAACAACGCTAAACCAGATTACAACCTCAGGTCAGCTTCCAGAGCAAGTGGGGCCTATTGTCGTGCACCTTATCCCGCTCATACCCTACCTTGTGAGCATGATACTCTTTACTGTCGTCTATATCATTGTTCCCTACACCCAAGTGCAGATAACATCTAGTCTCTTTGCAGGCTTTTTTGCAGGGTGTGCCTACCAGATTTTGCAGGCCACCTACATTAGCATACAAATTCAAGTAAGTAATGCCGGCGCCATCTACGGCAGCTTTGCCGCCATTCCCCTCTTTTTGATGTGGCTCTACTTAAGCTGGGTAATATTTCTTATTGGCGCAGAAATCGTTGTGATCCACCAAGAACGTCATTGGGACCCTCGCATCATGGAGCCCTACCGCAACCTGACCTATTTTGAGCGAAAGGCCATATACCTCTCATGTGTAAAGGCAGCAGTAGATGCCTTCATTGAAGGCGCCCCCATAACAATAAAACATCTGTCGCTACTACTACGCCTACCGGAGCGTCTCGTTAATGAACTTATCGAAGATCTCACTTCAGCAAACGTCCTCATAAAAACTTCCAATGAACCTACTGCCGTCATACCCTGCCAAAATGCAGATACTGTCAGCATGTTCGACGTTCTGCATAAAGTTGAAGGTATAAACGAGCTTCCTGTCTCAATCATTGAAACGTTTGCAAAGCTTCTGAGCGATGCTGCAAAAGAGCAGGCAAACACGCAAGCTAATAAGCGACTAAAAGACATAGTACTTCCAGAAAAAGCGTAGTTCCTATAAAAAGGGCTGTATGTATTATATTGCCCTCAGGATGCTGTTTGGAGATCGTGCTAAGTTTCTTCTTCTCATCTTGTCACTCACATTTTCGACGTTGCTCATCACGCAGCAGGCTTCTATTTTTTGTGGCCTTATGCGGTGGGCTACAGCCATACTTCGCAATACAAAGGCAAAAATTTGGGTGGTAGACACGCGCGTTGAACAGGCAAATGAAACGCAGGCGATACGCGATATTGAGCTACAAAGAGTACGTTCTGTAGAAGGCGTTGCCTGGGCAATGCCAATGTCATTCACCCTCATACAAACAAGACTGCCAAACGGTAAATTTAAGACTGTGCAGCTTATTGGCTTTGATGACACAACGCTCGCTGGCGCCCCGCGAGATATGCTCGCCGGCAATTTTACAAGCCTAACAGAAGCAAATGCCGTAGTAATAGATCTTGTCGGCGTAGAAAAACTATCTGAAGGCTATGACAGGCCAATAACAGTTGGCGATGTTTTTGAAATCAACGACCACGAAGCACGGATCGTCGGGATATGCAAAGTAGAGCGCACCTTTTTTGGTGACCCCTATGTCTTTACAACCTATAGTCGCTCTAAAGAGATGCGGCCAAGAGAAAGGCGCGAGCTAAGCTACGTGCTTACTGAACCTCAGCCAGGCCTCGATCCCAAAGTTGTTGCAAGGCGAATAGAAGCCCAAACAGGTCTTAGAGCCTTTACTGAAGATGAATTTTCTGTCTCCACCTACATCTGGTACTTTATAAATACAGGGATTCCTATTTCATTTGGAACGACAGTGCTTTTAGGCTTTTTGGTAGGGATTGCTGTTGCCGGCCAGACCTTTTATTCGTTCATACTCGAAAATCTACCCCACTTTGGCGCTATGAAGTGCATGGGTGCAAGCAACAAAGAACTTGTCGGCATGCTCGTTGTACAAGGCCTTACTGTTGGCTTAACAGGCTATGGAATGGGCGTTGGCCTAGCAGCGCTCTTTGGCTACGCTGTTCGCAATAGGGGAAATCCACCCTTTTATCTGCCTGATGAGCTGTTAGTGCTCTCCTTTATCGCCATTATGTGCATTACGGCCTTTGCCGTCTTTCTTGGCGTTCGCAAAATCAACTCTGTAGAGCCCATGCAGGTGTTCCGTGCCTAACAACAATAACAACAAAAAAGTTACGATACACGTTACCGGAGTTTCAAAGACTTTTGGTCAAGGCGACGAAAAGGTACACGCCCTTAAACATGTTGACCTCGAAGTATACGAGGGTGAACTTGTGATGATAGTGGGCCCATCAGGCTGCGGCAAAACAACGCTTCTTAGCGTAATTGCAGGCACATTAGACTTTGATACTGGAACAATCAACGTACTAGGAAACGAACTTGAAACACTGTCAAAAGGAGAACTGACAAGCTTTAGATCAACATATATAGGCTTTATCTTTCAGCTCTTTCACCTTATCCCCACTCTTACGACGGTAGAAAATGCCTCTATCCCCTTGCTCATCCAAGGAAAAGAGCGCGAAGAGGCGTTTAAAAGAGCAGAAGAAATACTAGAAAAAGTTGGCCTTGGCGACAAGTATCAAAAGCGCCCGCGCGAGCTTTCTGGCGGCCAGCAGCAGCGTGTAGCAGTAGCTCGAGCCCTCGTACACCGCCCACCAATACTTATGTGCGACGAGCCCACAAGCGCCCTAGACTTTGAAACAGGCGTAAAGGTAATGGAAATCCTCAAACACCTTGCCCAAAACCGCAACCGCTCAGTGATCGTTGTAACACACGATCACCGCATCTTCAAATACGCCGACCGCGTTGTCGAAATGGACGACGGCAAAATCCTGGGCGTCAAACACAACCACGAACTCGACCACATCTAAATACGATTATTTGCGCAGTTCCTTGGAGAGGTCGGCTTTTTTGCGGACGAGGTTGCCTATTTTATCGTCTACAGATTGCATCTGCTGTTGGTACTGCTGGGCAAGCTCTACTTGTTGGTGATACTGATCTAAGAGGCTGTTGGCAAGTTGAGTGGCGCTTTCAGCTTTTACTTGGATGTTACTTTTATCTTGATAGAGTTTTTGGATCTGGTTATCTAGATCCTGCATCTCTTTGTGGATGTCGGTGGCTATTGTGGTGCGGTTTGCTTCTGTCTTTGGGCGGTACTGGATTACTGGAGGTGGTGGCAATTCTTGATACGCAGCATCCACGACAGAACAGACACAAAGAAAAGCAAAAACAGCAACTTTCATAAATCCACCTTTTTATTGACATCATCGCAAAATCACTGTATTTCATCAACAAATTGCAAATGACACGCTAGGTCTAAAATTATGTTTTGGCAAATAATGACATTCGTTGTAGCAGCACTTGGAGTACTGCTTGCACTCACAATAGCAAATTCCCCGAGCCCCCCTCCAAACCTTACTGTAATGTATTCCCCACCCCCTGCAAACCCGTACAAACAGGCAGTAGCTGCAGCTGGCCTTGTAGAAGCGTACGAAGATAACGTGTATGTGGGTGCGCAAGTTCCCGGAATTGTAAGCGAAGTATTTTGCAAAGTAGGAGATATTGTAGCAGAAAACCAACTCCTTTTTTCTGTCGATGATAGCGTGCAAAAAGCGGCCCTAGAAGTTGCTGAAACTAACGTTCAAGTTGCAAAAGCAAATTTGGCAAAAAACCTTTCTGAGCTATCAAGGCTAAACGCCATAAAAGACACAAATGCCGTAAGCCTAGAAGACTTACGCAACAAGCAACACGATGTGATAATTGCAGAAAATAGCCTCCAGAACGCTATTGCCCAAGCTCACGAAGCAAAAAAGAGCCTTTTACTTACCAAAACATACGCGCCAAAAAAAGGACGCGTGCTAAAAATAGACCTTAGAAAAGGCGACTTTATCGACAATTTGGCACTTACTGACTCAAGCTCCAATAACGCCCTTGTAGTACTTGGTAGAACCGATAAGCTACAAGTACGAGCCGATATTGATGAGTATAACGCTTTTAGAATTCGAGCTAATCAAGAGGCAATTGCCTACACAAAAGGCGTAGCGCAAGTGCCCCTACCGCTTACATTTCAGCGCTTTGAGCCCTACTGCGTGCCTAAACGATCACTCACAGCAGCAGCTGATGAACGCGTTGACACGCGCGTGTTGCAGGTTATCTACTCTTTTGATGTCATAGATGACTTTCCCGTATATGTCGGCCAGCAAGTAGATATTTTCATTAATGCCCCGATTATGATACATACAACAGAAACGCATGAAAATGCCGAAAAGTATGGTATAGATCTTCGGGAGTAGCATGAAAAAAGGCCCATTTCTTTTATTTACAACGTGTATTCTTACTGGCCTTCCCTCATGCATACAGCGCTACAATCCCCCTCCTATAGATACCCCAAAGGTTGAACACTACAAAAGCCAAGAAGAAGAAGTTGTCAAATACGCCGTGTGCCCAGAGCCTGAGCAAGTGCTACAAGAAGCAAGCTTTAGGCCATGGTGGAAGGTTTTTAATGACCCCGTACTAGACAAGCTTGCCTATCAAGCAATTCAAGACAGCCCAAAAGTTCAAGCAGCGGTTGGCAGGCTTGAACAGGCCATGGCCTTTTATGGCATTACGCGAGCTAGCCTATTTCCTGAAATTGATCTTGATGTGACAGCAAGTCGCCAACGAGTATCTCAAACAGGCGGCAATGCAGCTACTAACACATCTATTACTCCCCTTGGCAGCAGCATAATAACTAAAGGGCCCATGATGGCTGCAGATCAAGCCCCCGCATGCGTCGTATGCCCGCAGCCTCCCGCGCCAATGTGTGCATGCCCACCGCCACCTACACCAAAGCCTGTTACGCATGTAACATCGCTTGGAGTACTGCCTGTACTTACCTATGAGCCGGACTTTTGGGGCAAAAACTGGCAGGCAACTTTAGCTAGCTGGGAGCAGGTTAAAGCAGAGCAAGAAGATGTGCAAAACACCCTCTTGCAGCTTACGACAGCAGTTGCTGATGCCTACCTCCAGGTGCGCACCTATGATAGCGAGCTTGATATTCTGCATAACACATTAACGACGCGTCAGCATAGCTATGACCTCAATAAGGCCCAGTTTGAAGCAGGCCTCATTAATGAGCTTGCTGTTGATCAGGCAAAATCTGACCTTGAAAACGTCGCTGCTGAAATTGAAGCCACATCAAAAGCGCGCGCACGACAAGAACACCTACTTGCAGAACTTGTAGGTAAACCTGCCTCTACATTTACGCTTGAAAAATCTACAACCCTTCCAGCACTACCACATATTCCCGGCGGTATACCATCATCCATGCTTATGAGGCGCCCGGATATTCGCCAGGGACTTGCTCTTATAGAAGCTCAGCGACTGAATGTAGGCGTTGCAAAGACAGAGTACTTCCCTGACTTTACAATCACCCTCGACTATGGCTTTATCTCAAGTAAAGCAAATAAATTATTTAAATGGAAAAGCCACGTATGGCTCGCAGCTGCTGAAGCTGTTACCCCACTCTTTACAGCTGGCCGAATAGCTGCAACAATAGATGATGCAATTGCCCAGTATAAACAGTCCGTTGCAAGCTACTTAGACACGGTATTAGTTGCTTTTCAGCAGGTAGAAGACTCTCTTTTTTCTATAGAAGCCACCCACAGACAGCTTATGCACCTACGGCTTGATGTTATCGCTTCAAAAAAAGCCTATGATATTGCCGAGAAGCGATACCGCATGGGACTTGAAAATTATATTCTGGTCGTAAATACCGAAAGAACCCTTCTAGACGTAGAGAGAACAGAAATTCAGGTGACAAGAGAACAATTTTCTAATACAATATCTCTTATTAATAGTTTAGGGGGATATTGGGATAATAATGAGATTTATTTATCCAATCTTTATAAGTAGTATTTTGTTAGTTACATCTTGTATCAAAAACCCAGTAACTGGCGAAAAAGAGATACGTTTAATTTCAGAAAATCAAGAACGTCAAATTGGAACTGAAGCCTATAAGACAATGGCACAGGCTCAAGGTGGCCACTTGATTATTGACGAAGAACTTACTGCATATGTCAATAGCGTGGGTCAGCGACTTGCCGCTCAAAGTGATAGACCTACGTTGTCTTACGAATTTATTATCATCAACGACTCGATTCCAAATGCATGGGCACTTCCCGGTGGCAAAATTGCTATTAACCGCGGTCTTTTAACAGAACTTCAGTCTGAAGCTGAACTTGCTGCAGTACTTGGTCACGAAATTGTGCACGCTGCTGCTCGCCATGGCGCAAAAGGCATGGAGCGCGGCATGCTGCTGCAAGGCGGTCTTGTTGCATTAGGAGTTGCTACGCAAAATAGTCAGTACAACGACATGCTTGTAGACTCTGCAAGTATTGGTGCAAACCTTATCATGAGTCGCTATAGCCGCAAACAGGAGCTAGAGTCAGACCGCTATGGCATGATGTACATGGCAAAAGCAGGCTACAACCCAGAAGCTGCGATAAGACTACAAGAACTTTTCCTTAGTCTCTCTAAAGGCCAAAATGACTGGCTCTCTGGCCTATTTGCCTCTCATCCACCAAGTCAAGAGCGCATCACAGCAAACCAGGCAACCATTCTGACAGTGGACGTACCAAATGCCACGTTTGAAGGCAAAGAAGAATACCAAAAAAAGGTGGCCTTTCTTATCTCAAAGAAAGAGGCTTATAAGGCCTATGACGATGGTGTAAAGGCAATACAAGAAAAAGCCTACACAAAGGCTTTAACGCATGCAAATGAAGCCATTCTATCATTCAAAGATGAGGCGATATTTTATGGCCTTAAGGGCTATAGCCTGCAATGTAAAAAGCAGCCAAGACAAGCAATCGAAGCCTATACGGAAGCAATAGAGAAAAACCCCAACTACTTTGAGTTTTACCTACAGCGCGCCATCTCCAAAAAGATGATCGGCGACTATAAGGGTAGCGAAAAAGACGCCAAAAGAAGTATCGAGCTTCTACCCACCGGTGAAGCACACGAACTTTTAGGCAAACTTGCCTACCAAAATGGCAATCGCAAGCTCGCCATCCACCACTTCCAAATAGCAAGCCACGCCCACTCTCCAGCCGGCCAGCGTTCCCACCTCTATCTGATGCAATTGCTTCAATCAAGGTCTTGATCTTAATCTTAATCTTAATCTTGATATTGATCTCTTATTTTCAATAGAAAAAGATTAAGATTAAGATTAAGATCAAGATTAAGAATTAAAATGAGTAGGCTAGGGTGAGGCGCACTTCATTGGCCGTATAGTGAGCTTTGTTTAGAGGCACACGGTGGTGAGGGTTTGATTCGTGGCCGCCGCGGGAATAAAATTTCTTAAATTGATAGTCTACTTTTACTGACCAGTCTTGTAAAAAGGCCCACTCTACGCCTAAGCCTGCAAGGTTGCCGTAGGATTTTGAGGACTTATTTTTAAAGTGAAAGTGTCGCGATTTTTTTTCGCGAAGGTTCCAGTAGCCTTTGCCATCATATTTTAATGGGTATAAAAGCGTATAGCTTGCAAAGATATTTACTGTCTTTGTGAGGGATTTTTTAACCTCGATACCAATCTCAGGAGCATACCAGTTAGACTTGAAGGTAGAATTTAGACCATGAAACTTTGTTTTATGGGTTCTTCCAAATGAAAAATAGCGCATCTTGCCAGTTCCTTGATGGATCCTGTACTTTTGCGTATAAGCCCCATAGCCTATTTGTGGCGATACAGTGAAGCCCTCATCTAGCGTAAAATGCTTTCCAAATAAAAGTGCCCCATCTGCAGTATAGTCCCCTTTTAAACTGTGTGTGGAATGCGAAAAAAGGCCCTTACGGTTACTTTTTTCGTAGTCATTATCGATAAATCGGCCATGAAAGATATGTCCATATGATGCAATGCCTTTTAAGAAATAGTCATCCTTTGTCAAAGTAACCGCAAGGCGCGTTACATACACATCAACATGCTTAAACTTAAGCTCCGAGACAATATTTGGTTTGCCGTGCGGGCCAGAAATGCTCCAGTCAAGTCGCTCTTGCCTGTAGCCTTCAGAAAGCTCAACCTCATATGTTGCAGGATCAGCAAAAGCAGTAGACAAAATACACGAAAACAAAATAGCAAGAGCAGTACGCATAGAAGTTCCTAATTATTAGGTCAGTAAGAATACGTAATGACGACCCATCTTTTCAATTGCAAAAAAAATATGACTATCTTATGAACAGATGCAGCAACCAACAAACAAAAAGGTTTGATTATGAAATTAAAAATTGCACTTTTACTTGCAACATTGAGCGCTCCACTAGCAGCAGGCTGCAAGGCATGTCCACCTCCAGCAGAGAAGCCATCAGGTGCTAAGTCACAAATCGCACGTGGCGGCGACTATCACGATGATAGCCTAAGCAACCGCGCAGACCGCGCAGGTGAAATGGGCGACACAAACCGCGAACAAAACCTCGAAAACCGCGAAGACAACGCTGAACAGCGTCAAGACAATCGCTAAAGGTGATAGCTCCTGTTTAGGGCCTGTAAGCAGGCCTCTTTTATCGCTTCGGAGTAGGTGGGATGAGCAAAGGGCAGATCACCAATTTCTGTAAGTGTCATGCGCTTGTATAGAGCTACAACACCTACTTCGATCATTTCAGATGCATGGCTAGAAAGAATATGCATGCCGAGTATGCGTTCTGTTTCCTTATCTGCAATCACTTTTACAAGACCATCTGTATCATCTGATGTGCGCGCTCTCGGATTGCCTCTAAAGGCGCACTTTCCTACAAGTATCGGGCGCTTTAATTCTCGCGCTTCATCTTCAGAAAGCCCAACAGTTGCAAGCTCTGGACTCGTGTATATAACATTTGGTATATGCATGTATTCTACCTTTGGATGCATCCCGGCAAGTATTTCTGCCACAGCAACACCTTCGTATGATGCCCTGTGAGCAAGCATAGGACCATCGATAAGATCGCCTATTGCATAGATACTTGGAATTGTAGTGTGAAAAGTTTTATCAACCACAATAGCCCCTCGTGGCGTTGTATCGATGTTAAGGTTACTTACGCCAAGATCTTGCGAGCGAGAATGACGTCCGATTGCAACAAGCACAACTTCTGCTTGAACATCCACCTCGTTGCCATTTTGCTCGCGCACCTTTAGCTCTATGCCATGTTTGCCAAGATCCTTGCCGGCAAGCACCTGGACATTTAGCATAAACTTGATGTTTTGCTTTTGTAAAAGGGTATAGAGCATAACTGTTAGCGTAGCATCAATCCCTGTGCATATCTGTGGCAGCATTTCAATAACGGTAACATCAGATCCAAGTCTTGAATATACAGATGCAAGCTCAACGCCAATTACTCCCCCGCCAACTACAAGCATAGACTTTGGCACACGCTCTAGTGCAAGAGCACCGGTTGATGACAGAATCTTCTTTTCATCAAAGGGCAAAAAAGGCAACCCTATAGGCTCTGAGCCAGATGCTAAGATGATCGATTTTGCTTCATACACCTTATCGTCTGCTTTTACCTCATGAGGGCCTATAACTTCGGCTCTTGCTGCAATGATGTCTATATTATGTTTCTTAAAAAGATGCAAAATAGCATCAGATAGCCCCTGAACAACCTGCGACTTTTTGCTCTGCAGAGCAGGAAAGTCAAAGGCATGGTCTTCGTAGGCAACATTATGTCGCTTTGCCTCTTCGACAAAGCGCGCATAGAGCTCTGAAGAATGCAGGAGCGTTTTTGATGGGATGCAGCCAACATGCAGGCATGTTCCTCCAAGACCTGGAGAATACTCAAACATACACACCTTAAGACCAAGCTGCGAGGCACGAATAGCAGCGATATAGCCGCCTGGACCTGCCCCTATAATTGCAACGTCATATGCCATAGCCTACACTCCAATCTCAAGGCGATGCGGATCTTCTATCATATTTTTTATATGCACCAAGAAGGATACAGCTTCTTTACCATCAAGCACCCTATGATCATAACTAAGCGCAAGATACATCATCGGCCGTATAACAATCTCATCATTCACAACAACGGCTCGCTTTGTAATCTTATGCATCCCCAAAATGGCGCACTGTGGAGGGTTAAGTATGGGCGTAGAGAGCATAGAGCCAAAGAGGCCTCCATTTGTGATGGTAAAACTACCACCCGATAGCTCATCTAATGAAAGCTTGCCTTCTTTTGCCCGCAGGGCAAAATCATCAATCTGCTGTTCAATTTCAGCAAATGAGAGCTTGTCAGCATTACGAATCACGGGAACAAGAAGCCCCCGCTCGCTTGCCACTGCCACTGCAATATCATATGAGCCACGAAATACCTGCTCATCACCATCAAGATAGCTATTTACAACAGGATAGGCCTGAAGAGCAGAGACTGCCGCCTTTACAAAAAACGACATAAAGCCAAGCTTTGTTTTGTAGCGGGCTAAAAAGGCATCTTTATATGTCTCGCGAAGCTTTATCACCTCGCTCATATCAGCCTCGTTAAAGGTCGATAGCATCGCTGTTGTATTCGTTACTTCTAGTAAACGCTCTCCCATAACCTTGCGTAGGCGCGATAGAGGCTTTCTTGTTTCTTTCTTAGTTTCGCGTACAACCTCTACGACCTTCTTTGGAGCTTCTAGCTCTTGTAGCCACTCTTGCGTTGCAATTTTACTTGGACTTATAGGTGCTTCTTTTGTTACTAGCTTTTTGGCAGCTTCTACATAGCCTATAACATCGCCAATCTTTGCAGTATCTCCCTGCTTTACGGTAAGTGTTACAATACCCTCTTGCGGCGCATAAAGCACTTGGTTGAGCTTTTCAGTTTCAAGCTCAAGTAGCTCTTCATCTTGTGACACCATGGAAC
Organism: uncultured bacterium; assembly: GCA_964514655.1. Taxonomy (GTDB): domain Bacteria; phylum Chlamydiota; class Chlamydiia; order Chlamydiales; family FEN-1388; genus SZAS-7. The sequence goes on from CAZEQY010000007.1 coordinate 19,124, forward strand.
CTGTAGGCTTTAAAACCGGGCCGATTGTCACCTGAGCAATAGACTCGCCAAGCGTAGGAATTTTTATGTCCATCTTCATGAATGCGACCCTCGAAATATTGACTCTATAATAAGCTCAAGCTCCTTCTCGTGCACGAGGTGAGATCCGCACGCAGGTGAAGAACTTGCTGTCCTTCCTCTGTATGCTAAATGGGCTTTTGTTGGCAAGAGCTGTTGCAAGGGCTCTTGTATAAAACTTCGTGCGCCCATGTTATAGGGCTCTTCTTGAGCCCATATGTATTCTTTTACATTTTTGTAGCTTTTGATTATCTCTTCTAGGCGCCCTTGATGTAAGGGATATAGCTGCTCGATGCGGACGATAGCTGTATCTTCTTTTGCATGCTTTATAAGCTCATAGTAGATACGGCCAGTACAGAAAATAAGGCGAGTTGCCTCTTTATTACTATCGTCAATCACCTCCTGAAACGTGCCGCTAGATAGCTCTTGAAGTCCACTTACACATTCAGGAGCTCGAAGCAGCCCTTTGGGGGTAAATACTATAAGAGGCTTTTGTTCATGTGCCTGACGACGAAGCAGATGAAAATACTGTGCAGGCGTTGTTGGGTATGTAACAAACATATTGTCTTCAGCCGATAGTGATAGGTATCGCTCTATACGGGCAGAAGAATGCTCCGGACCCTGGCCCTCATATCCATGAGGCAAAAGGAGCGTAAGCTTTGAGTGGGAGCCCCACTTTTGCTCTCCTGGCGCTATGTACTGGTCTATAACAATCTGGGCGCCATTTGCAAAGTCGCCAAACTGAGCTTCCCACAATACAAGCGCCTTTGGCAACCCTAAGCTATAACCATACTCAAAGCCAAGGGCTGCATATTCTGAAAGAAAAGAGTCTACAATCTCAAAATCTTTACCTATACTTGTGTGGGGAATATAAAAAGTCCCTGTAACCTGATCAAACCAGACGCCATGGCGCTGGCTAAAGGTGCCTCGTCGAGAATCTTGTCCTGCAAGTCGAATAGGCACTGCATCTTCAAGCAGCGATCCGAAGGCTAATGCCTCGCTAAAGGCCCAGTCAACCACTTGAAAATCAACCTTTTTTCGCGCTTCAAGTTGCGACGCGAGGCGAGGATGCAGCGTAAAGCCTTGCGGCACGTGCGAAAGCGTGGCAGCAATATTTTTGAGACGCTCTACACTCACATGGGTCTCTTTTGGAACAAAGAGATCGCGGTGGTCTACAATTTTTCTTGCTGCAAGCTCTGCTCGTATCTTTTCGGCACTCTCGCGCGTTGCTTGGTGAGCCTCGTGAAGCTCCTTTTTAAACTCTTCATCAAGCTTAGTAAGGTCCACACCTTCTTTAGCTAGCTTATCATGATACTTGGTGCGAATGGAGGCCTTTTTGCGGATGGTTTGGTAGATGAGTGGCTGGGTAAAGGCTGGCTCGTCACTTTCGTTATGGCCATATTTTCGCCAGCAGTTAAGGTCTATAAAGACATCGATGCCGAAGCGCTGCCTTATATCAAAGGCAAGCTCCATGGCAAACAGGCACCCTTCTGGATCTTCAGCATTAACATGAAAGACGGGACAGCCAAAGGTTTTTGCAATGTCTGTACAGTACGTAGTAGAGCGGCTATCCTTTGGCAGCGTTGTAAAGCCAATGTGGTTGTTTACTACGATGTGGATGGTGCCACCTGTTGCATAGCCTTCAAGCTTTGACATCTGCAGACTTTCATACACAACGCCCTGGCCACTTACAGCCGCATCGCCATGAACAAGTACCGGCAATACGCTCTTTATATCTTTATCAAATTCTTTTGCCCTTGCAATACCCTGTACAACTGCATTTACCGACTCTAGATGGCTTGGATTTGCTGGTAAAATAACCTCTGTTTCGCCGATTTTTGCCTGATAGCCTTTATGATACTTTACATCGCCGCTTGTTTCAAACGTATCCGGCGCAACATCTTCAAACTCAGAAAAAACCTCGCGGTAGGTTTTGTTGAGGATATTCACAAGCACATTCAAGCGCCCCCTATGAGGCATGCCGATAACAAGATTTGAAAGTTTTTTTTCTAGAAGTAGTGCAAGCATTGGAATAAGCGTCTCAGCACCCTCTAGCGAAAAACGTTTTTGGCCCACATATTTTGTATGCAAAAAGGTCTCAAAGCTTTCTGCCTTGTTGAGTAGGTGCAAAATATGCTGCTGTTTTTGACTGGATGTTTTGAAGCTGCCCTCTAGTGGCTCGATGCGGCTTATGATATAGTCTGAAACATCCTGAGAGCAGTATGGATAAAACTCATAGCCAATTGAGCCGCAATAGATCTTAAAGAGGCCTTCATCGCCATCTAGGTGTACATCTACTGGTCTATCTGCTTGTATCCCCTCTGGATAGCACTTTGCTACAAGGTGTCCATAAAGCCTAAAGGCATCTTCTATGCCCATGGGCTTCTGTAGCATTCTATCCCCTATGAATAAAGCCTTCCAAGATGAGTCTAGGCTCGCAGGATTTTGCGTATAGGCCTTCTCATACTCTTCAACAAACTCAAGGTTTTCTCTATTAATCTGATCCATAATTACATGTTATCTAGGCTATACTTTATTCCTTCAACTGCATTCATAAAGTGACCGATCATGCCCTGGGCTTGGTCTAAAGATTCGACTTTTTGGCGGATTCGCTTTTTTTCATCCACGTTCTGTTCTTGAGTGGCAATTTCATGAAGCTCCATAGACTCTTCAGTTACACTTTGCATGACCTCATCCAATCGATCGATCAACAGCGGGTTAAAGATAACGGGATCATTCATCTTAAGTGCAAGCAGACGATAAAATGGCACTATAAGCTGACCTGCCTCCCACGGAAAATTAAGCTTTTTTACAAGATCATCGATAGACTGCAAAAAATTTTTTCCACCGGCAACCGGTGCTACAAGTTGCTTAGGATCTTCTTTTATTCTCTTCAACATATCTTCAGCAAACTCTGTAAAGTCCGGATCATTAAAAGCAGTCCAAAACTCTTTTTCAAAATAAAAAGGATTGTTCGCTCGTATGTTTCGTCTTTTACAAGCGGCTTGATAGCGGCTTAAATACCATTCACCAGTAGCTGCAGGAGCAAGTTTTTGTCTAAGCCTTGCAACATCTTGGTGGTACTTTCGAGCACTTGAGCTCTCTTGTCGCTTTGCACTTTGCAAGGCCGCGCCCTCTTTTGTGCGAGTAAATTGAGACATAAGGCCAGTTGCCTTCTTTGCAACGGCCACTCTCTTTGTGACTAAATCACTTATGTCCTGGGTCATAGCTACTAAATCCTGAGTAGCCTCTTGCATATCAACATGCAAGCCACTTGCCTGCATCTGCTGGTATTGCCTCAATAAACTAGCCACTGTCCGAATGTCTTGGTCCATCTTATTCAGCTCTCTAGAAGCTCGAGATAGTCCCTTCTTATGCATCAAACCGCGGATTCCTTTTTGCGGAAGCTCTCTACGGCCAGCCGCAACAGCTTGTTCTGCCTGTTCAAGTGCCTGGTTTAGCCTTTCGATATTGTCTATAAAGCTCATAAAATCCCCCATTTCATGCTAGACCTATCCATACCCCCATCCTTATAAAAAATCAAATTATTTATTACACTTGCAATAAAAGGCTAAAATTGGCAACAGATGGCGAAATAGCATGCATTGCGACAAGAGAAAATTTTCACCTCGCGGCAAAAAAAGAAATATGTCATAGTTTTAGCGATTTTTATTTACGGGTATTAGAATGAAGCAAATTAAGAGTGAGCGTCTTAGGAAACTAGAAGCAGAGTTAAATGATCTTCAGCAGTGGTTACAGCTGGGTCTTGTGCCTAAGAAGGACGTAGAGCGCCACAAAGAAGAAATTGCCGTCTTGCAAGCGCGCATCGAAGAAGAAAAAGAGCGACTTCAGTTTCTTAAAGAAGGTGGCGAAGCAGAAGAATTTATTGCTCCAAAGCGCGGCCAAGCAAAGGCTGGCTACAATGAAATGCCCACTATACCCGATGTCGACATGGCAGAAGGCTCTTCAAGCATGTCTGAAGGCGGCTTTGACATGGACACCTACGTAAGCGACGATACTTCATTCGAAGATGATACCGAGGAAGAAGAAGTATATGCCACAGGAGAACATGACGAAGGCGGCGAAGAGCGCTTAGAAGGTGCAAAGCCCGGCGAAGAGGAAGAAGAAGATGAATCATACTTCTCTGACAGAAACCGCTGGAAGCGAGGCGGCATCGTAGACCCAGATGCTGATGAATGGTAAAAGACGATCTTAGTATCTACGTACACATCCCCTTCTGCAAGCATAAATGCCCCTACTGTCATTTTTACGTTATAAGCGATAAAGAGCACTTTAAGGAGCAGCTTGCTATTGGCTTAGAGCGCGAATGGGAGCAAATTGCCCCGAGCATTCAAGAAAAAAAGCTAGTTTCAGTATATTTTGGAGGGGGAACACCAACTCTTTTTGGCCCAAAGCGCATAGAAAAAGTCTTAAGATCTATACTTAAACAGTTTAGCTACGATAGCTCAATAGAAGTTACTATCGAAACAAACCCGGAAGAAAAGGCTCCATACGCTGATTATAAATCTATCGGAATAAACCGGGTAAGCCTAGGCGTACAAAGCCTTGTAGATGATGAGCTCACTCTCTTACAACGAAAAACAAGCCCAAAAGAGTCTATAGAAGCTATCTACGCCTGCCACGATGCGGGCATCAGCAATATCACTATCGACCTTATGTATGACCTACCAAGCCAGACGCTTTCGTCCTGGCAAAACACCTTAAGCTGCATTAAAACACTTCCCATAACTCACCTATCGCTTTATAACCTTACGATAGAACCCGATGCTGCATTCTTTCGCCGCGAAAAGGAGCTTCGCGCTCTTATGCCAAATGATGACACTTCAGCTGAAATGTACAAGCTTGCGCAAGACTTTTTGCAAGATGCAGGCTTTACCCAGTATGAAATATCAGCCTTTTGTAAGGGTGACCTCTATTCAAGACATAACGTTGGCTACTGGACAGGAAGACACTTTTATGGCCTTGGGCCCTCTGCCTTTAGCTTTGACGGCATAAAACGCTACCGCAACGTTGCAAACCTTGCGCGCTATGCAAGCTTGCTCGAACAAAATGCCTCCCCAATAGATTTTGAAGAACCCCTAGATGCCAAAAACCGCAAAAAAGAGCTACTCGCCCTCAACCTTCGCCTCCTAAAAGGCCTGGACCTCACCACCTACGCCCCGCTAGAGCCCGAAACCGAACAGGCAATCACCTATCTAGAAGAAGTAGGCCTCATCATGCGCTCCAAAACGCACATCGCCCTCACCCCAAAAGGCATCCTCTTCTACGACACCGTCGCATCAGAAATTATCTAGCATTTTTTGCCAAGGCGTGGCAATAGTGAAGGAAAGGGAGATTTATGCAAGACGAACAAAAAAAAGCGCGGTTAGTTGCCTTTCTGTGTAGCTTTATCTACCTTGCCTGTTTCTTTTTGTCGTTTTACCTTTTTGTCTTTGTGCCGCAGCTACTAGGCAACCCCGAAATGACAACAGGCATAGGTCTTACGCTAATTTTTTTAAGCCTGCTGACTCCCCTTTCCATAGTCTTTAGCATTGGCTATATGTGGAATCGTTACTTGAGTGAAGATTATAAGCGCGTCTATATCGCTTGCCTGATTCCACCGATTACGGTGGTGTTAATCGTTATACTTCTTAAATGTATCCAACTTGTCTTCCTTTGATTATTTTCTTGACTTTATCCCTGTACAGTGAAATTTTATTGCATGGATGGACCTAAACATAACAAAGGAGAACTCCATGCATTCATTACTTCGTTTAAGCTGCATGCTGCTTGCTATGCTTGGCGCTAGCAAACTAAGCGCAGACTGCTGCTGCAACCCACATATCATTGATATTTACTATGTACCCTTTCATATTGACGGTACAATAAATCCAAGCAACACGACATACTGCGTGACACAAAACCTCACCTACTTAGGTGGTGAAGGCTTGCCATCTGCCGCTATTACAGTAGACCCAGGTGTTCACGACATCGTCATCAACTTTAACGGCTTTGAGCTTGACATCGATCCATCTGTAGATGGCATAAGCATGCTAGGCACATCGGGCCAGCCAATCACAGACGTCCTCATTAAAGACGGCGTGATCAAAAGCCTTTCGCCATCAGCATCAAATAATGGCATTCTTACAACCAACTTCAACACCGTAACGGTAGATCATATGCGCTTTGTAGATGAGCGTCGAGGAATTGCCGCTCCTTTTCAAACTGATGCAAACTTCAACCTAAACGTTGTATCCTCTGTATTTGATCTAAAGGGAGTCACTGGCGTTAGCCGTCGAGGTATTGCCCTATCAACTATCCAGGGGCTTCGCGTAGAAGACTCTAGCTTTTTGCCAAATGATCCTAATGAATCACCTGCTGGTGGAACAGGCATTTTACTTGTAAATAACGCAAAAGACGTCTTCATTAAACGTTGTACCTTTGATGGGCAGACTCAGCGTGGAATTGTTGCTCAATCTATTTTTAATCCAGATACAGGCTTCTTCTTTACTTTTCCTTCCAGCAACATTCAGGTAGATGAATGTGAATTTTCAAATATCAATGGAGATACCACTTTGCCATTTGATGCTGGATTTGTTGGAGTGAGTAATGTTCAAGTGACTAACTCTAGTTTTTATGGAGTTGGTAATAATGCTGGGTCATTAAGTTTTGAAGTTAGTATCAATTCACAAAACACCCTTGCTTCACCAATTCCAAGTGGATTTTTGGTTGACGGCTGTACCTTTACTTCGACAGCTCAAGGGTATGCCCCAGATTCTTATAGATACGCATGCGTATTCGCCGGAAGCGCCGGTGGAATACCAGAAAGCATCTATGCACGCGATATTACGATACGCAACTCAACATTTACACATCAAGGAGCGCCAGCAAGAGCTGATGATGTGCTCTTCATTGCTGTAGAGGGAGCGATCGTCGAAAATTGTGTTTTTGATTCTACCGCCTCAGGACGGATCGAAGGATGTGTGCCAGCAACTATACTTGGCGTGCCAACAAAGTCAGCTAACATTCACCTAGGTGGTACTAGAGAGAATATAACTCAAACTGAAGCTATTGGCGGAGGCTCAGTACGCGATATTACGATTCGCGCCAATCAAATCTGCGGCGCGGCACAAGTTGGTATCGTTGCCGAAACAGGCATTGGTACAACACCAAATCAGCGTATTACCATCGAAGATAACAGCATCACAGCTAGAGAAGCTGGCATCTACTTTGCAAACACCAACTCCTCTACAATTATAGGCAACAGAGTCCAAGGCGTAAATGGCTCAAGCTGCAGAAGAGGCGTTGGCATTGAGCTTGAAGGCCCAGAGTCCTTCAATCCAGCTGCAAGTTCAAATAGCAATGCTATTCTTGATAACATCGTGACCAATAACCAAATAGGTGTATTGATCGAATGTGGTGCTCAAGGCAACCTTGTTAAAGGCAACATCGTCTATAACAACAGCAAGCACCAAATCAAAGAAGAGAAAAAGCATACAAACAAAATCGACTGCAACACAACAGGCGATCATGCTATTGAAAACGTAAGCTGCTCATCCTCTTCGAGCAGATAAGATCTCTTTTGGGGCAGCATTCTGCTGCCCCTCGAGTTTGGACATTTGCGTGTGAAGCCGAAGGCTTCTTTGATCGAGTCGGTAATTATTTACCGCTCTCAATTTTCAACCACGCGCCGTCGCAACAATTACCCCCAAAGCTAAAAAGCAGGTAAAAGTATTTGGCTTTGGTGCACGGCATATTGTGAGGGTATTTATGTGTACTGGACCTTTCCGAAGGCAAGGTTTGTGGTCGAAAATTAAGAGCGGTAAAAAAATTACCGCACTCCAGAGCGAGCTTTAAGCTCGCAAATTGCAAATGTCCAAACTCGGAGGGGCAGCAGAAAGCTGCCCCGTTCTATACCTATTGTGCTAAAATACATTGTTCGTTAGAGTGCGCACAAAGAGAAGAATAATGCCCGACGTTACTAAATCGCAGCGCTCTTTCAAGTTTGACAAGTCGATGTTTCATAAAATATCGCTGTTGCCCTTTTTTGCCTTTGTGGGGCTAGGGGCTGACCTATTGTCATCCTCTTGTTATGGTCCTGAAGAGGCATTTTTAGTTCTTGCTAACTTTCCGCACCTCAGCATCATCGTTGCCTTAGTCACCATATTTACAATATGGGTCATCAGCACAAGCTATACACAGATCGTCGACCTTTTTCCCTATGGCGGCGGCGGATATGTCGTAGCTTCAAAGCTACTTACCCCAACTCTTGGTCTTATTTCTGGCTGCGCGCTGTTAGTAGACTATGTCCTTACTATCACAATCTCTGTAGCTTCAGGGATAGATGCATTCTTCAGCATACTGCCGCACGAACATCAGGTCTGGAAATTTACGATGAAGATCGTCACCTTACTTGCCATGCTCGGGCTCAACATGCGGGGAATAAAAGAATCTGTCTTTCCGTGGGTGCCTGTGATGATACTCTTTATCATCACGCACGTTGTTGCTATTTCTTGGGCCTTAATTAGCCGCATGGATGGCTTTTCTTTTGTTGCTCATGGCGCAGCCTATGATGTCCAGCAAGCAATAGAGACTTTAGGCACAAGCGGCCTTCTACTTCTTCTAATAAAATCCTATAGCGTAGGGGCAGGTACCTATACGGGTATAGAAGCCGTAAGTAATGGCATGAATATCTTTCGCCCCCCGCGCGCACAAAATGCCAAGATCACCATGTTTTATATGGCTATTGCCCTTTCTATGACGGTGTCCGGTCTTATCCTTGGCTATCTGTTATATGATGTAAGCGCCCAGCCCCACAAAACCCTCAACGGCGTATTGCTTGAAAAAATTGGCTTTGAGATGGGCCCAAATTTCGGCGGTATTTTTGCCGGTATAACTCTGTTTTCTGAAACAGCGCTACTTATCGTTGCAGCACAATCTGGCTTTTTATCTGGCCCGCGCGTCCTTGCCAACATGGCACAAGACCGCTGGCTTCCCCTCAGATTTACAAACCTAAGTGACCGCTTTGTCATGAGGCATGGCATCTTGCTTATATCAGGAGCAGCCATTGCTGTTATGACCTATTCACTTGGCAATGTCTCCTACCTTGTTGTTCTTTATAGCTTGGCGGTATTTGTCACTTTTACCCTCTCACAGCTTGGCATGGTCTGTCACTGGGCAAAAGAGCGCGTACAAAATAGAAAATGGCTTAAAGGGCTTATCATAAACGGCATCGGCTGCTTGCTTACGCTCTTTATCCTCATCACCCTCACCTTTGTGAAGTTTGAAGAGGGCGCATGGCTCACCCTCAGCGTTATTGTTCTTCTTGTAGCTATCTGCAAAAAAATAAAATCCTACTACTCACACTTTGCCCAAAAGCTGCACGACTTACCTATTGACATACCCCCAAAAGAAGACCTAAGCATAAAGGATGTACATCTTGAGCGCTCTATTCATACAGCGGTACTTTTTGTAAGTGGCGCTTCTGGCCCGGCGCTGCAGTGCCTTGCCCAAACAATAAAGCTCTTTGGCAAGAGCATCGATCACTTTGTTTTTATTGAAATTGGCATTATTGATGCAGGTACTTTTAGAGGCAGCACCGAAGTGCAGCATCTAGAAGAGCGCGTGCGTCTCGACAGCATTAACCTCGTTAAGATGATGCAGCGCCTTGGCTACAGCGCAGAAAGTCACATATCAGTAGGCCTTGACATCGGCGACGAAGCGGCAAAAAATGCCTCAGAAGTGCGCGAAAGACACCCCACAAGCATCTTCATCGGCGGCCAAGTGGTGCTCGAAAAAGAAACAACCTTCTCCCACTGGATGCACAACCAAACCCTCTTCACCATCCAAAGAAGAATCTTTGAACTCGAGTATCCGTTTATTACGGTGCCTATCTACATCAAAGATTCGTAGACAATATAAAAACAGCGGGGCGTTTATTGATGCTTGGTAAGGGCTCTTTTTTCCACTCTTTGATGGACTTTACGTGCACTTCTTGGGTAGGGCTTGTGAGATCGCAAGCTACTGCTAGTTCTGTTGAAGGCTCAAGTTCATCAACTAGGGCTTGCAAAAGTTCTTGGTTGCGATAGGGCGCTTCTATAAAGAGCTCTGAAGAGCGATCCTTCTTAGATTTTTGCTCGAGCTCGCGGATGCGCACTTTTCGCTCTTGCTTATCGCGCGGCAAATAGCCACAAAAGCTAAAATGCTGACCAGAAAATCCCGATAGCATAAGTGCCATGATAAGTGATGATGGCCCCACAACTGCCTCGATCATCACGCCCTTTTTGCGGGCAAGGCGCACAAGGTTTGCACCGGGATCTGCAATGCAAGGAAGTCCGGCATCAGAAAGTATACCCCAGCTTTGGCCTTGTTCTAATGGGATAATAAGCTCTTTTAGCTCTTCGGGCTTGGTGTGCTCGTTAAGTAGCCGTAAAGACATTTGGGCGCGCTTAAAGCGCGATAAAAAGCGCCTTGCAGGCTTTTCAGTTTCGCAGATAACACCATCTAGTGAGGCAATGATGCCTCCGATATGCGCCGGCAAAAAGGCGCTATGATCGAGTGTATCATCAAGGAGGTTTGGAAGAAGATAGAGTTTACCTGTCATGCTAATACCTTAAGTAGTAATGCTGTTTCATCAAAGGGAGCATCTTTTAGCTTTCGCTCGGTCTTATCAAGCAAAAGAAGCATCCGCTTGAGGTAGGGGCTTCCTGCATCTTTTGCGAGCTTAAAGTTTTTGTCAAAAATCTTGCCCTTTAGCTGAGGAAAATGCTCAGAGACATTACCTACACCGCTTTCAGAGAGGCTTAGCATCATAAGCGCTTGGTGACAGGAGTTTCTCAGCTGCCTGACAATCAAAAAGGGGCTCACCTCTTGGTGCAAAAGCTCATGAAGCACTATCTGGGCCTTTTGGGCACTACGTTCTAAAAAGGCATCCGTTAGCTGCCATATCGTATGCTCGTGAGCTAAAGCGCTAACAGCTCGCACATCGTCGAGCACAATTTCCTTTTTGTCTCCTACATAGGTGATGAGCTTTTCAAGCTCTTGCCTAAGCAAGAACTTATCTGTCATGCCGGTTGCCGCTATAAAGGCTGCCACTTGGGGACTTGCCTTTATGCCTTGGCCTTTTAGGTAGGCACTTATCCAGTCGCAAGTCTTTGCCTGCTTTTCCCAGGGCTTTACTTCCTGAATTTCTATGGGAGTAATGTGCTTAGAAAGGGGCGATTTACCGGTAGCATGAAGAATAAGCGTAATCTTTGGTGATGGGTTCTTGATAAAGGCAAGTATATGCTCTTGGGCTTTATCGCTTAGGTCTTCAGCCTCCTCAATCACGATAAGCGTATCGCCAAAAAATGAAGGGGTAAATAGGACCTCTTCAAGCTGCCCTGCCTTAACCTGGCCTCCCTTATAGTGGATAGGAGCATCTATTTTGTGCTTCTGGACCTCTTTTTCTAGGTCAAAGGCGTCTCCGCCCTGGATAAAAACGCAGTTTTTCATAAAATTAAAATTAATTATTGTAAGTTAATCCAAAATAAGCTAGAATTATATTACTTTTTCCTCTATTTTTTGTGGCTTATTTGTAACGGAGAAAACATGAAGCTTTGGGCTCAAATCGCACTCGCTATCGTCTTTGGTTCTACTTGCGGCTTTATTTTAGGGCCACAAGCTGAGGTACTTAAGCCTATCGGCACGCTCTTTTTAAACCTACTTGGAATGCTGATTGTTCCCCTAATTTTTGCCTCTATGACCTCCGGCATTACAAATATCGCAGACCCATCAAAATTAGGCCGCGTAGGATTTATTGCCGTTTGCCTCTATGCTATCACTACGCTAATTGCCATCTTTATGGGCATCTCAATATCTCACTATCTCTCTCTTGGAAGCGACCTTAACCTTGCCCAAGTTGCTACACAGGAGATAAAAGAACTTCCAAGCGTATCTGAGCTTCTTTCAAGCCTTGTGCCCAAAAATCCGGTTAAAGCCTTTAGCGAAGGCAATGTAGTGCAGATTATTGTCTTTTCTACCTTTTTTGGTATAGCGCTTAACATGGCAAAAGAAAAGGCAAAGCCAGTTATTGCCTTTATCGAAGGCTTATCAAACGTCATGTTTAGCCTGACAAAAATCGTCATGTACATCTCCCCTATCGGCGTTTTTGCCCTTATGGCATGGACATGCGGCTCTTTTGGCCTTGATGTTCTAGTTCCACTTTTAAAATTTCTTTTTAGCTACTGGGCAGCTTGTGTGCTCTTTGCTATTATAGTATTTTGCCCTATCATCAAGTTTATGGCGCGCCTTTCGCTGTGGCCCTTCTTTCGCAGCATGGGCTCAGTATTTGCAACGACAGCATCTACATGCTCAAGCTCTGCATCGCTTCCTATCACCATGCAAACAGCAGAAGAAAAGCTTGGCATCTCAAAAGGCCTTACAAACTTTATTATGCCCCTTGGCTGCTCGCTGAATATGAATGGCTCAGCCCTCTTTCAGTCAATGAGCGCCATCTTTTTAGCCCAAGCCTATGGCATAGAGCTTCATCTACAGCATATCCTTGCCCTTACAACAACTGTCCTTATGGCAACGCTTGGCACAGCAAGCATTCCCGGGGGAGGCCTCCTTATGCTCTCCATGGTGCTAGCAGCAGTTGGCATACCGCTAGAAGGCATTGGCATCCTTGCCGGCATCGACCGTCTACGCGATATGGCCACAACCACCCTCAATATAGCTGGAGACACGGTTTGCGCCGTTTATGTAGCAAAACGTGAAAATGAGCTAGACCTTGGCACCTATTATCAGTATAATCATAATAAAATACCGATTATAAACGAGACATAAACTTCCCATGCGTCCGTCATACCAGTTGACGGCTCATCCTGTAGGCAGTCTGCGCGAAATCTGGGCCGTTAGTTGGCCTCTTATGCTCAGCCTCTCCTCGACGAGCCTCATGATCTTTGCAGATCGACTCTACCTTACGCACTTTAGCGTTTCGGCTATGAATGCCGTAACGTCAGCGAGTGCTTTTTGCTTTGGGCTTTTGGCATTTCCTTTGACAATCTGCGAGATTACGGGTGTTTTTGTTGGCAGATTTCATGGCCAAGACCTGCATCATAAAGCCGGAAAACCTGTATGGCAGATGATATGGCTTGCCATGCTTTCCTGGCCACTTTTTATGCTGCTTTCTCGCTGCATCTCGCCCTTTATTTTTGATGCAGGCTCTGATGAAGCTACCTACTTTGTGACAAGCCTAGACTTTGGGCCTTTACAGCTCACGGCCTACGCCCTGATGGGCTTTTTTTTAGGCATTGGCAAGGTAAAAGTCATTACCGTAAGCACAATCGCAGCAAACCTCATAAATGCCGTTTTAGCACCTATATTTATCTTTGGCACACCCTTTAGCCAAAGCCTTGGTGTAAAGGGCGCAGCGATTGCCACAGGCTTATCTCAAGGCTTTCAGGTATTTTTTCTGCTATCGCTTTTACTTAAGCGCGAGCATAGACAGCACTACCACACTATGCCTTCAAAGCTCCATGTGCCTTTAGTCAAAGAAATGCTCTTTTTAGGCATTCCTGCAGGCGTTGGCCGCACGGCAGAAAGTGTGGCTCATGGCGTCTTCTTTCGCATCATAGCGATGGCAGGTGCTTTAGAGCTTACAAGTGCAACTTTAGCTCAAAGCTTTTATATGCTTGTCGTCTTTTGCGTCTATGGCATCTCTAAAGCAATGACAGCTATTATCTCAAACCTCGTTGGAGCAAAGGCCTATTCCTATATACCTCAGGCAATTTCCTCAGCGTTTAAGGTGCACACTCTGCTCTTTTTACTGCTTGTCTGCTTTTCATACTTTGCATGCGAGACAATACTTGCAGGCACGCTAAATGCAAACGATGCATACCTTCTTGAAATGCCAGAATTTGTATCGACAGTAAAGATTACACTCTTTTTGATGTCGCTCTTTTTCTTGCTAAAAGGCTTTTCATGGATACTTGTAGGCCACCTAACTGCCCTTGGCGACACAAAGTTTATTATGTACATAAACGGCTTTATGCAGTGGATAGGCTACATTCTGCCTACCTATCTTCTTGTAAATTTCTGGGAACAGGGAGTAATTGCCGGCTGGACAGTAATCGCCCTCAACAGCTTGCTCATCACATCAATCTACTTTTACCGCTCATCACGCTTCCATAAACACAAAAGCTCCATCGCCGAATTGGTTTAAAAGTAAATCGGAAGTTTGGTAGACTAAGAGGAATGTGAAAAGTTAATTTTTTATGAACTCGCGCCCAAGTTATCAACTTACTGACTTCCCTGTAGGCTCTTCACGAGAGATATGGTCCATTTGCTGGCCGCTTATGCTTAGCTTCTGCTCAAGTAGCTTTATGCTATTTGCAGATAGGCTATACCTTGCACACCATAGCGTAGCTGCTATGAATGCTATGGCAGTAGCTGCAAACTTCTGCTACTTGGTATTGATCTTTCCTTTTGGCATATGCGAGATCACCGAGATGTTTGTGGCAAGACTGCATGGCGAGATGCGCAATCCAGAAGTCGGAAGACCAACCTGGCAGATCATCTGGCTCTCAATATTTTCATGGCCCCTTTTCTTTCTCATAAGCCACTTGTTGAGTACCGTGCTTTTTACTGAGGGCTCTTTAGAAAGCATATACCTCAATACCTTCTTAGAGTTTGGGCCCTTTATGCTGATCTCGCTTGCGCTCACAGGCTTTTTTGTGGGTATAGGCAACACGCGCGTTATTACATATGCTACGATTACCGCAAACTTAGTAAACCTTGTTCTTGCCCCTATCTTGATCTTTGGCACACCCTTTACACCCGCCATGGGCATTAAGGGAGCGGCCTATGCTGCCGGCTTTTCGCAGGCCTACCAAGCGCTCTTTTTATTTGCGCTCTTTTTTGAAAAAAAGACAAGGCAAGTATATGCAACAACAAATATCTCGATCGACCTTGGCCTTACAAAAGAAATGCTGCGTATTGGCCTACCTGCCGGCACAAGTAGATCGATAGAAGTACTTGCCCACTGCGCATTTTTTTACATCATGGCAAAGGCAGGGCCTGTAGAGCTTACCATCGCTACGATAGTGCAAAGCTTCTTTTTGCTTGTGGTGTTTATTAACGACGCTACATCTAAAGGCGTGCAGGCAATCCTTGCAAACCTTATCGGCGCACATATGAATGACCTTGTGCCTAAGGTCATGCGCGCAGCCTACCGCGTGCAGTTTATGCTCTTTTTGGCTGTTTCATCTATATGCCTTGTTGGCGCTGATAGCATCTTTTCATTTGTGCTCCAAGAAGAAGACATCCACCTGCTATCGAGTGAAAGCTTTGTCTTCACACTAAAGATCTGTCTTTTGTTGATGTGCGTATTCTTTTTATTTGATGGCTTTTGGTGGATTGTAATTGCCCACCTAACAGCCCTTGCTGACACCAAGTTCATCCTCTACGTAAACGCGCTTAGCCAATGGCTCATCTACATCATGCCAACCTACGCCTTAGTCGCCTACGCCGAAGGCGGAGCCCTTTGCGGATGGTCTATGGTAACCCTAAACTCCGCAGTCCTCTTTGGCCTCTTCTGGCTCCGCTCGCAGTGGCACCTAAAGAAGACTCTTGGGACTTACTAAGCGGCGCGCTCAGTAAGCGCGCCTGAAACAGACTATACCGCTTCGTAGATGTAGATGGCGCTATGCATGCAAGCATCTTGATAGGGTGAAAAGTCTAAGTCTTTGTACTTTTTATCTGGTGACTTTAGGAGGGTCACGCGGTGGTCATCATACAATACCCAGCCTGCTTTTTCAATTACGTACGTATAGGCATGCCAGTAGGGCGTACAGATAACAACGGACACAAGTTTGTACTTGGCGGTGTTTCCATTACGGAGTACAGGAATCTTGAGGGGCGTTGTTGGATCTATCGAAGCGATAGAATAGACACGCTTACCTTTACTATTTTTTGGGCGTGGTCGATCCACAAATACCGGCAAAAACTTAGGCACTTTTTCTTCTGCTGTAAATGCAATTTTGCTTTCTTCTATAATTTTCTGAACGGGCTTTTTCTTGGTAGACTCAGAAAATTTGATGTTCAGCATCAGCTCTTCTCGTTTTTTAGAGCCTTCTTGGTATTCAATTTTTTTGCTTTTAAGCTGCTTTAATATGAACTTCAAAAAGGTACCCTGATGAAAGCCATCATCCATTTTTGCAGGCAACCCCTTGTCGATCACCATGCGTTTAAAAGCTTTTATTTCATCAGAGGTTACTACTCGCCTTTTTTTACCATTTTTACCTTCGGCAATATCAAAAAGAGTAAATAGCTCCTTTTTAATAGCGTTCTTTTCATCTTTTTGTGGGGCAAATTCTTTTCTAAAAGCTTGTGATGCTCTAACTGCTTGAATAACACTTGTTAACCAGCATGATGCTTGATTATGATTTGTCATACCTTCTGATTCAGATTCTGAATCAGAATTCTTATCTTGCTTTGATTTAGATTTAGATTTAGGACCTTTATAACGATTTTCTACACTATATACGATTTCGGTTTGATTATTATGATATTCGATTGTATCTACTGGTTCAAACATACTGTACTCCTATGTATTAATAGTACGCAGGGCAGTATACACATAACCGGTTTTAGTTGATTGCATAAATAATAAATAGATATAATATAGTCATGAATATTTATTTTCTTTTGTTCTTCACTTTTATTTGTAGCAATTTATTTTGCGATTCATTTTCAGAAATAAAATCTGCAGTTGATCGACTACCCTATCTGCGTGAATCTGAGATCGGCAAAAATATAGCGCAATACGATGACGCACCGGAAACGATTTTCGGTAAAGTACCAGGTGCACATCTTGCAACTCTCGACACTGCAACGTTCTTTGATGTTGAGCGTCAGTTTTTTTGCACGCTAGAAGCTAAACAAGCTAGCTGGATTTCTACAGCGACTCCTGAAGGCTATTTTGATGTAACTTGCGATATACCAAGACAGCACTACACTCAAAAAGTTACTCTTCCTGCAGGCACAAAAATACTCATGCATGGCGACTTGCATGGCGATGTTCATTCACTTGTAACAACCATTGCTCCCTACATGAAAGGTGATGATGGCTTTAAACTGAAAGAAAATATCTATCTCGCATTTTTAGGCGACTTTGTAGAAAAGGGACTCTATGGCCTTGAGTGCATCTACATATGTATGCGTCTTAAAATTGATAATCCTGACAACGTCTTTCTTGTTCGCGGCAATCATGAAGATAGAGACATTAATTCCTACTATGGCTTTCAACAAGAACTTGCAACCAAGGGATTCACTGACGAGCAAATTGCGGCCGTCTATCGCCTCTACGATATGTTACCCAGTGCCTTATACGTTGGCACAAATCACAACTATGTCCAGCTTTGTCATGGCGGACTTGACATAGGCTATCTGCCCACAGAGCTTCTTAACTCCACAGCCGAGTATCAATGGATTACAGAACTCAACAGATTGCAAACCTATTTACAACTAAGCCAGCAAGTGCGGAGCGAATTAGACTCCATTATGACAACCTTCCCAGACTCTTGTAGAGACCATGTAACCCCAGTAGCCGGCTCCTCAATGTACGCATGGGTGGGAAATGAAAAACGCCATATACCACTTGGGCTTCTTTGGACCGACTTTGCAGCTTATAGTACAAGTCCAACTACCTTTAAGCCTCATCGCGGTCACCAATTAAGCAAGCAGCTTACAACAGAACTTCTTGCACTCATAAATCGTGGCCCAAATAAGCTCTTGGGCATATTTCGTGCACACCAGCACACCCCGGAAGTTGACAACCCACTAATGCGCCTTATACTGAATCTTGATCATGGCGAAGATGAAAACAAGGGCATAGCTAAGCTATGGTCACCTGTACGAAAGACTGGATCTACCATCTGGCCAAACATAGTTGTAACCTTTAACCTAAGTCCGGACACCCTCTTTGGCCCGCCTAATGGCTCTTGGCCGGGCTTTGATTTTGACACTCTTGGAGAGCTTACAACGGCAAAAGAGTATTCAGACTGGACACTTAAGGTTCACTCATTCAATGAGCAAAAAGATAAAGCTCATAACGATGAGACATCCCCCGACAATGGCGATCCTTGTGGGAGTAAAGACACCCTTGAACAAGGATACGAAGAAGTTCGGAACGATAAGTAAGCATGAGCCTTTTATAAACGCAAGCCAGCCAGCGAGCGTCACAAGCACAGGCAATTCCCAGTACCAATGATTGTGCGAAATCACGATCAAAATACCAATAATCAACGCAATTATGCCTGAAAAGAACACTAAAGGCGCACTTTCTCCCACCTGATTATAAACGTCCACAAACCGTTTGCGATTTTTTATCATGGCAATACCCATAATAAAAAAATAAAGACTCAATGCTTGAGCAATAAACTGTGTCATATTTTAGCTCCTCGTAAAACCGCAAAGTAACGAATCGCCCACAAAACAGCAACAAACTTTTCACACAAAGAACGCGTAAGACCTGAAGACAGGCAGCAACCTACGTCTCGTGCGAAGGCATGGAACGATTGAAGAAAATCCAAGACCTACCAGAGCTTCAGCCCAGGTTGGCGTTAGTTTAAAAAAATCGTAATAATTTATTGACAAAATAGCACCTATTTTGGTACACTATTTGCTATGAGCATAAATATTACTAAAGGTCTACTTAGTTCGGTTACTTATAATGGCATCAATGATGATCTATATGGCTTCGATGATGATTTATTTAAAATTAAACACATCAATTATATAGATAAGAATTATATAGATAAGCACAAAGATACACTTGTTAATGCTTACAATCTAGCAACCGACCAGATAATTAATTTCACTCCGTTTTTTTTAAATCCCATTAGCACGAGTTACCCATTAGCTAGCTATATAATGCCATATCCATTACCTCTACTTGCCAATGAAAAACGAGACCCTCTACCGGCTTCCAGCGATCTTCCGGGCACGATTGCCCGCGTTAATAACCTTGTTCCTCAAATTTTGTCACAGCCTGCGCATCCACGGGAATCGCCCCTACCCACCTTAGAACCTGTGAAGGTGAACCCTGAAGAGCTCAAGCTGAAAGAAAAGCAGCGCGATCTTGACAGAATGGACATCCTTGTGGACAAGATTCCTCCGCACTATAACGCAAGTAATGAATACTCCATGAAAAGCGTTCTTGACGAGCTTTCAAGCCTCTTGAATAAATATAGTAGCGATGCTGATTTTATCGCTCTCTCACTTACTAGAGTGCACGAGACTTTAGATAGCATGTTTAAAAGAGATGGCTTTGCCGTTTTACAAAGAAGTGATGCCTCCTAATCCTAGCTACAAGTCACGTAATAAAGGCCCACGCGTTTCTCTTAACCGCAACTTAGACCGTACATATACACAAGAAAAGGTGGCTAAAAAAGAGACTACAGCGCGCGACATTCACGGCACTATGCACGCAACTCGCGTGGCCCTTTGGTCTCAGCTCTTGCAGTTTGTGTACGCACACGTTGGCGTGAGTGTTGATGCTAACCCGCAAGTATTAGCACTAACGGCCGCTCTACATGACGCTGCACGTGAAAATGAGGGCACAGATTACTGGGATGATGAAAGTGCAGAACTCGTGGCAATTCAGCTTCGCGAATGCGGCTATCCTGATGTCATCATACGTGAGCATAGACAGGCTGTGAGTGAAAAAGACCCTGCAAATTCTATCTTTTCAACCACTGTACAAGCGATTGTGCACGATGCAGACTGCTTAGATATTATGCGCCTATATGGCCTGCAGGGCTTTAGGGCAAACAACCTCTACATCTACAAAACGAAGCCTGAAGAACAAGCATACCTCGACAAGGTAATAGCCGAAGTTGCTGAGTTTATAAAGCTTACTGATTCCCAAAACGTAAAAACTTACATGGAGCATGAAAGCCATGACCTCTATGGCGATCTCGTGCGCCTTCTTTTCTTACTCAATGAAAGAAATCCGCTGAGGTTTAAAGAACTTACAAAGCTTCTTCGCCCTGCAATGCAAGGCATCCTGCAAACAAAAGAAAATAGCGTTACCATGTGGCTCCTTGCAAATGTGCCATAGACCAAAAGTAGCCAAAAAAGCTGTCTTGCGTGCTCTGCGGTGATATTTTGCTATTTTAGATGAAGATAGGTGTGCCAAAGAGCCTTGGAGGTAGGGACGACTTTTGCTGAAGGGTCGTGGAGTTTTTTTTCAAATTCCTTGCGGCTATACCAGTTTAAGAGGGGGTATTCTTTCGTGCCTTCTGGGACCATTTCTTGTTCAGTAAGGTCAAGGCGGATGAAAAGCCCTAAGTCATATAGCTCATCTTGTGGCGAGTAATAAAGACCTAAAGGGTGCACTTCGCGCACCATCTTTTCGCCAATGCGCGCTTCTTCCTGTAGCTCCCACATGGCTTGGGCTACATAATCTACCTCGCCATGCATGTAGGATCTTGCCTCAACGCTTCCTGAAGGCACGCATTCCAAATAACCGCCATATGTCGATAACTTGACATCTCGCACTCCCACAAGCACTTGAGAGCGGCATATACATACGCAAGAGACGCCAAGAGGATATATCTGTAAAGCTTCTTGAAGTTCTTTACTTTTGCGGCTTGCTATAAAGTAGCGATACTTTACAAAGCGGCCAACAATGCGGTCGGTATCAACCGCGCGCACACTAAATAAAAAAGAGTCGTAAAGGGTCCTATTTTGCTTTTCGTGTTGCCATATGCTCTCTACTTCTTCTTCGAGCTTTACAGGGATCTCTAAGTCAGGATGCTCTTCAAGAACTATACGAAGCTGTTTAGAAACACTCGTGTGTTCAATTTCATTACTGCCAGTCTTCATGCTGTATCCCTTCGCCTATCTGCAAATCGCGCTTTGCCTTTTTGCCTACTATCTCATCGATATATCGCGGATGAACGCCGCCCTTTTGCTTGCCGGGGCGAAGAATTGCAATATTTGTATCCTCTACAAAAAGATCGCCCTTTTTTATCTTCTCTATTGCCTGCACGCCGCGCCTTGCAAAGTGAAATAGCTCCATCTCTTCTGGCACTATTTGCTTAACCTCCTTGCCGCGCATCTGCTCTGCAAGGCGTACTGCCGCACACATTGCCTTAAGCTCTTCTGGATCTACAGCAAAAGAGTGATCAGGCCCGGGAAGGCGCTTATCAAGGGTAAAGTGTTTTTCAATAGCGCATGCACCGAGCACAACAGCACCAACTGGGGCCACAATAGGGTCTGGACTATGATCAGAAAGACCAACAGGCAGCTGAAAGCAACTTCTCATCCATGGAATCATCCGCAGGTTCATACCGGAGGCAGCTGCAGGATACTGTGCGCAGCAATGTAAGAGGCTAAGATCTACACCACCTTGAGCTTTATAGTAGGATGTTGCCCATTCAATATCTTCGATGCTAGAAACGCCTGTAGATAGATAAAGCGGCTTTTTGCTCTTTGCAGCAAGCTCTAAAAGCCGTACATGGCCAATTTCGTATGAGCCAATTTTATGGCGCTTAACATAGGGATCTACAGCTTCAAAATCGCGCTTAGAAAATGCTGTCGCCATAAATTCTATGCCTACATCGCTACACATCTTGGCAATTTCTGGGATCATATCGTAGGGCATACTTAGGTCTTCGAATATCTCTTTAACACTTTCTTCAATGCCCATCTTGCCCATATAGTCAGCACTTCCGGCGTTTGGCACATAGACGGTATCTGCACGGTAGACCTGAAATTTAATAGCGTCGCATCCCGCCTCTTTTGCGGCCTGTATAAGGTTGTAGGACATCTTTAAATCGCGCATCCTATTTCCCATGCGCCAGTTGGATCCAGCCTCTGCAATGACAAAAACACCCTTAAATGGCGCTACAGGCACTAATGCTATGCGATATACTCCTAAATTTGTTTGGCCTTTTTTTATATTTTTTAGAAAACTAAACCCTGCTTTTTCAAAGAGGTGTATGGATGTAGCATTTGCAGGCTTTATCTCAGCATAGAGCTCTTCGTAGCCTTGTTGCTTTGCAAAAAAAAGCACTTCCTTAAGAATCTGAGATCCAACACCTTTTGCACGGTGTTCTTGAGCCACTACTATTGAGATACATGCTGCTTTAGTGTCTACATCTTCGACCGGACTAAAGCCTATAAATGCTACAGGCGTACCATCGACTCGGGCAAAGAGGCTTGGTAGATCCTTCAAAAGAAAGTAAGAGCGCAAAAAATAGTTCCAAAACTCATCTTCTGTCTGAACATGCGTGCGAATAGACATTGCCCTTGCTTCAGGGTCTGAGCGCCATGAGAGCAAAAGCTTTGCATGCTCTTTCGTTTGTAAAACACATTCTAGTGAAATTTCCATGCTCATACTCTCTTTTGTACAATATGTGCGTTAAGTTTTAGTAAATCTGGGTGCTCTTGCAAAAAAGCAATGGTATCATGAAGAGTAAATTCCGGATTTTTGGGATAGAGGACGTTGATAATGTGTTCTATCAACCTAAAATCTTCGATCGTATCTACCGTTAGCCTATATGATGATTGATCAATTTTTTGCTGCAGATTTGAAAGCCTAAATAGCTCTGGATGCTGCCAGATATAGGGGGTGACATGTTCTTTTTCGCTTTCGGTCTTTGCTTCAAAAAAGGCCTTCTTTAGGCTCTCTACTCGTATAATCTCAAAGTCCATCCCGAGAGGAAATGTTCTGTCGTGACAGATAGAAAGATAGTCCAGAGAGTCATAGTGCTGAAAAAAGCACTGAAGCCCTTTTTCAATAAGGTCAGGGTCTATTATGGGACAGTCTGAGGTTACGCGTACCACTACCTCAAGCCCAAAGGCGCTAGCTGCTGCAACGTAGCGGCTGAGAACATCCTCCTCACTACCCCTCATACAGTGCACGCCCTCGTGGTTGCAGTAGTCAACAATAGCCTGATCATTTGGGTTTATAGTGGTAGCAACGACAATGCCCTCCACGCTCGATACGCGCCTTAGGCGCTCTAGCTGGTAGGATAGGAGAGGTTTACTATGTATAGTTTTGAATATTTTGCCAGGAAGGCGTGTAGAGCCCAGGCGCGCCTGCACTACGATCATACAGGGATAAAAGCCCGAGCTTGTGGAGGTATAAGTATCTTCAGCAAAAAAGTATCGCATATTGAGGTGACAATACTATTTCGCTCTAATTTTATGCTGCCTTTTTCTTGATACCCTTCATTTCACGTAGCATAGCTCGGCGTCTTCCTTCAGCTGTTTGCACTCTTTTAGGCTCTAGTTTTTCGACTTTTTTAGATTTAGATTCAATTAGTTTAGTTTTCATATTAAATCCTTATTTATATACAATTGCATGATACATATTTATTAATAAAAAGTAAATAAAATTCTGACTTATACATTTTGAGAAAAAAGGCAAAATCGGGTAGAATTTGCTCTATTATCTAGCATGGTGAAGCAATGAGTACTTTGACTAAGGTTGATGGTTTGCTACAGTCGTGGGACCAGGCTCTTGGCACGCCTGGAGCACCTGCAATACCCGCAGTATTTGCCAAAGTTAGGCTTGTAGCGCGCGGTGAAAATCTTGTTTTTGAACAAAAGCCCTCTAAAACCCTTCTTGAACGCATGTTTAAGAAAACACCGAAAGAAGAGTCTTTTACCAGTAACCTCAGGACTATACGTGAGCTATTTTCTTCTATAAAAGATCCCACTCGAGAAGAAAGAGATAAACTAATTGCTTTAGAAATGCTGCTTAATGGCATGGGCCGCTATGTATTTGCAAGAAAGAGTGAAAAATCGCTCTTTGGCACACCCAAGCTGCCAGACTATCAGATACATGCATTTTGCCCCACAAATACCCTCGTTGCACCTGACACCATAACAGGAGGCCTACGTAATAGCACATACAAGCTATGCTGGCTTAACGTAACGCTCAAATATCTAGCAGGATGCACCCTCTATGACAGCATACTCACAACGCGGGAGCAAAATCCGGAGCTAGAAAAGGTGCGTGTAAGGCTCTACCATGTAATTGATGCTTTACGCAAAAACTGGGCCCAAAGCGTGATTGACTCCCTCCATCAAGAACTGATAGAAACGCTCAGCAAAAGCCCTGATTTTAAGAGATTTTTTGATATTCAAGAAGATGCAGATGAGTTTATACGTGCTCTTAGCGACCGTTTTTCTCATAAACCAACCGAATATATAGAATTTATACAGGTCTATTCAAGCGCTGATGGACTGCAAAAGACTGCCGCTTGCCCGCCCAAGCAGCACACACACAACATCCAAATTCAGCCAACTTGCGACGAAACGGCAGATATCGCACAAGTTCTTGAACGGCCAGATGATGCAGAACAGATAACAGAGTATATTATAAACGGCAAAACTGTACAAAATGCACCTCCGCGCAACTTCACAAAAAAAACGCACTTCACACATCTACCGGAGCATCTAGAAATTACGAGGCGTCAAGATATTTTTGGCTACAACCCCCTTGAGCAGCATGGCGACTTAAAAAACCCTAAGATTAAATTCCATGATGATGGCACAGTAACGCTCACTGAATATGAACCTGTGACTACTCAAGAATACACATTTTCAGCCCGTCCAAAAATTCGGCGCACCTACCGCGCTATCGCCGGAATAGAGCGCTGCTTGACCAAACAGATCACCTACGGTCACTTTATAGCCCACACGCGAGCAAAAGACGGCACCATCACCACCCATAACGACACGTTAACGCAACCAAACCGCTCAGAAACCGTTTGGGAAAACTGCTACTGGCTCTACCTTGTGTGTATAAAACAAGAACACCTATAACAGCTACCAAAAAACATGGCCGTTTTTGACAAGGAGCTCGGCTATAAGAATGGCACCGCCGCCCGCTCCTCTCACGGTGTTGTGAGAAAGCATGACAAACTTGTAGTCAAGGACAGCATCAGGTCTCAAACGCCCCACAGAGACGGCCATGCCGTGCTCAAGGTCGCGTTGGAGTTTGGGTTGGGGTAGGTCTTCTTCTTCAAAGTAGTGAATAGCTTTTACGGGGCTTGAAGGCAGCTTTAGCTCTTCTAGAGGCGATGAAAACTCTTTAAAGGCCCGCTTAACCTGCTCTAGAGTTGCCTTTTCTTTAAGCTTTACTGACACTACTTCTAGGTGAC
This sequence comes from uncultured bacterium, assembly GCA_964514655.1. GTDB lineage: Bacteria > Chlamydiota > Chlamydiia > Chlamydiales > FEN-1388 > SZAS-7. Next base: position 44,341 of record CAZEQY010000007.1, read on the forward strand.
CCTCTGTTACCGGCACGCGTGTGCAGGTAGCTGATATCTTCATTGTATAGGGCTCAATCTTGCCCATGTTGATAGTTCCAAAGATCTTTTCAGGCTCTTCATAGAGGCGATCTTCTTCTCCTGCAATGTAGGGAATCACATTATCAGAAATTGCCATGCTAGGCACACCCGGAAAGCCAGCTCCTGATAGCGACTGAAACGTCACGACGTTTATTGCTTCGATGCCAAACTCTAGCTGAAGCGGTCTTAGAGCTAGCATAAGGCCAATTACGGCACAGTTTGGCTTTGCAACGATGATTCCCTTATTTGGAAATTTCTGTTCCTTAAGTAGCTCTAGATGCTGCACGTTTACTTCTGGGATAAGTAAAGGCACAGTAGGATCCATGCGATGGGCGCGAGCACACGAAATAACGACATAGCCTTTTTGGGCAAATTCCTTTTCAATATCACCTGCGATGCTGCCATCTAGGCACGAAAATACTATCTTGCAAGGAAGATCAGGCTTTGGAGCCATAACTTCAAGCTTTGCAATATCGTCAGGAATAGCTGTAGGCATGCGCCACTGAACAGCCTCTTTATAGCTCTTACCTTGCGATTTTTCCGATGCAGCAAGAGCTGTCACCTGAAACCAGCGGTGCTTATCTATAAGGGTAATGAGCTTTTGTCCCACGCTTCCTGTCGCACCAAGAATGCCAACAGGTACGCGACAGCGCTGATGCAGCTCAGCACTTGATAAATCTTGAATAAACTTATCGCGAGAATCTTGTGCATTCATATCATCTTCAAGTGTCATAGCCCTTTACCCATATGTTCAAAATAGTCAACCAACAGCCTCACACCTATTCCTGTGGCATGCTTTGGCCAGTAGGTTCTTGCCTCTTTTGCAAATGCTACAGGCGCAATATCAAAATGCACCCATGGCACATTTTGAACAAAGCGCTCTAAAAAGATGGCACATACAATAGAACCACCAGCTGGCGTTGCCGCATTTTTTATGTCGGCAACATCAGATTTTAGCTGATCTTTGTATTCTTCATAAAGAGGCATTCTCCATGAACGCTCATGTGTTCGCTGTCCGGCAGCAAATAGCTCTTGGGCAAGAGAGTCACTATTTGAAAAAAGCCCCATAAGCTCATTGCCAAGTGCTATTGACATTCCGCCTGTTAATGTACCTATATCGATAATTCGCGTAGGATTTAGTCTGTCAACGGCATAGCTAAGAGCATCAGCCAGTATAAGCCTGCCTTCAGCATCTGTATTTGTGACTTCAACAGTTATTCCGGCTCTAGAGGTGTATACGTCTCCAAGCTTATAGCTCCTTGCGCCTATCGCATTTTCTGCACAAGGAATTACTGCCGTTACATTGACAGGTAGACTTAAGGCACTTAATGCCTGAATTGTTGCAAGAACAGTGGCAGCGCCGCTCATGTCGGCACGCATGGTGATCATTCCTTCTGAGGGCTTGAGCTTGAGGCCGCCTGTGTCATATGTTATGCCCTTACCTACTAACACGGTGTGATCTGATGAATCAGGGCGCCCTGTATAAGAAACGAGGATGAATGCAGGATCAACAACTGCTGCTCGAGATACAGCTAAGAGCAGGCCCATCTTTTCTTTTTCTATAGCAGCCTTATCTAGGACATGCGTTTTTATACGGGTAAACTCTTGGCTTAGCTCTTTGGCAACGGTAGCAATATGCGCTGGGGTTATATCATCAGCATTATCGTTTATAAGGTCGCGAGCGCGCCAAATGGCATCAAGCACCTTAAGGGTCTTTGCCGCAACCTTATCCATGAGGTGAAGATCCGGGCCTATTAGAGTTATCTCATCTAGCACTACCGGTTCTTTTTCACTTTTATGCTTATCAAATACATACCCCGCTAAAAGCAGCCCTTCAAGTAATGACTTTATAGTAGCTTCCTCTGGAATATGACAAGTCGGAATAAGAATACTGAGCGTTTTACAAGAATGTTTAAGGCATGCTTTTGCAAGGGCCCCATAGCTTCTTCGCAGGCGCTCTAGGGTGCAGCCCTCTTTTGGCCCTAAACCCACCAAAAACACCCTCTTTTCCTCAGGAAGATCGTGCCAGAGGGTAACAATCTGCCCCTCCTTACCCGTAAAATCCCCCGCTCGCACCGGCGCTAAGGCTATATTGTGTAGCCTACCTAGAGAATCAGGCGTGTACTCGTCCGTAAAAAAGCCAATCGCAAGTGCATCAGAAGCCATGCGATTATCAATGTCTGCAATAGTATGTATACGCATAAGCCCTACTCATACTTGATTTCTCTTGATTTGTAAAGGCATTTTTTAGTATAATACACCTTTTATTGAGAGGTTTTATGGCAAGTTATCATGCTTTCTTTAATAAACTAAGCGCTGTTCCTAAAAGCGAATTGAATAACTATTATCTTACACATCATAAAATTACCGGGTTTCACCTCTTTAAAAAATTCACCAAATTCGGCGTTTTAAATAAATTTCTAGATCGAATTGTCCAGACATGCAGGCGCTGTTTGGGGTATAACTACTCGTTTGAAACCAACGTACAAAGACTCAATGCAGTAATCCGAGCAGATAGAGCTCCCAAAGTATCTGCAAAAGTATGCATTCGCTCTTTAACGCGCATTCTTATGATTGTAGATCGCGTGCTAGATAAAAAGCAGATAGGTCCACAACCCCTTCGCGACTTATGCACCGAAACTAATAAAGTCCTACTCAAGAAAGTGAGAACTAATGGCGGAGACGCTAACTCTGTTGCCGAACTACTCTCCTATTATCTAGAAGCTAATAAATTTGAAAAGGCTGAAAAACTGTTCGAGTCTGGTGTAAAACCTGCAGATTGCTGGGAAGATATATTGCCAAAACTTCCTCAGCTACTTGAAAATCCACAATCTCACCTCCATAGCTACCTCTTTACTTTTTCTGATCACAAGCTTTGTTTTGAGAAAGAAAGCGGATTCGACCAGACTGCACTTTTAGACTTACTTGACTCTCTCAATGCTTCTACAGAGGACTATAAAAACAATCCAATCGTCTTTACATACACCGTAAATAAGTGTCTGAACTTTATCGCTAGCCTAACGCTAAGTCCGGATGATGCTGAATTTTTATTAGGAAAGCTTGCCGATTTACAAACGCAAGCTCGCGACGTGCTTTATCATGATGATCTAAAAGAAGCTATTGCATCTGCTAGGCATACCCTCTTAAACAACATTGCTAGTCTCTACGGGCAAGACCCATTTGATTTTGCAGTAAAAAATAACTTCTTCCTTGAAGCATATGACCTACTAGAGCAGGGAATAGCCTCATCTTTTTCTCAAAAAGAAGCAAATGAGTACTTTAGCCAGCTTGTAGCAGGCAAGGAATACTCTTGTGCGTTGCTTCTTTTACCTGCTGGAGTAGATCTTGAGCAGCATAAAGCCCCACTTGCAAATCGTCTCAAACAGCTACTTCTTACCGCCATCACAAATAACTCACCCCATGTTGCCACCCTCATCGATGCAGGCCTACATGAAGGTATACAAGTCCTTGCAATGCAAACAGCTATTGAAAGAAACAACCTACCAGCTGTCCAAAAGCTCCATGAAAAGAGTGTGTCGCTCAACTACGTTGATGACAAAATAACAAGCTACTTACATCTTGCAGCATCTAGAGGGCATTTTGAGCTTATGGAATGGCTCTCAACAAAGATGAACGTGCGCGTAAGCACCAAAAAAGGGTACACTGCCTATCATCATATAAGTGATCAAGATGAATTCACAAAAAGGCCCCCAGTGGAACAGGCATTTTTGCTTGGCAAACAAGAGAGATTTATCACTCTTTTAAAAGCCATGAGCCCACCACAGCGCTACATTGCACTTGATGGCTTACGAAAAAAATTTCCTGCTACGCATATCGATGACCTGCTGTATACTATCAATAATGGCCACTACCAAAACAAAAAGCTCGTCCGCGTGCCGGATCAAGAAGCTGCAGGCTTTCCAATAACCAAGCTTCTTGACCTCTTTAATCTAGTAAACTTTGTGGATCCTAATAGCCCTTACTACCTTAACCCATCAGAGTTTATTAAGACGAATGAAACTCCACAAGAAAAGCGTGGTTTGATACTCACTAGCCTTCAAGGAATGATCCACAAAATCAAAAACAATATCGCCTTCCTGGGCACCCCAGAGGCAGGCGCACCTACGTTAGACCTCTTTTATTCCCTTATCAGACGTGCGCTCTCAAACACGCTTGCGATCATTTTGCAAATGCCAGACCCTGATAAAAAGGCAGAGCTTGTAAGGCGCGTGATGACTGAATATATACATGCAAGCTTCCTTTGCGGTGGAAGGCTCTATTCAACGGCATGTAAGCAATATGCAGCAGCACTTACCGGTAATACTGCTCAAGTATCAAGTTTAGAGGACGATCTTACTGAAAATCTAGCCGCTTATCGAGGCACGCTACTTGAAACACTTGTGCCGGATGGTGAGCATAGCGTTCATGACTACAACACGCTGATGCATAAACTTGGCACAGAGTTTGGAATACCAGGTGCAGAAATGCTCAATGACTTTAGAGAAGTCTATATGTGCAACGGGTTTAACACCGATGCAAAACGAAAAGAATTTCTAGATCTCTATACTGTAGAAAACATTCTCTATGAGTGCGTCAAGCAGCATGTCGAGCAAACGGAAGAAGCAAGAAGCAAGCTTCTTGACTGGTGCCGCGAAAACATGCCGGCAAACTGGCAAAGCGACAAATTCGATCCAATCCGTAAAGGTGCAAAAGCTTTTGTGACTTTTGAAGATCAAGTCAAATTCCTACAACAGCATGACATCGTCATGGTAAAGAATCAGACGATAGACGAAGCCATCAACGATGAGCGAAGAGGCCTCTATTTTGCAACAGAAGTAGTGGAAGATCCCGAAGCAATGAAGATGCAGATCAAACCGCAAGCCATTGCCTACTACCTCTCAAAAATCGGCATCTTCACAAGCAAACTCTAAAAGTTTGAGGTTTTTATGAATGTTGAGCCAAGTGTCACTCCTATAATTTTGATCTTTGATCTGGATGAGACCCTGTTTCAGGTTCAAGAAAAGCAGCATATAAAGGCACGCAACCCTCTTTCAGAAAGTGCAACAAATATTTTGAGCAAAAGTGCTGAAGGGATAAAAACAAAATTCCCACTACAAGGGCAATTCCCAAATGTAGCAAGAGCTGACATAATTACCGCAATCGCTCGCGAAAAAATGAAAGGAATTTTCAAGAAGATCCACGAAACCAATTTGGGCGCCGAAAGCAAAGGACTTAGTGCGCCTATTATGGTTAAAGTGATGACAACTGCAAGGTATGATGAGAAATATGTCAAACGATTGCTTGATGAGTTTTATTTTGAAAATAACAACCCCATTAGAACCGGCGCTTTTCGGATAGAGTATTTCAACAAAAACAACCTTGTTGACCCAATAGAAATAGAAGCACCCGCTGATAAGCCTACCAAAAAAGGGACTATGGACCCACGAAAGGCATTGCTTATCGACAAAAAGTTTGAAGAGTGGGTCAAGCACTTGCCTAGCCTAACAAAAGACAACGTTGTCCTCATAGATAATGCCGATGTGAATATAGTAGCTGTTGAATCTTTAGGGTTTAAAGCTATTCATTATCCAACAACCCCCCTCGATCGCCTAGACACAAAAAGCTACACCAAAGACGCCCCAAAAGCCTTTGAAGAATTACATGCGCTAATCGATAAGGTAGCAAAGGCAATCGCAGAACATAAGCAATAAGCTATCAAGTTAGCTTGATAACAGCCTGACGAATGTAAATGTACTTGTTTTTTCTATCCTCATTGCTATATGATGAGAATTAGGGAGACAACCTATGCTTATAGCCGAATTCATCAAAATTAATCGAAAGGCCATACTGGATATAGCGAAACGCTATGGTGCCATAAATGTTAGATTATTTGGCTCTATGGCTCGTGGAACAAGTACAGAGAATAGTGATGTCGATTTACTGGTGAACATGGAACCGGGATCCTCTTTACTAGATATTATATCCATTAAACAGGATCTTGAGGACCTTCTCGGCAAAAAAGTTGACGTTGTTACCGAAAATTCCATTAGTCCATATATGAAAGATGAAATACTGAAAGACGCTGTGAATTTATGAAGCGAGATCAGGTATACCTCAATCATATCCTCGATGCTATAAAGCGAATAGAACAGTATACAAAATCTGGAAAAGAAGTCTTTTTAACTGAACCCCACTGGCAGGATGCGACTATTCGTCAATTGGAAATAATAGGTGAAGCAACAAAGAGGATATCCAAAGAGATTATACAGGACCATACAGATGTGCCTTGGCGTCGTATTGCAGGTCTTCGCGATGTGCTCATCCATGAATATATGGGTGTTGACATTAACGCAATATGGGAAATTACACAAAAAAATCTACCATATTTCAAAACTCAGTTAGAGCATATTCTCAAGAAACTTGGGTAAACTCGACTACCCATCAAAACGCCAAATAAAACACACAAAATTGGTCTCTTCATAAACAAACTCTAAATTTTTAGTGCGAAGTAGGAACAAAAAGAACCATATGTCTTTTCTTTGTTTTCTTTCTTCGCGCTCTTCGCGATCTTCGCGGTGATTTCTTTTACCACGTACAAAAACAAAAAAAGCCCATAGCATACTAGATACTATGAGCTTAACCTTGACATAAGGGGAAATTTAGAATGGGACGTCGTCGTCTTGGGAGAAGGCGCCAACTGCGGCAGGCTTTGCACCAGATGGGGCCTGGCCCTTGCTGGAAAAGCGGCCCGTATGCTCTTCTTCGTCTTCTGTTGCTCCATCTGCTTGAGGGCGATCGTTCTTGCCACCAAATGGGCTAAAGCTGATGTGCTCAGCGATGATTTCGAAGTTTGTCTGTGGGTTACCCTCTTTATCTTGGTAGATATCAGGCATGCCCATTTCACCCCAAACGATGACAGCACTGCCTTTTTTCAAATAGGCAAGGCGCTTGTCAAAGCGCTCACCCCAAAGGGTCACGCGCCACCAAACAGTTTTTTCTTTGTCTTTACGACGAATGTTCGTTGCCACGCGTATTGTGGTGACTTTTTGACCACTTGGCGTGTAGCGAACTTCTGGATCTTGTCCAAGATGTCCTGCTATTTGGATAAATATCATTGCATCTGTCCCCTATTAGATTTTGATAAAGCCATGAGTGCCTTGCGCGCCTGGGCGTGTTGGCATTGGCGTTGGAGTCTCTGCTTTCTTATCTGTTGATTCTTGTCTGCCTTCGGAAATGTCCTTGCAGATTGTGCGCCAGCGCTCTACCATCTCTAAGAAGATAGGTGCATATGCTCTAAGAGCAGAAGCAACAGCATGCTCCATAGGAATTGTCGAGTGAACAAGAATTAGCTCTTCTTTTGTAGCTACGCCAACACCGCCGCCAGCCATCTGACCGCCGAGCATTGATCCCTCAAGTAGGCGCTCATAGAGCTTAAGAAGGATCTTCTGGTCTTTTGGAAGACCATCGAGAAGCGGCGAGTACAGATAGAGCCTTTGTGAATTTGGCTCGTAGGTAATGTGTAGCGAGTAATCGTCGTCGATACCCAAAATACATGTGTTATTTTCGTCGAAGGCAAGTTCTAGGTTTAGTTCTTTGCCGAATTCTTTTAAATTTTCTTTTGCATTATCAAGAGACATGCTTCCTCCAATATGTGAATTTACGAACTTACGACATATTCTACATTAAAGCAAGTGAAAATGCTATTGAAAAAAATGCACCAGACTCTAGAAGGTAAAGAGATGAACACAAATGACAACAGCACCCCTTTTCCACTCGGCGCAACCAAAGTTCCTCTTGGCTGGAACTTTGCTGTTTACTCGCAAAATCCTGTAAAAGAACTAGTTATTGCTCCCCTACAAGACCCAAAAGATATCACACGACTCCCCCTTGATCCTCAAAAAAATCGTACAGGGGCCATTTGGCATATCTTTATACCAACAAATGAACAAGAGCTTTTATACGGCTATCAGGTGGGCGACAACCTACTTGTCGACCCTTACGCAAAACTTATCGCAAGTGGCAATACTTTTGGCAATAACGCCTATACCCATAAGCGTTACAAAAAAGAACCTATTGGCGTAGCCTTTGTGGAAGATAATTGTAATTGGGAAGATGACCGTCCACCCAACCTACAAGGTAAAGACCTAATCATCTACGAGATGCATCTACGGGCGCTTACGATGTCACCCACAAGCCATTCGCACTATCCGGGCACATACCGAGGTGTTATCGACAAAATTCCATACTTCACACAGCTTGGCATAAACGCGATTGAATTTTTGCCGATATTTGAATTTGATGAAACAGATTGCATCAACAACAACCCCAAGACAAATAAGCGGCTCTGTAACTTTTGGGGCTATCAGCCCTTGAGCTTTTTTTCGCCCATGCAGCGCTATAGCACGAGCAATGACCCCTTAGAAGCCTTAAAAGAATGCAAAGAGATGGTTAAGGCATTGCACAAGGCAGGAATTGATGTTATCCTAGACATCGTCTTTAACCACACGGGAGAAGGTAACCAACTTGGCCACACAATAAGCTGGAAGGGCTTTTCTGAAGATGATTACTACATCAAAGATGATAACGGCAACTACCTCAACTACTCCGGCTGCGGCAACACACTAAACTGCAACCACCCCGTAGTAGCAGACATGCTCATAGAATCGCTCAGGTACTGGGTTGTAGAAATGCATGTGGATGGCTTTCGCTTTGATCTTGCCTCTATACTTATGCGTGGGCAAGATGGAAAAGTTTTAGAGTCCTCTCCCCTACTAGATCGCATCACACAAGATGGCATCTTATCGCGCACAAAGCTTATCGCAGAGCCGTGGGATGCTGCAGGCCTGCACCAGGTAGGCCACTTCTTTCAAAGCGCCTATAAAGGGCCTGAAGAATGGCTCGAATGGAACGACGACTACCGCACAACAGTACGCAAGTTTATAAAAGGCACACCCGGATATGCCGGCAAATTCGCAACAAAGCTATGTGGCTCACAAGACCTCTACGGAAAAGATGGCAGCCCCCTAAATAGCATAAACTATGTCACGTGCCATGATGGCTACACCTTGCGTGATCTTGTCTCCTACGAGCAAAAACACAACGAAGAAAATGGCGAAGAAAACCGCGACGGCATGCAGCTATATGACTCGTGGAACTCAGGCGTTGAAGGTGAAACAAATGATGCCCACATCGAAGTGCTGAGGCAGCGTCAGATGAAAAACTTTTGTGTAGCATTGCTAATCTCTAGCGGCGTGCCCATGATACAATCAGGCGATGAGTACGGCCACACAAAGTTTGGCAACAACAACACATGGTGCCAGGACAACGACCTAAACTGGTTTCAGTGGCAAAATCTAGAAGCTGCAGGATCGCTTCTGCACTTTTGGAAAGAGATGATACAGTTTAGAAAGGAAAACCCTGTCCTCACCCGAAAAACCTTTTTCACCCCAGACGACATCGAATGGCACGGCATAAAGCCCAACCAGCCAGACTGGAGCCCAAATTCTCACTTTGTAGCCTGCAGTATCCTTGACCACGAAGATCGCAACGACCTCTACATAGCCTTTAATGCGATAGGCGAACCTACCACCGTGACAATCCCATCAGCCCCAAAAAACAAAGCCTGGTTCTTAGTAATCAACACCTCGCACCTTCCGCCTCAAGACATCTGCCACAAGCCCCTTACCACAAGCGAACTAAAGATGGCGCCTTTCTCGTGCCTTATTCTTAAGGCGATATGACGGTTCTAAACTCGATCTTAAGAGCCTTTTGCAAAACTAGAGCGAACGTTCGCAAGTGAGGCAGAAGGCCTCTTTGGAGTGCGGTAATTTTTTTTACCGCTTTTAATCTTCGACCACGTAAGCTAACCTCGAAAACCTCCAAAACCTACATGCAATTCCCCCTGTACGTCATGGATTCTGCTTAGAGGCTTCATTGTACCCATGGTGTTCTGCAGCAGCTTTAGGCTTTGGAGAATATCGAGGTTAAGATTCGTGGTCGAAAATTAAGAGCGGCAAAAAATTGCCGCACTCCAAAGAGGCCTTCTGCCTCACTTGCGAACGTTCGCTCTAGTTTTGCAAAAGGATCTTAAGATCTAAAGCTTTTGAGGGTATTTTTGAGGAGCATGGCGATGGTCATGGGGCCGACGCCGCCTGGAACAGGCGTGATGGCCTTTGCCTTTTTGGCAACTTCGTTATAGGCAACGTCGCCAACGATGCGAAAGCCGTTTTTTGTTGTGGCATCTTCTATGCGGTTGATGCCAACATCTACAACGACAACGCCATCTCGCACCATGTCGTGCGTGATGAGGTTTGGCTTGCCAACGGCTACAACTAAAATATCCGCTGAGCGCGTGATCTGGGCAAGATTTTCTGTAAAGCGATGCGCTACAGTGACTGTAGCATTTGCTCCTGGTACATTTTGCAGCAATAATGCTGCTAGTGGCCTGCCAACGATGTTGCTTCTACCAACAATCACAACGTGTTTTTGCGCAACTTCTATTTTATAGTACTGCAACAGCACTTTGATGCCAAGCGGTGTACATGGGTAAAAGGCGCTAGGATCACTAAGCAGTATTTTGCCTATATTTGTGGGATGAAAGCCGTCCACATCTTTATGTGGGTCTACTCGCTCTAAAACCTGCATGAGGTTTACGTGATCAGGTAGCGGTAGCTGTATAAGTATGCCATCAACACTTGGATCAGCATTTAGCGAGTCTATAAGCTCAAGCACTTCTTGAGTGGATGTAGGCGCTATCTGCACAACGCGCGAGGTGATGCCAACGTCTTTACAGGCTGCAACTTTTCTACGCACATAGGTGTGTGATGCTGGATGATCCGTAGTAAGCACTGCCACAAGACAAGGTGGGCGGCCATGTAAAGAGAGTATTTCTTGTTTTAGCTCGTCGTGAATTTTTGCAGCGCAGGCTTTTCCATCAAGTATCATCACTATATCTTTTTCTCCTTTGTCTTAGACGATACTGATCCCAGAATAAAGTGGGAAGCACGAAAACGCACGTTCCAAAAAGAGCATCCACAAAAGGACTCACAAAATCCATCTTCGGAACAGTCAAATCAAAAAAGAGCGCAACGAGCAAGATAACGGCCTGCAAGATAAATGAAAAAAGAAGCGTCATCACCGGAAACGTTATAAAAGAGTCCTTAAAGAAATAAAGACGTACTGGATAGAGAATGCGGCATGTAAGTACATAGCTTAGCCCCAAAAAGCCAAGCCTTGGCGATAGCTCTATTGCATCTACAAGAAGACCAGAAAAAAGCGCAAGCCATAGGCATGTGCTAAGACTTGCATTGTACATAAGCATTACGAGCGGCAGGGCCACGTATGTGATGCCTGTAGGATAGATAAGTGCTGCTAGTAAGCTTACTGCCAAGGCAAATAGGCTTCTAGTCATGGGTAAGTATATCCATAGGATAGAGCTCTGAAGATAAAAAGTCTCGCTCTAGTAGATGCATAGCGGGTGCTTGGCCTATGCTGATATAGTCAAAGCCTAAAGAAGCAATCAGGCGCGGTGCATACTGGTTTCGCCCATCAAAAAAGGCCTTTGCCTGCATGCGGCTTAAAAGCGCCTTAAAGTCTAGTAGACGAAACTGCTTCCACTCGGTGACTAAAGCAAGAGCATGAGCTCCTTGGGCTGTCTCTAGCTCATCCTGACACCATGTGATGCCCTCTTTATTGCCTAAAATCTTTTTGGCATTATCCATAGCGACAGGATCAAAAAGTCGAACAGAGGCCCCTTCTTTAAGGAGCTTATCGATAAGCACAAGCGACGGAGCTTCTCGCATGTCGTCAGTATCTGGCTTATAGGCAAGGCCAAGGATGCCAATAGTTTTGCCTTGTAAACCGCCTTGTGGAGCAAAATATTCTGCCATCTTTTTAGCAAGAACGCCCTTTTGATGCTGGTTTATCTCTTCGATGCTGTCGACAATGCCGGTATCTAAGCCAAAGGTTTTAGCTATCTCGCGAAGAGCCTTTATATCTTTTGGAAAGCAAGAGCCCCCAAAGCCAACTCCGGCCCATAAGAAAGCTCCTCCGATGCGCTTATCAGAGCCTATCCCCTTTCGTATTTGGAGGATGTTTGCGCCTGCTGCTTCTGCTAGGTTTGAAAGCCAGTTCATAAACGAGATGCGAAGTGCAAGCATCGTGTTTGCTGCATATTTTGTAAGCTCAGCCGATGCTGGATCCATTACAATTAGCCTATCGCTTCCAAGCATAAAGGGCCTATAGAGCTCACGCATGATTTTAGAGGCTTTTTCTGAATCTACGCCAAGAACCACGCGATCCGGCTTCATAAAATCTGAAATCGCAGAACCCTCTTTTAGAAATTCAGGGTTTGAAACAACGTCGAAGGTACAGTCAAGTCCGCGCTCATCAAGCACCTCTTGAACAATCGAGCGCACAAGCTTTGTGGTGCCAACGGGAACAGTAGATTTATTAACGATAAGTTTATAGCCATTCATTGCATAGGCTAATTGGCGACTTGCTGCTTTTATAGAGGTTAAATCGCAAGCCCCATCTGGCCCAACGGGTGTATCAACTGCCAATATGCAAATTTGGGCCTTTTCAACAGCTTCAGTAAAGTTGCAGGTAAAATCTAGACGTCCAGCTTTAGCATTACGCTTAACCATCTCTTCAAGACCGGGCTCATAAATAGGAATGTGCCCCTCATGCAAAGCTTTAATTTTATCGCTATTTTTATCTAGGCAAGTGACATGGTTTCCCATCTCAGCAAAGCATGTGCCGCTCACAAGCCCCACATAGCCTACACCAATCATCAAAATATCGGTCATGCAACCCCACAGAAAAAGCAACAAGCATGCCCAGATTAGAACATTTTGTAAACTAAAATCAGAATGCATATCTTAGCTCCACTTTATCGAAGCTGGAGCGAGTAAAAGTAAGGGAGTTAATTGACAAATAGTTTCTGACAATAGTAGTATTTTTGCAATCAATTGCAGATGTGAGCGTGATAGAATCTTTTTCATCTTCTCAAATTGAAGCTATACAAACAGTCTACGAACTAGGGTACATAGACCCCGCAGATTTAGCCTCTATTTGTCAAACTTCTAAGAAAAATTATGCATTAGTTTATAGGCGAAGGACATTTCTTTCAAAACTAAACCGACTTGAATTTTTGCTACGCATACTTTTTCCTACATCAAGGGAACCATTATCACGAGTAGCTATTGGTGAAAAAGCTCTACGTTTAGTTAATGCTCGAAAGCCAACAAATATGCTTGTGAATATGGCCTCAATGCTACCTCAAGCTCAGGCAATTCCTTTACTCCGAAGAGCATTTGAAGAAAGTGGACCCTCGGAGCAATATAAGGTTATTACAGTATTCCATACCGTTCACCCACCATCTGCAAGAGCGCTTGTACCAAGGATGGAGGATAGTTTTTTTAGAACTTTTGCTTATATAAAGTTCACCAAAAACCACGATGCAGCCCTTGCTTCTGCTAGACAAATCAAAAATAGCCTACGAAGAGATCCTGCCTATAGACGTATTGCTGAGGATTTTTTAGATAGTGCAGCGATTAGAGAAATCCAAGATCCGGAAATGCGAGCATACTCCTATCTAAAGATGGCAGAACGAAAATGGCCATCTGAACCGGATGAAGCTTTTACTCTTGTTTATACAGCTTGTCAAGATATGGCAAGTCTCACCGACAGAATCAATCTGAAAAATAGGATGCTCGGAGAGGCAGTCCAGCTGCTTGCCAAGCTGCAACCGGATGCAATAGAGAAAATTATTCCAATTTGCAAAGATGCTTTTACTCAAGCAGAAAGACTTTTTAATCCATGTGCTGATGTGTATCGCTTTCGACTTGTGGAGGTATTAAAAACAGTTGATATTGCAAAAGCGGAAGAAGTGGCCCTTTCTAGATTGTATGGCTATCCCCATGAGGTATTTAGGCAACTGATTTCTATTGAAAATGAATGCTATAGGAGTAACCCTGAAAAGGCAGATCAACTCTTGAATCGTGCGACACAATTGCTGCATCATATCCATCTATTGCCTAGCCGAGTACGTGGAAAAATCTCACTTGCCAAGGCTTTTTTGCAAAGAAATAATTATAAAGCTGCAATGCCCTATATCGAGGATGCAGTAGTGGAGGCTCGCTATTGTCATCAAAATCTAGAAAATTACAGAGGCTTAGTAGAGGTTGCCTCTATGCTCTCTCAGGTAGATTTGCAAGGAGCCGAAAGTATTATCAGTGAAGTAGTAAGGCTTTTTACGTCACTGAAAAGAGAAGATATAATGAACAATAGCATACACGTAAATGAATTCCTCCAGGTTGTGAGGCGGAACTTCCCGTCAGAGGTAAGAGTCCTATTTGACCATGTTAAAAGTTTTGTTACACTTTTGGACTGGGACATTAAGTCACTTTATGAGTTAGGGGTATCTATAGATGAAAAAGATGCAACTGCAAAATTTTTGTGTGATCAAGTTGATGAGCATTGTGTTAGGTATGCCGACTCGCGTATCGCTGAGTTCGCAAGTAGCATTCAGATGATAAATCCCAAAAGAGCAATTTCCCTTTTTAAATTGGCAATTAGAAAAGCAGAGAAAAACGCTTACCTGCTAGAGTCAGTGGCCAGAAGGATTGCCATTTTCGATCCCAGAGCCGCTGCAGGTCTCTATTTACAGATCTATTTACTCAATAAAAATCCCGATATGCTGCTTGAATGCGCAAAGCTTGTTCCTGAGAGGGCACTTGAGCTTCTTGACCTTGAAATTACGCAGCTTCAGCGAGCCAGCATAAAATCTAAAGACAAATTGGCATGTGACATTGTCGACCAACTAACAAAACTTGCAATTTGCTAAAAAGTTATAAGAGGGATAGGCCTTAATGACTCAACTTAAGGTATTTTCTTGATCTTTGTCTTGATCTTGATCTTATTCTTTATTTTCAGGGCGCAAGGGAAAAGACAGAATAAGACCAAGATCAAGATTGAGAATAAGATCAGAAAAGGTCTTAAGTTGCCATCATCTGGACCGGCCTCTTTTACTAGTTTCTCCTACTCCTTAAATAGTTTTGACAATATTAAATAAAGCTAGTATCTTTTTATAAAAATTTTAAGAAATAATGAGAGATGAATGGAGGCATTAACATTTGCCAATGACGGTTTATTAGATAAATTTGCCACCCTTTCTATAACTAGGGGAAGGCTTGAGGCTTTATCTGCGAAAACGAATGTGAAGGCAGAGCTTTCACAAGAAGCTCAACAAAAGATTTTGGATTCGCTTCGCCCACATATCTGCACAGAAGAAAGGCTCAGGAAAGTGAGAAGTATGCGATACGATCATTACTGGAGCGCAGTACTTCCAGAGCTTTTTACACAGCAAGAGGCAGAGGGGGTAGTTGCAGCCGTTGCAAACTATTTTCCTGCCACTTTACCGACAGAGGACTACAAACTTTCACGAGAAGTCTCTCAGTGTAATTGGAAAGTAACCTTTCCTAAAGGGGAAAAGTCGTTTCTCCTTTTGCCAAAAAAGGGGCTATTTCCCGATTTAGATGCCTACGTAAAGCGAGCTAGATGCGCCCTACTTTGTAAACAAGAGGAAACTGGCTGGAAAGTAGTGCAGCTATGTGCCCTCACACCAAGTCATGGTGTGGAATCGGGGTCTCAAACATCAATGGGGGCATATTTTTTAAACAGAAGGCCCGTTGAGGATGCCGTCTACGCTCGCGTAGGACACGATTTTTTTCCGGCTTTGCATTATGACTTTGAATCACCCAAACCAGCAGGACTTTCGCCTGTTCGCGCCTGCTATTATGAACGTCTAATACCCCTCTACTATTTGGCAGATAAATCCGATAAGAATCGGCTGCAGCAGCTAGCTTTAAGTGCTGCACAAACACTTGCAGTTTTACATAAACATAAAATTGCGGTAAATGATGTAAAAGCTGAAAATATGTTAATTAAAAACGAAACAAAAGTGGTTTTTTGCGATATGGACCTTGCCACTTTTGATGACTCAACAAGAAAAAAATCCCAGGCTGGAACCAAGGACTATTATTCACCCGAGCTTGTATTAGATGAGGATTGCGATAGATATAAGTGCGATGTCTTTGCCTTTTGCTGCGCTCTGCTTGACCTATTTTTTAGTAAACAACCTCCATGGAATAGCAATCCCCCACGAAAAGTATCGCCCAAAGTGCTACAGACCTATCGCGATAGAGCAGAACGCGCAAAAGCAATGCTATATGCAGCTCCGACTGCTGTTTTGACGATTACGGAAATGGCGTTTGCACTGATTGAGTGGGGCTTTCATCCAGATGCAGCATCAAGACCGAATATGGAAGAGATCATGAACATTCTCTCAGGCAGCTACTCTCCCCTACCTACCCAGATGGATGGCAAAATAAACAATTTTCTTAAGATTGAAACCTAACGGTCTTCAATATATTTCTTCATCAGATAAAAAATCTGCAAACATAATAACCTGAATCGGTCCCTGGAAGTGGTCCTGCAGAAAATGTGTGCCAGTAAGTGCACGATTTTGTATCACTTTATCTAATTTAGTAAGAGTGGGCTCGAGTTTTTGTAGTTCTTGCCAATTATGGGCAAGCTCGCTTCGATCAGGCACTACAAAAAATTCACCCTCATCTGTTATTTGGTAGTCGTAACCGAGCATTTGAAGGTATTTGGATTTCTGTAGAGCTGCGGGATGCTTCTGTTTCATCAAGCTATAAACTGCACAAGCGTCAGGATTACTTATGTCATATTCACCATCTTTTTGTCGTTTAATAGATTCTTTTATTTTTCTAAAAGGTATACTAGTTGTCGAAGCTTGATTTAATTGGATCTCATCAATAACTTGGCTTACATATTGCGTATCAACACTCTCTGGCCGTAAATGGCAGCGCAGTGCTAATGGAGTAATAGGATTATTGTAATCACTCTTCAAAACAGCTCGTACCCGAAAGGCCGTTTTTTCATCATTTCCGATATAGCGCTCATTCACCTTAAATGTATAGAGCTTTCCATGGGAGGTGCTCTTCTCAGCTATGCATTGGTAAAATGGATGGTTCATCTTTGCAAGAGGCCTATCAGCAAGCAGTTTGTCCAAGTAGACCTTTTCAAGCCTTCCAAGCTCTTGCCACACCTCTCTCAAGTGGCTTACATTTAAATTAGTATCTGCATACAATCGATTTGCAAAAATATCATAGCCGGAATAAGTAAATATATCAACCGGTTGCAAAAAGAATCTGTCACCAAACTTTAGACCAGGCTGGTTCGGATCCTCATCGTCAAGTCTGGAGTATGCAGCTGTCCCGTCAACAACTGCTGCTATGCTCGTTTCAATCATTTTAAGGTCATGCTTTGTGATACGCACATTATTGCTCATCACCACATCTGCATCTTTCGGTAAAAGCTCTATTTTTGCCCACTCAAGTCTACGTAAACATCTAAGCACGTGCTTGAGAATGCCAGCTTTTATATCAGGATAGGTCATCCCCTCGGACTTTTGTGAGCGGCAAAGCGACGTTGAAAGAAGTCTAACTATTGATATAACATGAAAGAGATGATCGTGTACAAATTCTCTTCCCGTAGAAAGAAGCACATCATTTGTGAGATAGCTGTTTATATATGAGAAATCATCTGCAACACCTTCAGAAGAAACAATATCTAAATCTAGTAGTTGCGGGTACGTTTGTTGAAGTTTCGTCCATCCTTTTTTCAAAGCTTCGTGATCGGGTAATAATAAAATTCCTGTTTTCTTATCACAAGAATAGCCGAGATTTTGAAGAAGCGGGTGATACCCACCATTGTTATCGAAAAAGATTTCATCCAAACGCGAAAGATTTGCTTCTACAGCAGGAAAAATAGCATCCATTTTACGATTTATCGCAGCTTCCACTTCATCCTTGCTTTTGCCTGAGCCCATAGTAAACTCCGGCTTCATCCTAAAATGGTAGATAAAGCCGCCATGAGGTCCCAATGTTCTATCAAAGCACTCCCAAAGCTCCCCACTCACTCGCTGGATCGCCTCCTCTTTGCTCTCAATAGGTTTAAGCTTCTTAAGGTCAGGAAGGGAGTTACTACGTTTTAAAGGAGTTGAGACGGAACGTTTTAGACGATTGGGAAGGACATCTGTGGTCAAAGCTGCATGAGTATGCTCACGCTTTACCTTAGCAATTTTGGCATCAAGAAGAGTCTCTTTAGTCGAAATTGGCTCAAGGGTAGCGCCACCAACAGTAACGTCAGATATAGAACCAATCATTATAACCTCATATAATAACAAACATTATAAACTATTATGAGATTAATTTCAATACTTTATTGTAGACCTTATTAAAGGGACCAAAATCGTGAATTATTTCAATTTTATTGAGGATTATAGAGAATAGCAAGTGTACACATTCGCTATGCATTCCGTGCCCAAGCAAGTGGGCACGGAGGTGAAGAATTAGCTTTTGGGGATGTATTGAGGAGTATAGGTTTCCTGAATACGCTCGTAGCTCTTTGTTGTGACAGGAGAAGTTGATGGCTGTCTGATAAGGCTGTTTGTGCTTGTATCGTAAGATAGAGTTTCTTTTGGTGTTACCGTATCTTCTATATGCAACGCAAGTGTTGTTTTTATAGTAAGTTTTGTTCGAGCCGGCGCACCTTCGGGAGCATACTGCTCTCTTTTTACAACCTTTGCACTACAACCGTCGTCAATTAGAGAAATCTGCTTTTTAAAGACTACAGTCTCACTTGTAAGCGTAGGATCAGCACCAAAGTAGATAAGCCTGTCGGCAAATGCCTTGTTGCCTTTGTCAGCAACATAACCAAGAGCTGTATAACGGCCTGCATCCATACCCGGTATTGATTTATCTTCTGGAAGACCATCTTTAAGGCCTACAAACGATATTGGATATTTTTTATGATCACGCACCCAGAAATAGTCATCAACTCTTGCGCCGCTTCCTAGGCACTCTTCAGCAGTTCTGCTGTCGTTATTTACAAGAGCTGTCACCATGCGCTCAAATAGCTCCTGAGTTTTTTGCACGCTCAGGTGATCGCGCATAAGGCCTTTATCTCCTTGCGGCTTTATTTTGAGCTGATTGAAGTTCAAAAAAGATACTGGCTTTGATGATTCTTCTTCACTTGCAGCTACATTTTGATCTACCCATCCGCGTAAGCTCTTAGAATTTACATAGTAGGTTATGCCATTGACATACGCCGCTTCACCTCGGCCCAAGATGCGTACAAAAATAAGTTGGGTAAACCAGTTGGTATAGCAATCGATAGACTCAGCATAGTCTTTATCTACAGCTAAGTGTAGACGTCCTTTATCTACTGTAGCATAGATCCTTGGACCTTGCTTTTCTGTCATCCCTTTTGCGACAATATTTTTAGCGCTTGCAAGTTGTTTTGCAATTGTTGGTGTTGACTTACCTTTTACAGCTGAAACGGCCATAAGCACTCCTCCTATTTATATGTAGACTCGTATAAAAGGTTCGGATTTTTATGGCAAGTTGTAGTTGCCGGTTTTAAGTTTTTTGAAACTCGTATCAGCTGAATGATTGCCAGGGCCAAAGGCAAAGTCTATGCCGTAGTCATTACCTGTTTCGCGATGTCTAAAGGTAAATGTAAGCCTGATAGCATTACGTAGAAGGGTAAATATGTTAATCTCATATTCATTGTAGTGCTTGGCATGATGACGGTGCCAGCCATGACGCGTTTGAAACTCAAAGGCAACCTGCGGCATGAGGCGCACAAAAAAGTGGGTCAAGAATGTATCGCGCCTATCTGACATAAGTGAATGTCTAAGCTCGTGACTTGAACGGAATGTGTCTATCATAAAGTTTGAGTAGTCAACTTTGCGCCATGCGTAAGGGCTTCTGTGGCGATATTCTAGTGCAAAGGCAACATCTTCGCTAAAAGTCAGATCGCCTCTAATATTAAAGTGATCAAGGTTATTACGCTTTGTATCCCAAGCAGTGTTAAGGGTGTATTGCGTATATTTTCCCGCCCTCCAAACAGAGTCTAGATACACACGTGGAATAGGTGAACCTATCTTAGGCGTGTTTATAAAGGCAAGGGCGTAAGCATCAAAGTTTAGCTGCGAGCCTTGGCCGTATGCCACAAAGTTACGCGCACCAAAGCGAAGGCTATTTTGCCTATAAAGACCATCTTGCAGATCAAAGAGGTAATGCCGATGCGGGTTTACCGTAGGGTCTGAATAGTAGTCATACTGTACATACGGCTCAACAATATGCGAGAGGCCATTTTGCATGCGCTTAAAGCGGGTGTGGGCCTCTAGGCCAATTATCCCTTGCGCAAGCAAGCGAGAGCTATGCTGCGGGCTATTGCCATAGCCTATTGCTCGATAGCCAAGATGAGGTGTAATGCTAAATATACCTACAGGACATGGACGATAAAGCTGCTGCCTTAGGTCGATACGAGACGAGTGAAAGTTATGAACGTCAGGCGTTTTATGGGCATAGAGGTAATTTAAGTAGCCTACGTTAAAGCGATTATCAAGCACCATCTTGGTCTCACCAAGCTCTATAGGACGAACGTTCAGCGTAAATAGCGGCAGTGTCTGCTTTACAGACTGAAAGTTATTGATGCGCACCTTAGTATTAAGGCTTGAAATCCAGTCTGCCTCTTTGCGAGTAAACTCAGCCTTTGTTGGCCTTGCCCGACCAGAATCTAGCCCCCTACTTTCAAAGTCAGCAGGAAACTGCGGGTCAGAAAGACGGTCGTAGGTAGCTTCAAAACCCACCTTATCGTCAAAGAACTTATTTACGTACTTACCTTCAAAGCGAAAGCGATTTTTTCTATCAGAGTCGTTTGTAGCAATATCGTGAGCATAGTAGTTAAAGGCTTTAAACGCCTCTTTGCCATTTGGGTTTTTATACTGGGTCTCAAAGCCTCCTGCCAAGCCCCTAAGTGTGCTTACGTCAAAAAGAACGCGGTTTTTCCAATTATCGCCAATTGCAAAGTTGTAGCTAATACCTAGGCGGACATTTCTATGTCCATAATAGCCTACGCGGTATCTTAGAGGGGTAAGAGAGTCATTATTTAAGTCTTTAGAAAGAGATGGAATCCAAAATATGGGCATCTTCATCACGGTAAAGCTTACATTTTGTGCTCGTAGCGTGTTGTTTTTTGTAAGGTGCACCTCTTTTGCTTGAATTGTCCAGTCATCGTGAACATTTTCATCCGTTGTCATGTAGCAGTCTTGGATATCGCTTGATCCATCAGCATGTAATGTAAGCTTGCTACCGCCCAAAAACCATGGACCTGTATCTGTAAGCACGTTGTAGATGATAGCGCTTTGGGTATCCAGGTTAAATTCAAGGCGAGAGCCAATATACACCCTATTTTTAAAGCGAAAGAAAAGGTCACCTTCAGCCTCTATACGTCGGACAGGCTTGCCATTTTCTTCTTTGTGGATATAGGTCATCTTTTGGGCTTGAAGGTAGAGGTCCTTGCCGGTAACAACTCCCCCTTTATCGGTCGTTGTCACCCCGTCTTTATAAACCGGCGATTCAAGCTTTATATTAAGGCTCTTAGACAGCAAGTTGGGCACTGTAGGCAATACTGCCCCAAGTGATGCTGCAGAAAGAAACGCGCATGAAAATACTAGAGCCCGAATTGTCACCAAATACCCTTAACGTTATGAGAAGGATACTATAGCCTCTTTCTTATAATCACTCAAGAAAGTTTGCATTTCCCCATTCTCTGATAACAAGGCTTGCATGCTTATAATTAAACAATCGAACCGAGTGAATGCGCTATTAAGGTCTAGCACACCTTCGCTGGAAGAACAGGAAAATGAATCGCTCAA
Organism: uncultured bacterium; assembly: GCA_964514655.1. Taxonomy (GTDB): domain Bacteria; phylum Chlamydiota; class Chlamydiia; order Chlamydiales; family FEN-1388; genus SZAS-7. The sequence goes on from CAZEQY010000007.1 coordinate 66,212, forward strand.
TGCCTCTATAGTTAAAAAATGCAATATTTTTGTATTTTATTTTTTACGGAAATATGGTATGATTTGACTTATGGATCCATTACATAGCAATAATACAGTTTTGAGAGAATTTGCGGCCTTTGTTAGGGATAAATCAGGGCCTGTGATTATCACAAAAGCACTTGAAGTGCTTGCCAACATAGAACAAAACCGTGCAACCTATTTTGAAGATAAAGAGCAGCTTGCGCGGATGGAATATGATGTCAAATTCATAAGTTACAAAATATTGCACACCCGCGGCCTCTGGAGCGAGCAAGAAAAGCAAGAAAGACTACCTCAAAAACTCCAGCAAATCCTTGCTAGCATGGCAAATCTCCTGACAGTGCGTACGCTACTACTTTCCAAGGTCTGGGCCTATTATCATAGAGACCTCCTTGCAACGGCCGTTGTTGCAGTCGATCCTGCAAACGTAGACCTACGCAAATTTGTGCGAGACTATGCTGAAACACTTTTGAAACAAGCCTATCAAGAGGACCACAAGCCCCACTACCTCCTACGCGACCCTACCTCGCTCACAAACAAGCATGGAGTCGAAAAGATTGTTTGCTCCTGTATAATGCCTGACGGAACAGTTTCTCACAGGGCATTTACCTATGCACAGTATAAAGATGCTTTTGTCTGGACAGATGATGAATCACTAAAATGCTCTAAAAGCATGCTTTCTTTGATAAAAGCGTTGCTACCGGACGCTATACCCGTGACCTATTCACCAGAAAGGGCCACAAAGTTTTCTTATTCCTACTCAATCGTCTAATTTAGCTCAAAAGGGCGTATAAATCCCGTGTGACCGGTGCTGCAGGCGACTCTTGCTTTTGGCCATAATTTGAAGCTGCAGATTGAACTGTTGTATCACTCTGTACACCATGATAGCCAGTTACAGGTGTTTGTTGCATTCCATAGCCAGTTACAGGGGCATCTTGTTGCCCATAAATTGGCTCAGCTTGTGGCTGTTGATACCCTGCTGCCGGAGCTTGCGGCATGGCATAACCTGTTGCTGGAGCATCTTGTCGTTGGTATATTGGCTCAGCTTGTGGCTGTTGATACCCTGTTGCTGGAGTATCTTGTCGTTGGTATATTGGCTCAGCTTGTGGCTGTTGATACCCTGTTGTTGCACCTTGCGGCATCGCATAGCCCGTTGCTGGAGCATCTTGTCGTTGGTATATTGGCTCAGCTTGTGGCTGTTGATACCCTGTTGCTGGAGCTTGCGGCATGGCATAACCTGTTGCTGGAGCATCTTGTCGCTGATATACTGGAGTAGGTTGAGCATAGCCTGTTGTAGGTGCTTGTGGCACTTGATAGCCTGTAGAGGCGGGCTGTGCAGCGCCATACATTCGACTGAACTGAGTAGTATCGCTATCAGATCGGGTTTCTACCGGCTCCTCATCATCACTCTTGCTAGTCGATCGGCTTTGTGGTTGTGTTACTGGTTCGGGTTCGGGCTCTTGTGGTAGTTCTTTTATGTAGATACCATCAGGCTTTTGTTCAAGCACCTCAATCTGTTTCATAGCTTCTGCTGCAGTCAGCCTCTTAGCAGGATCTGGGTGCATTAAACCACGGATAACTTCGCGCATTTCTGGTGACAGACATTCTTTTCTTGCCTCAATTTTTGCGGCGATGCGGTCTACGTTTTCGCTTGTTGTGGGGATCAAGCCACCTAAAAACTGAAGATCTAGCTGGCTAACCCCAAGATAAAGCTGAGCAAGGATCACGCCCGCTGCATAGTCATCGGCTTTATAAATTTCATCGTTAATTTTAAAGCTATTTCCGCGAAGTGTCTTATAAACTTGCGTGCGCTCACCGCTTACCTTTCTAAGAGTTACCTTTGAAGTATCAAGACGTACTTTTGTATCATTAAGGTCTTTTTCAAGCTCTTCTACGGTGGACCTTTTTACCGGAACTTGAAGCTCTTTAGCCTCATCCAAATGAGCGTCACTTGGCAACGAATACCCTAAGTGTGAAAAGAGCTCACCTATAGCGCTACCTTTGACTTCACCGATCTCTTTTGCTAAACCTTCACACAGAAACCTATTTTTATTAGAACCAGCACAAGCATTATAAATATCAAGTAACATTGTTGCCCGAGTCTCAGGGTCAGAAATCTCACCTGCCATATCACGTGCATCATCAATATCGCCTCTTTCTAGCATTTTAGTTGCTATACGGTGCGCCATTTGATCACTGAGCTCAGGATCGTCTATGTGTACAAGTATTCGCACGGCTTCAAAGATATTATTTTCATCAAGTAGCTTTACGCATTCTATAGCTACAGGAAGAGATGCTTGACGTACAGTTTCCTGCTTTACTGCAGCATTAACGCTCTGCTCGGCCGAAACGAGTTCAGCAAACTTTGGATCGCGGCTGCCATGTGATAGATTTATCGAATCCGCAAATTTTTGTATCATTCGGCTAACTTCCGGCGAGCGATAAGTCATATCGCCATTTACATACTCACGCTGGGCAGTATCTTTCATATATCGAGCAAGACCAAAGTCAGCGATTTTTACATGCCCTTCATGCAACAGGATGTTTGCGGGCTTTAAGTCTAAGTGTGCAATCCCGTGCCTGTGCATCCACGCTACCCCACCCAAAAATTCTTTTGCCATTTGCGTTCTTTGTTCAAGGGGAATCGAATTAGACCTACTTGCCACTCTCTTTTCAAGATCACCACCAGTACAGAGCTGCGAAATTACCCCCGTCTTCTGGATGTTGCTATCTTTTTTAGAGGTATATGTAACAACTTGCTTGGTCTCGAGAATACCCACAGGCTTATCATTTGGATCGGCCTTAGCCTCTTTAACAAGAACTTCTGCCATCTTCTTTTCAATCTCTGCAGCTGCTTTGTCCTTTTCTTCACTCGGCGACATAGTAGCAGAAGCTTCAGCCTGCACTGTGACATGCGTTCCTGCTTCATTAAAGTTAAGTGAAAAGGCGTTCTTTACTACCTTAAAGCCGCCTCTTCCTACCTCTTCTCCCATCTTTGTTTTTAGCATCACAATGACATCGCCCTTTTCAGTAAAGGCTATAGGAACTTTTAGTGGGGTGACATTGGGACGTAGATAGATGTTTTCTTTTCTTCTATGGGACAAGGCGTAGAGCACAACATCGCTTATTGCTTCTCGCTGCGCTTCAAGTCTATCAAGATGTTGACTTGTCGCCTCTTTTTTTTGTTCGGGAGTAAGCTTACCTGATTCTTGAATTTGTTTTGATTTTGTGCTGTGCAACTCCTTGATGACACCGTCTACTACCCTCTTCACGGTATCCGGATCAATAAAGTGTATCTGCTCGCCCGTAATAAGGCTCGTAATCTGCTCATGGCTTCCAATTTCGATTACTGTGCCGGCTTTGCCGCAGCCCAAAACTTGGGACGCGACATCGCCCGCCGTCGCTGCCGTTTGGACCTCCCGCTCTAGCTCTTGCCCCTTGACGGCAGGTGACTCTGGAATTTCTTCTGAATGAAACTCAGCATTAGCTCGTACATCCATAACGCGATTTTACCCTCTATTCCCCTTATAGACTATTATAGCATAAGTATAATTATTTTTTTATTTCATTAGCAATTTCTTCAAATATTTTTGGAGCATGCTTGAGAATTATGGCCGATTGTTCGCTAGAGGGGTGGCGTTTAGCGTAGGCTACTGCCTGACGCAATAGAGCCTCTGCCTGCTCAAAGTTCTTTAGGGCAATGCAGGCCTCTATAGCATAGGAATAGCACTCAAAGCTCGAAGGCTCCATGGTAATGGCCATAATAAAGGCATCAAAGGCATTTTTAAATTCTTCGTGCTGCATATGGCAAACCCCAAGGCCAACCCAAAAGTCTGAGGCAAAGGGGTTTATCTTGGTTAAAAAGAGGTAAGCTGCCTGGGCCTCGTCGTAGCGAGCCGCTAAGAGAAAGCCATTTGCATGCTCATAAAGCGTAGAAAGCTCCTCTCGAGAGATGCCAAGAATATCCTGATAGATCTTTGTTTTTCCTAAAATTGCATCTATATCGCGCGTATTATCAACGCCGCGAAATGGGTGTTTTTTAGCGTGAGAGCGCTTTTGGACAGGAATATGCTTATTTCTGCCTTTATGGCTTTTGGTCCTTCTCATAGTTGTCTCCCCTACCTCTATTATATATCAAATATTATTTTAAAACGAGGGGATATGTAAACCCTTGATTATTAATGCTCTTTATAAGAAAATAGAGTGTAATTTAGAGATTATTTATGTTACATTCAGCAATACGAAAAAATAAAATCAACTTAAACGATTATTCCTATAAAAAGGATATTACCAATCGTCTTATTTTAGCAGACTTTACTCCGACTGAAGTTGAGGTGCTGCAGGAACTTTTGTTTCACCCAAGTAAATGCCTGATTTCAGAACTTGCCGACACAGTTTCATGCTCGCAAAAAGAGTTAGATAAAGCACTCGAGACTTTTAGTAAGATTGGACTTACTGCAAAGCAACAAGAACATCTCTTTATAGACAAAGAACTTCGCAAGTACTTTGAATTTCATATCACAAAATTTCAAGACTCATTTGAGCCGTCATTTGAGTTTTTGATTGGTCTTTTAGCAAAAGTACCAATTAGCGTGTTGCCACTTTGGTACAGCATTCCGCGAAGCTCAGACAACATCTTTTCATCTATCGTTGAAAAGTACCTACACACCCCAAAGATCTACGAGAGCTACCTGAAGGAGCTTTCTTTTGATGAACCGATACTCCATCAAATTGTAGAAGATGTCTTTTCTAGCGCAAGCCTAAAAGTAGAAACAGAAACGCTAAGACGCCGTTACAGCTTAAGCCGCGAAAAGATGCAGGAGTACTTACTGCTTTTAGAATTTCACCTTGTGCTTGCTTCTAGCTTTTATAAAGGAAAAGAAGTTGTCTCTCCATTTTTTGAGTGGGCAGAAGTCTTGCGCTTTCACAAGCATAATGCCCTAGAGCCTCTTAAGCCAGATGCAGTAGCAATAGCAAAGCCTGCTCTCATCGTCGGAAGCCGCGAGCAGCAAGAAGAAACAATGAACATCTTTCGCAAGACGTTAGACAGCTGGCATAAAAGCTGGGGCGAACATATTGGCTCTATAGAAAAGAGCGTCTTTGAAATAGAAAAAGCCCTTAGAGTAGTACCTACAAACACCTGGATCTCTCTAGAAGGTTATATAAACAGTCTTAGCTCCCCTATAGGCCTACAAGCCCCCGTCACACTGCTCCGCACGGGCAAAAAGTGGCGCTACAACCTGCCAAAATACACCCCAAAAGAAAAAACCTTTATCGAACTTGTCATCACAGAACTGCTCTATAACATGGGCGTAACTGCTACTGGCACGTTTAAAGATAAATCCTGCTTTATGATTACCCCTTTTGGCCGCGTAGTCCTCGGCGAAGCTTAAGCCAATCGGCCTGCATGGATGCGCAGGGTATTGCCTGCTTGAAGTGAGCTGTGGGAAGATAAAAAGAGCTGACCAAGCGTTGCAAGCTCGTTAAAGAGGAGCTTGCGTCTTGTAGAGTCTAAGGCAGCTCCAAAGTCATCAACAATCATCAGTGGACGAGAGCGCGTCTCTTGCTTGAGGTAGTGCCACTCGGCAAGGCGAAGAGCGCATGCGGCAAGCGCGCTTTGGCCAACGCTTGCAAATTCGCGAGCCGGCTTTTCGCCTAATACAATATGAATATCATCTCTATGCGGCCCCACAAGCGTTGCACCAAAATGCACTTCTTGAGAGCGGCGTTTAGCAAACTCCTGTAAAATATTTTGCCTTAAGAGCTCAACATCATCAATCGGTGTCACATTTGTTACATACTGAAGCGTCATTGGCAGCTTTTCGTGCGAAAATGACGAAAAATACTCCCCTGCCTTTATGTTAGCGTAGGCTACAGCCTTTTTTCGCTGCTGCAAAATATAGGCGCTAGAGCGTGCAAGTTCTTCTTCCCAACATGCAATAGACCCAATTTCCTTTTGCTTTAAAAGCACATTGCGCTGCTTAAGTGCGCGCATAAAGCGGCTTAAGTGGTGCACAAAGACAGGGTCAATCTGCGCAATCATAAGATCAAGATAGCGCCTTCTAAGCGATGGCTGACCCTTGATAACAGCAATGTCATCAGGAGTAGAAGCTACCCCCGGCATAAGACCAAGAAGCACAGTTGCACTTTCACAGGGCGAGCCATTTAAATAAACGCGCCTTTTTTCGCCATCATAGGCAAGGCCTACTTGATGATCTACCCCATCCTTTTCAAAGCTTGCTTCAATAAAAAAGCCTTTTTGGGCGTGCCTGATAAGGTCTTTAAGGTGCTGTGAACGAAATGAGCTTGCCGTCACACACATAAAGAGCGCTTCTAAAAGACTTGTCTTTCCTTGCGCGTTATCGCCTACAACTTCGTTTATACCATCGACAAAGCTAACAGTGATCTCTTCGAAGTTGCGAAAATTCCGCGCATACAGCTGCTTCAAAAACATGGCTACTCTTCAGAAAGGCGAAGAGGCATGAGTACAAAGAGCGGGTTTGGCATGCTCTTGTCAGCAGGCTCTAAGTTGCAGTCTGCAATTACACCTGGGTTATAGGCATCTGTAAAGGCAAGTGATACTGTTTCATTTTTGCTGTGGCGCAAGATGTCAGTAAAATACTGGGGGTTAAAGGCTATGTCAAAGCGCTCGCCAGTGTAGTTTACGGGCATACTCACCTTGCCTTCACCAACGTCCATAGTTGTTGCATTTACCTGCAGCTGGCCGTTTGTCAGCGTAAAGCGGGCTGACTGGTTGTCTTCACTTGTAAAGAGCGCCACCTGGCGAAGCAGAGACATAAGCTCTTCGCGATGTAGTGACACAACACATGAAGACTCTTTGGGGATCACGCGGTCAACATCAGGATAGTCTCCGGATAGTAGCTTGCTCACGATAAGGGTGTCATTTGCCTCTACAGCAATCTTGTCGGCCAAAATGCTTAAAGTAGCAGGTTCTTTATCTTGCGTTAAGGTCTTTAAGATCTCATCTACAGCTTTTAGCGGGATAATGCACTCGTAGTTTGTACCTGCTTCAACATCTACTGCAACGCTTGTGCGGGCAAGGCGCTTTCCGTCTGTGCCAATAAATACTGCCTGGCCGTTTGTAATATGGCAAAATACACCTGTAAGTACGTATCGAGTATCTTCTTTAGATACGGCAAAAGCCGTTCTATAAAGGGCATCTTTAAGCTGTCCCTGTATGAAGGTAATGCGATTTGCTCCTGTAAGATCGGGAAGACCGGGAAAATCGGCTCTAGGAAGCCCAGGAATGCGAAATGTCGATGAATCAGCAACGACGTTAGCAACGTCTTTATTATTTACTGAAATTTCAAGCGTTTGGGCCGTAAGCTCGCGAACAAGCTGCGAAAAACGCTTAGCCGGCAGCGTCGTAGCACCAGGCTCGAGCACTTTTGCGCTTCCTGTACAGCGTATACCCACAGTAAGGTCTGTCGCTGTAAGCACGAGGCGTGAATCGTACGCTTCGAGCAAGAAATTAGAAAGAATAAGAATAGGTGTCTTTGGCGCGACAATATTCACGCGATTGACGAGCTCAGCAAGCTCCTGTCGAGAAATGATAAACTTCATGTGCCCTCATTTTTATACGTACGAGTAAGATACGGTTTTGTGCAATTTTCGAGAAGATGATACAATCTTGTACATGAAAGACTCAAGCCCAATTAAAGAGCTGGTTGCCAACCGAAAGGCTGGTTTTCAGTACGAAATTCTTGAAACGTTTGAAGCCGGCATCGCGCTCGTAGGTACAGAAATTAAATCTCTACGCGATCATGGCGGCAGTTTGCAAGAAGCATACGTCACTATAGAAAGCGGCGAGCTTTGGCTTATAAACTCACAAATTGCCCACTATAAATTTGGTGGTGCCTACAATCACGAAGAAAAACGTAGGCGCAAGCTCCTTATGCACAAGCGAGAGATTACTCGCATCCAGGCAGCTATTCAAGAAAAAGGGCTGACATGCATTCCATTATCCCTCTACCTCAAAAATGGCAGGGCCAAGGTAAAAATCGCACTTGCCAAAGGCAAAAAGCTGCACGATAAGCGCGAAGACATCAAAGAGCGAGAAGACAAAAAAGCAATCTCTCGCGCCTTAAAAAACGCCATGTAGCTATTTCAGAAAGGCAATTTTTGTTTATACCAAAAGTTCATTTTTGAATTTGTCGACAAAAAAGACCATTTTTTTTACTATGTGCCAGACGACACCTAAAATGAGGATTGTTATGGAACGAAACGGATGGTTCTTCCGCGTATTTTTTCTGACCTTTACCTGCATCGCATCGGCAACTTACAGCTTCGCAACAGAAGGAAGTCTCCTTGGCGGTCTCACTCTTGGCCTTGCAACCTTTGGCTGCATGCTCGCAGCAGAATATGGCCTAAAGAAAGTATCGCTTCGCACCTTTAACACGGCTTTAGTTGGCCTTGTCGTTGGCACGCTTATTGGTCTTGTAGTATCCCAGACACTTGGCATACTGCTAGATTTTTGTGATGCAGAGCGCGACATCGCCAACGTCATCACCCTCTTTAGCTTCTTGACAAGCATCTATATTGGCATCATGCTCACAAGCACCTCCCAAGAGTCTTGGTGGCTGAGCATTCCCTTTGTTCGCCTAGCCCCTGCCACACAAACAAAAAAGAAAGAATTGCTTGTAGATGTATCTGCCCTAGAAGATTCTCGCCTTATAGAACTTGCTCGCTCTGGACTTTTAGACCATCAGCTCGTGGTACCTACATTTATAGTAAAAGAGCTACAAAAATCATCTGAAAGCAGCGATGAAGTCACACGGGTTCGCGCCCGAAAATGCCAAGAGCACCTTAAGCGCCTTGAAACTATGCCGGAGCTTGGTCTGCAAATTAAAGAATTTCATTTTTCAGACAGCGAAGAGCTTGCTGTAAAGCTGACTCGAGCAAGCAAGCTTATACAAGCCTACATTCTATCGGCAAGTGACCCTTCTCAAATACGCCTAGAAGATGATATTACCACCACAATAAGCCTTGACGCCATAGCCACTGCCCTAAAGCCGGGTGCTCAGCGAGGTGAAATTTTGTCTATAAAGATTCAGCGCCTTGGCAAAGAGCCAAAACAGGGTGTTGGATACCTTGATGATGGCACCATGGTAGTTGTAAATGGCGGCGGAGAGTTTTTGGGCTTGCAGATTCGCACACAAGTGCTTTCACAAAAATACTCCTCATCTGGCAAAATTATCTTCTGTAACGCCCTGCAGCAAGATGATAGAGATGACGAAAAGTCTTCTGTTATCGTTGAAGGAAACCCCTATCATTTAACGTACCAGTAGTAAGTATGATAAAAGGCATTGGCACTGATATTATTGAACTCGATCGCATTGCCAAGGCCATTGAGCGCCAGGGTAAAGCCTTTGTGGAGCGCCTCTTTACACCAAGTGAAGAGAGGCCCTTTGATGCCTCTTCTACTGCCTACTATGCCGGCCGCTTTGCCGCAAAAGAGGCTGTTGTAAAGGCTCTGGGTACAGGCTTTCGCGGGATCTCCTGGCACGACATAGAAATACTTTCAGACCCGCTAGGTAAACCCTACGTCAAACTCTCAGTAAAAGCTCAAGAGCGTTTCAATAACCCCCAGCTGCTTATCAGTATCAGCCACTCAAAAACCTGCGCCACCGCCTTTTGCATCTGGCAAGAAGATTTTCGCTAGAATCTCCAATAGTACATGATCAATAAGCACTACTTGTGCTATCATCTTCCGCCAATTATGTATCCAATATCCGTTCCTAATACTACATCTACATTTAGGTTTTTAGAAAAGCCACCTTCCTATTCACATCTTACGTCTGATGCAGCGTTCATCGCCTCTTGCATACCATCAAAAGAGCACCAGGCTCGTGTTATGCGCGTTATACAATGCTTTTACTTTATCCAGTCCATTCAAAAAGATGTGCCGCTTTATCTCAGAAAAAATGAACAAATAGGCGGGCTTGAACACGCTGTTGCCATTCTACCAACAAGTAGCGGCCATAATGTTTTTATTTGCATGCATGAAGAATTGCACTGTGATGAAAGTCTTGAAAATTGGCGTACTAAAATATGCTACCTAGTGCGTCTTGATCTAAATGGCAGGGTTGATCGCACGCCAGGCAACGTCCAAAAAGTGGTGAAAAGATCTAAAGTATTTAATAGCACAACAAATGCAGGTCATACAATTGAGCGTCGCATCAGGGCCATGCAGCTATTTGAGGGACTTCCCTACTTTCTTACAAATCATGGGTATCTTTATAGAAATGGCAAGCAAGGAAGGAAAATCTGTTACTTCCAAGAACTTGCCACCTGCAACATGTACACCTACTGCAATGCTCGTACACTTACCGAAAGAGATCAGATTGCATTTGCTAAAACGATGTTAGGTGCTCTTTCGGCCTTTGAACAACACCAGTGGATTCACCGCGACCTTAAGCCGGAAAACATTCTTGTTATTGAAACTACAGACCAAAAAACCAGAATTCCGGTCTTTAAGGTGGGCGATTTTGGCTTTGCCTGCAGCCTTTTAGATAAAGAAGCTGTAGACATACGCTGTGGCAGCATACCCTATTTTTCTCCTGAACTTATTGATGAATGGCTCAGTCAAAGCTCTCTTCCAGTCTATAAAGATACGTCGTGCGATTTATGGGCATTTGGCATTATTCTCTACTTTATAACGCACCTGCGGATGCCGCCAATTGCAGATGTTTTTTTGCAGCCGTCTACTACCAAAAATTTCCATAAACAATTCAACATGAGCCTGCCTGCATGGCATCAGGCAAGAAACAACCTACCAGCCTATCCCAAACAGATAGAAACAGTTGGCGATCTTGCACTAGCCATTCTGCAAAATAGAGATGTACGCATCCCAAGAGCAGCATGCGAACTTCAAGTAACAACTCAGCTTGCCTCCATGACTTTTGCTGAAACTGGGCGCAAAATTACTTTTGCAACATGTAGACTTATGCCCTGGTATACAAGGCTACAGATGGCAAAGCACCTTGCTGAACAGGTGCAAAAACTTCATTGCAAGGGACTAGTGCATGGTGCAATATCACTTGAATCTATCCGCTTTACAAGTGATTCAAAAGCCATACTAGAGCCCCCCTTGCAACCCGGGCAGGTAAAAGAAGATGATATTATGGCGCTTAGCGGCATCTTGAGCCATCTTCTTAATATTCCATATAACTACATGCCACACCTTACTGTAGATCGCGCTCAGGCGCTCTTGCAAGAGCCGGAGCTTCTTACCGATATGCATGCCATATCCTATCTTCTCTATCTGATGCATGCTGATGACAAGACAAAAAGGCCCACTATCGAACAGGCATGTGCCCTTCTTTCTTTAGTTGCCACAAGTGATCTTATTCCTCTTACATCTGTCATGCCGCCTAAAATTAGCACCTCACCAATAGAGATGGTAGAAACCCTCCCAAGAGGGGTATACGGCCATATCAGCCGAAAAGCTACAGGACTAAACACCGCCATATATTATGGCCCAGATGGCGACTGGATACTACTAGTGCCAAAGAAAGATAAACACTCTGTAGATCAAGTAGAAGGCACACGAAAATATGCAAGAGATGCCACTTTCCTACAAAAACTTGAAACAGGCTGGCAACAAACAACTGTAAAGGCACTTACAAGCAGCAAGCGCTATGGACAAAATCAATATAAAGACACAAGACGCAAGGAACGCGAGCTTTATAGAATTTTTAAAGACGATGCTATTTTCCCCGAACATATTATGAGCTTAGGCTTTATCGACAAGCCGGATAAGCGACTTTCTGTCTATCAGCATGGGCAAGATCTTGTCTGGGTGACAATGAACCACTTAAGCAGGCGAGAGTGGGCAAGTATTGTAAATGATATAATAGACATAGCTGTAAAGATGCAGGCTAAGGGCTTTGTCCATCGAGATATCCACCCTGGCAACATGCTTTTAGTTGGGCGCAATATAAAGTGTATTGATTTGGATAGCTGCGAAAAAGATGCTTTATGGGATCATGATACAGGGCTTGTTAGCACAATTGAATATATGCCTCCAGAGAGCCATAACCGCAATATCGGTAGCTGGCAGCCTCATGTCGTCTATACAGTCGGCTCTACAATAAAGTATTTTCTATCAGGTGGTGCCCCCTTTTCTTGGGAACGCCCTGATAGGCAGCCTGTTGAAATAGCCACTGTAGTGCAACGAAAAAAAGAATTACTCCCAAAAGCAGAAGCATCCAAAAAGGCCCTTCAATCCCCAATTGCCGACCCCAAAAAAGCCACCTACCTTCTTGCAAACTGGATGATGCACCCAGCCCCCGACCTTCGCCCAACGCTCCAAGAGGTGTTGCATTTGAGAAAAGGTGACATATAAGCCTATCACTGGCTATAGTAAGAGGGCAATTTTTTTGTAACCCCTCTAATCAAGGACGTATTTATGAAGGCCCTATTAGTACTTGTTGCTCTTATGTTCTCCTCAGCGTTACCTGCCCAAGAGGCAGAAAATCCCTTTTATATTCCGGCAGAGCAGGTGCAGACTATTTTGGCACATTTTCCGGAACTTACCGTTGATGACCTCATGGTAAATCTAGTTTCTGCTGCAAAGATATATGCCCGCCCTCCCCTTTCACACTATAAAGTTGGAGTGGTTGGACTTGGCGCAAGCGGCAGTCTCTACCTTGGTGTTAACCTCGAATTTTCAAGCCTGCCTCTTTGTGTGCATGGCGAGCAGTTCATGACAATCAATGCCCGCAATCATGGCGAAGAGTATATATCTAAAATTGCCCTGTCAGCTGCCCCTTGCGGCTTTTGCAGACAGTTTTTAAATGAAATTGGAAAAGACGCTCCAAAAATAGCCATTATAACACCTGCAAATCCGCCTTCAACACTTGGCGCCTTGTTGCCAGAGGCTTTTGGACCACAAGATCTTGGCCTCACAGGCGGCCTGCTAGCACCAACGACACTGCCCACTTCACAAGACCTTGAAGAGCGTGCAAAAGAGGCAGCTTACGCATCCTACGCTCCATACACAAACTGCCAATCAGGCGTAAGCATCCAAACAGCAGACGGCAGAATTTTTAGTGGATCCTACCTAGAAAATGCTGCCTTTAACCCTGCTGTAACGCCGCTTGCTGCCGCCTTAGTAGACCTTGTCTCAAAAGGCGTTTCCTATAGCGAAATAGAAGCTGTCGTACTTGCAGAAAACCCCAATAACCTTGTCAAGCAAGGTGAAGTCACACTTTCAGTGCTAAATAGCATCAATCCTGATGCACTATTTTGGGTCGTTGAATTGGAATAGAAAGAACAAGTACCCCAGCCTATTTTCCCCCGGGAGAAAGTAGGCTGGGTAGCTTGAATTTCCCGTTCTTTACAAGGATGTTAGATTGCAAGATATCGTTGATGAGTTAGTAAGTAAAATTGCACAATCGCAGAGCCCAACCCCTTTCGCCTTTCGCTGCATGCTGTTTTTTCACTTTATCGGCAAGGTAAGTGTGCACGCGGTTTTTTCAGGGAGCTTTTGACCAAAAACTGTTTTTTCCTGGGTATTTTTGCCTACGTGGATAGAAAAGAAATAGCGTTCATCTTCTGATTTTGTGGGATCTCGCACAAAGAGTGCAGAGCCGTTTAAGCCTATGTACTGAAGCTCTTTTATCTGATCGAAGATAGCTTTTGAGCACTCAAAGGTAAGCTCTTTCGTGTGTTCATGTCCTGGGGCAATTTTTGAGCTTACCAGGTGAACCACTCCTGTTGGGGACCCTTCAACAAGATATTTTTCAGGATTTTCCGACATCATGCCCAAGCTCACCTCTCCAGGCTTTTTTGCTAATGAAGAGGCGCCAAAGAGATCCTTAGCAACTTTTGCCACAACCTCAAAGGTTGCTGGGCTAGTTGCCTTATTGTCGATAATAACTTCCGCCCTCACTCCATCAATTGACACAAGCTTAGAGGAAAATTTGCCAAAACGCTTCAAAAGCTTCTCGTGCAGTCCTTGAGGAATCAACAACTTAAATAAAGCTGAGTCATCAGTTTCAGTTATCTCTTTTACGGCATGTAGTCCCTTAGTATATCCTGAAAAGCTTTCTGCTTGCATCGGCATTCTCCTTATAAGGCGAAAACTCTACCACTCCACATCTTTTTACAGAACACAATTTCATCTGGCAGTGGTTTGGTTATGAAGGACAAACCATCACCGGGCGAAGCTTTGTCCTTTTGGTCCCTTATGTCCCTTTGGTCTTTTTGGTCCTTTAAAAAAGGACGAAGCCACCACAACACACCTACTTGCTGAATAAAGGGGGCCGAGCCCAATGGTGTCAACTTAGAGAAATAAAAGGGGCCGGATACTGCGATTCGTGCGATTTGACGGAGAATCGCACGAATCGCAGTATCCAGCCCCTTTTATCCGGCCCCTTTCACAGCGCAGAATAATCCGCTCGAACGCTTGGAGGTCTGTAAAGATATTACCCTTTATTCAAATAGTCACGACATGCGTCTGCAATCCAGCTCTCTTGAAACTGTCGAATCGGATTGGCTGCTCGACTCGGTTGCAAATTGAATAGTGCAATCAACTGCCTCAATCTATCAATTAAGGTTGTGATATCATTTTCTGAAGCAATTTTATCATAGGCAAGAAAATTGATGAGGAGCTTATTGACTTGTGCTCGCTCTCTGATCCTCAGATAGGTATAAGGCTTTAAAGAAAAACTCTCTTCTAATCTGGCTGCGACTTCTAATAGCTCCTTTGGATAGCTTTTCTGAAATTCAGCACGTCGTTCGAGGAAATTGGACTGATGAAACCAGCTATTGAGCATTGGGTGCTTTTTACAAATTTCTTCAACCTCTTCGAGTTTCGACCCATAGAAGGCAAAAATTGCTGTTGTACAACGCTCCTGCTCATCCATTTTGCATAATTCAGAGACATGTTCAAATGGGAGGTTCCTTGGGGGATAATCATATGCGGTGATAGTACAGGTTGAGGTATCATCAGAACATACCACCTTACCCCAGTGACGATGAAGACTATGATCTGTAATGATTTCCCAAGACCCTAATCTATGCAGAGCAAGTGCCCTCTCATTCCAGCTGATACCATTGAGGTCATACACAACATTTCTTAAATGCTCTTTTTGATTTTTGCCTTCTACTACGTCGGAAAGTTCCGCAAAAGTGGAGTTGCGGACATGGATAACACGAACATTCTGCAATTTCGTACGGTAGTAGGTTCGAAGCCATTCTACTACGTTGTCATACTGCTCAGGTGAATAGTGAACGTTGGAGTTGTACAACCGTTGGTAAACGTATTGTATAAAAAAATCAAACCCGCCAAGCCAGATATCATCTGAGTTGGAGCTATTTGTAGTATTGGAGCTACCGGCAAACCATGTACGAATAGCTGAAAGAGCGAACATAGCACGAGAATGTACATCACCGCCTGTAATTGAGGTGTTATGGCACAAGTTCAAAATTTATCTCAAGAGTCGATTCAAAAGTTTTCCCCAATTGTCTTACTGCAAAGGTTTTGCCAACTTGTCTTGCTCCACGAAGAAGCAAGGCTTTACGCCTAGAATCACCTTTCCAACGCAATAAATGCCAGTCAATAAGTCTCTTCATGCTCGAAAAATAAACCAAAAACGGCCCCTCCATGTCTGAAATATAAACCAAAATCCCAATTTATGCTCGAAAAATAGACTTCTTCTCACAGTGAGAAATAAGAAAAGTAGAAAAAGAGACCTGGCTCTGCAATTATGCGATTTTTGTTGTCATCCTCTCAATTGCTAAGCAAAGATGGTTGATTTCAAGATCTTTGAGGACAAGCATCACACCTTGACAGGTTTTTAGCGTACTTGCTATAACTAAGCCTACTTAACTATAAATAAATTTATAAAAGGATGATTATGACTTCGTCTTCAAGTGTTGCTTCGCGTCTGTTGCCACGTGATTTGGCTGTTGCTATCGAGTTACCCGATGCTAAGACGCAGGAACCAATTTGTACTCTACAGTCCAGATGGATCCAACTTCTAAGTGTTACAGCCCAACCAAGTGATCGTTGTGTCCTAGACATTACTGGCTCTATCGTCCAAAGACTTGAATTGAGCGGGTCAGGCGCAAAGACTACTACTCTGACTGTGAAAGGCGTTAGAAAAGGTTTGGAAAATATAGGAGAGCTTGTGCTAAGAAATATCACGGTACAATTCATTGAAGAGAATAATGAGTTAGGGTGGCACAAGTATGTGACGGAAACCGAAAATAAAAGTTTGTGTAATCTTTTATTGGTCCAAGGTATAGAACATAAAATCAGCATCGAGAATGCTCAAGAACTTATGAATCGCAAGTAAAGATGTCAGGAGCCGGGCCTGCATTAGGCATAACTCAGCCAAACGGACCAATTTTCTCCCACTGCAGGCACGCCTAATGCCTAATGCAGGCCTGGCCCCGATCATCCTGCCTATCCTGCCGGCGTAGCCGATCCTGGTAATCCTGTTTATTATTGCACATGCCTTTACACCCTAAACTTTATATATGGGCGAAGCTTCGCCCTGCATAACTAGGAAGCTGAAATAGAATGTGATCAAGAAAACAAACAAGATCACCAGGATCGGCTACGCCGGCAGGATAGGCAGGATGATGGAAGAGTTATGGACACACAATTAAATTGTTTTTCACTCTGAAATTCTGAAGTTTTTGACAGGCCCGGCCCCGATCATTTCTTAGGGGCACCGTTTTCATATGCGCCCTGATAGATAACCTTGCCATTTGCATCATATTTCTTCCCTTGACCATGACGCTTACCAGCAACAAATGAGCCTTCATAACGGGCTCCATTACTGTAATACGCTATTCCCTCACCATGATATTTGTCATTTTCATATGCGCCTTGATAGATGAGCTTACCATTTTCGTCATAAAGCTTTCCTTGGCCATGACGTTTATCTGCAACAAATGAGCCTTCATAACGGCCATCATCGTAATATACTATTCCCTCACCATGATATTTGCCATTTTCAAATCTGCCTTGATAGACAAGCTTGCCTTTTCCGTCATAAAGCTTCCCTTCGCCGTGGCGCTTACTCTCTACAAAAGAACCCTCATAACGCCATCCATCATTGTAATAGCAAATTCCCTCACCATGATATTTGTCATTTTCATATGCACCTTGATAGATGAGCTTACCATTTTCGTCATAAAGCTTTCCTTGGCCATGACGTTTATCTGCAACAAATGAGCCTTCATAACGGCCATCATCGTAATATACTATTCCCTCACCATGATATTTGCCATTTTCAAATCTGCCTTGATAGACAAGCTTGCCTTTTCCGTCATAAAGCTTCCCTTCGCCGTGGCGCTTACTCTCTACAAAAGAACCCTCATATCGCCATCCAATATTGTAATAGCAAATTCCCTCACCATGATAGTTGCCATTTTCAAATGCACCTTTATATATGAGCTTGCCATGGGCATTATAAGTCTCCCCTTGGCCGTGCTCCTTGCTAGCAACAAATGACCCTTGATAGCGACATCCATCAAAGCGATACCTTGTTCCTACACCATGCATTTTATTATTTTCAAATGCACCTTTATACATGAGCTTGCCATGGGCATTATAAACCTCCGCTTGGCCATGCATTTTGCCCTCAACAACCGCCCCTTTATAGCGACAGCCATTGGGGAAATGCCACATTCCTTCCTGAGGTGTGCCATTTTGAAAAGTTCCTATAAATGTATATCCATTTGGGAAACAGAGCGTGCCTTGAGTAGGAGATCGCAAGTCCTGAAATAATCCTCTATAATGACGACCATCAGGAAGCGATAGCGTACATCTACCTACATGCTCTCCTTGTTGGAAAAAGCCTTTAAATTTCGCCCCATCAGGAAATATGACCTTGCCGTTTCCATGTTTCTTACCATCTTCAAGGCCACCTTTATACGTATGGCCATCTGCTGCATAAAGCTTGCCCCTAACGAATGCTTGTGGGATGTAGGGAGGGATTTCTCCTGCGTTTGGAATTCGAATATGTCGCCCTCTTTCCTCAGACGGGTCCTGCGCTTCAAGAGCGGCAAGTGCGAGCTGCTCTATACCATGTACGTTAGAATCCTGTTCTTGAAGACCCTGTGTTTGAAAAACAAAATCATTATTTGGAACTGTTGATCCATTAACCTGCATAGGACACCTTATTGTTAATTAAACATTATGTAATAATTGCTATTTAATCGCTACAGTTGGCGCGAAGAAAGTAAAAGGGGCCTCTTTCATCCGGCATCTGTCACAAAGAATAGGCCCCTTTCATTTTGGGAGTGGACATAATTTTTCCAGGTGTGGTACGGGTTGGAAAATATTTCAAAAAAAGGGATTTCGTATGAGTAAATTAGTTTATATTCTCTGTTTAGCAATGACCAGCTTGGCTGCCGGCCAAAGCGCAAGCCAACCTCAACAACCTTCGAAAGAAAATTATGCCATGCCTGGTGAGAGTGCGTCACCTGAAGATCAGGATGTCGTGGATCAACCAGACTATAATCCACCAACTCCTGAATATCCTCAAAGCCTCGAGAAACAGCCGCCACAATAGTTATAAGAGCTACGTATTGAAAGGGGCCAGAATGGCCCCTTTTTGTTATTTAACAAGAGCCTGTCTAAAGGTTGCATCAAGTCGTTTTACAAGATTTGCATCCTCTGCCGGCACATCGCCAACATACGTTTCTGCATACTGCTTACCAATATGCTTCATAAAGTAGTCTGCAAGCTTTTTAGCGAATGCAAGATCTGCACGAGCAGTAAGCGCTTCGTAGTAGAGTGTGATATATTCGTGTCTGACAGCAACATCTTCGGTCTCAAGTAGGTGCATGCCAAGGTGCTTTGGCGTGACTTCCTTTGTTACAGGATGACGTACAGCGTCTCTAACTTTTGCGTACCTATCGCCCGCAAGGATAGTTTCAAAGTCTCTATCCATCGCATCATGTTTTACGCGTCTATCGTCTACGCCGTGCTTAACAGTTCTATATTTTTCATATACTGCTGTTACTCGTGCGTTATCTTCATTTGAAAGTTTATACTCAGGATTTTTTGCAAGAGCTTGACGGAGTTTATCTACAAGTCTTACCCAGATAGGTGCCCAGTCGTTATTCGCGCTGTCAACTTCCCATGTTCCCCATTCTTTTTTCGCTTCAAGAGCTGTAAAGGCCTCAATATATTCTCTAATTGCTTCAAGCTTATAGGCATCATTATTTGTTCTATCACATACATACTTTAAAAGGTTATAGCACCAAGTACCTTCTTCAAGACCACAATGAACCTCTTTATTGCCAATTTCTTTAGGATCCATTTCTGTTACACCACCGGAAAGGATCGAACGAAGCCTAGGACTCTTAATATAGTCCTCCATTCGCTGCAGCCTAGATTGGATAGTTTGTAGATTATATACCATATACAACTCCTTTATTGATATTTGATGACAAATTATATATAAAATTATCGTTAACTGTCAACATTATATATATTATCTATATAGGTAACAAACTCGGGACTATAAATTTTATTTACATATTCGTGGCGCATTTTCCAGGCTGCCTGTACGGCAGGTTTTGAAAAGAGAAAGTGAATTTTTCGCTCCCAGTCAGCTTTTAGGTTTGGGGATGTGTCGTCAAAATAGTCTTCCATGGTCTTCCATGTAGCAATAAGGTCAAACAGCTCATAAATTACATACTTATCATCACCTAACGTCTCTTCGCTTGTATGCCTAAAGGTTTTGTTGTGTACGAGAGAATAGACAAGCTGGTGATAGCGCTGGTTTAAATTGAGGTAGCTATTTAGCTCATTTTCCATGCGCGTGACTTTAAGGATGTGGCCATTATAATAGACACTTGTGATAAGGCCTATCATTGTAAAAATAATACCTAGCCAAGCCATCATAAACGCCTACCAAGGTGAAAATGGAATAACAATGCCCACACCTAAACTCCAGGGATTTTTTGGGCAATAACGAGCATGAATGCGAGTTGTAGCCTGTACATAGAATGACCCTAGCCCCATCTCCTTTAAACGATATCGTATGCCAATATCATCGTAGCGGTAGCCAACGCGTGACCAGCTATGAAAGTGCCCTAGCTTATGCGATGAAAGGCCTTTTTCGCTTACGATAAAAAGGTCTATGTAGTGACGGCCCTTGATAGCGCGCCCAAAGTGGGCTTCTAGGCCAACCCAAGGTGATCCACTTGAAGCTATACCCCCTTTTGCAAGTGCCCATACCTTATAATAGCTTCTGTCATGATAGGCAAATTCGCGGCCAAGTGATAGATAGGCTTCTGTTTCAAACACGCCATGTTCTATAGAAGAGAGGTCTTTAACCCTCGACGGTGTTGATAGCGAAGTGATAAGTCCGCCCGTTAGACTTACCGGATCTCCCGTAAGATCATTAAGTAGCTGGTAGCGACAAGCTGCCTTTATTGCTTCAAAGCCATAGTCTTTACTTTGAGTCTTTGCAAGGTTTAGCTCTATTTCTGCCGTAAGATCAGTAAGTGGCATAAACTCTATTGATGCAGTCGTGCGCTCAGCATGCAAAAAGTGGTGCTTTACACCATGTTTTGTGTCTAAAGAGCGCGACTCAGTATGAGTCTGATATAGCGAAGCTTCAAACTCTAGCCAGTTGCCAAGCCATGGTTCCTTTTGTACAGAATGCACGCTCGACAACGCACAAATAGCTAAGGCAACAAGCCACTTTATCATTAGTGAATCTCATTTGCTGCAAGGTAGCGCTCAGCTTCTAGCGCTGCCATACAGCCAGTTCCAGCTGCAGAGACTGCTTGGCGATAGACGTAATCTTGCACATCGCCTGCTGCAAAGACGCCGGCAATATTTGTCTGAGTAGTTCCCGGAACTACCTTTATATAGCCGTTTTCAAGAAGCTCTACCTGATTATTTAAAAATGCAGTATTTGGCACATGACCTACGGCAAAGAAGAGCCCGCCGGCTGATGCCTGCACGGTCTCATTTGTCTTGAGGTTACGGATGGTGACGTTAGTAACAACGTTTTGCCCGTCTACGCGGTCGATCACGCTATCCCACAAAATTTCGATCTTTGGATGCTTCATCGTGCGCTCTGCCATAATTCTCGATGCGCGAAGTTCGTTACGTCTATGTACAAGGTAGACCATATTTGCATACTTTGTTAAGAACATCGCCTCCTCACAGGCTGCGTCGCCCCCACCAATGACATAAAGGTTCTTGTTGCGGAAGATAGGTATTGCTCCATCGCACACAGCACATGCCGAAACGCCTTTTTGCCAAAACTCATGATCGCGCGTTCCCGGAATATCTAAGCGCTTTGCTGTTGCACCCGTAGAAATGATAATCGAATGGGCATACACCTTAGTTTGGTTGCCCTTAATAAGGAATGGACGCTGGGTTAGATCGACGCTCACAACATCTTCAGTAAGGCACGTTGTGCCAAAGCGTATAGCTTGTCTCTTAAAGAGGTCCATCATGTCAGGACCGCTTATTCCTTCTGGAAAGCCGGGATAATTTTCGACATCCGTAGTGGTCATCAGCTGTCCGCCAGACGGCCCGGAGAAAAACCCTTCAAAGACCACAGGCTCTAAGCGAGCACGGGCTGCATATATCGCTGCCGTATACCCGGCAGGACCCGAGCCAATAATAACCAACTTTTTTACGTCATTTTGTTCTTCCATCCGCCTTGCTCCAAAAAATAAGAAAAAATCTATCTGCAAAAGGGTTTTCAAACAAGCAAAATCCGTGAATGTACAGGCAATGTTGACGAAAATATCACGAAGCGAATAGCCTGTCCTCTATAAAGATTTTGGACAACGTCGTTTATGAAACCAGAGTATTGGGTCTCGTTCTTATTGTATTTTAGTGTGCTCTTTGGCGTGGCAATGAGCGTGCGCAAAAAGCATGCTTCAAGTGGCGATATTTTGCTTGGAAGCCGCAAGCTGAACTTTTGGGTTACCGCCCTTTCCGCCCAAGCTAGCGATATGAGTAGCTGGCTCTTTATGGCTTTTCCTATGAGCATCTTTATTGGCGGCATGCCAGAAGTCTGGACTGCTCTCTCACTCGTTATCGGCATGTACTGTACATGGACGTTTATCGCCCCAAAACTTCGCACCATCACTGAGTCGTATAACTGCTACACCCTTTCATCATACTTTGCAAAGCGCTATGGCGATCCCAAAAACTATATCCGCACAATAAGCGCTATCATGCTGCTCATCTTTATGACCTACTACTTGGCCTCCGGCCTTATTGCAATAGGCTTTTTGTTCGGCTCGCTCTTTGACATGAACTACTATATTGGCATCTCAATTGCCGCAACTGTCATGGTAGCCTACACCTTTATCGGCGGCTTTGTTTCTGTTGCCTGGGCAGATCTATTCCAGGGCATCTTTTTGCTTGTAACAATCATGATTGTGCCAATACTTGCCCTTGAGCCAGCAGGCGGCGTACAAGGCATAATTAGCGCTGCAGAAAAAGCAAAAATCTCACTCGACCTATTTTCATTTTCACAAGATGTTGGACTAAAAGAGCTACTCACATCCCTATTTGGATGGGGTCTTGGCTATTTTGGCATGCCGCATATTCTCATCAAGTTTATGGGCATAAAAAATCCTAGCGAGCTAAAAAAAGCGCGCAACCTCGGCATCAGCTGGCAAATTCTTGCACTTGGATCTGCAGCATGCGTTGGTGTAATTGCGATAAGCTTCTTTAAAGAGGGAATCGCAAATCCGGAACTTGTCTTTGTCGAAATGGTAAAAGCGCTTTTTCATCCATTTGCTGCCGGCATTGTAATGTGCGGCGTACTTGCTGCTACAATATCTACCATGGACTCACAGATACTTGTAAGCGCATCAACAATCACTGAGGATATATACAAGCAGCTTATTGCCCCAAAAATATCTAGCCAAAAAGAGGTATTTGTCTTTCGCTTAAGCGTGCTTGTAGTATCGTTAGTTGCCTTTTGGATTGCTCTTGGAAGGGATAAGACCATTATGCAAACGGTCTACTTTGCATGGTCCGGTTTAGGCTCTACATTTGGTCCGCTCTTGCTTGTTTCGCTTTACTCCAAAAAACCAAACTACTACGGAGCCTTAGCAGGAATTTTGTCCGGTGGAATCACATGTGCTTTATGGCCAACAATCAACGGCTATCTCATGCAACATCACATCATCGGACCCGTTTTGTCGATGATTATAGCCTTTCCTGTAAGTCTTATCTCGATCTACTTTGTGTCCTATCTAACAAAGGCTCTAGGCTTTACAAAGAATTGACCTGGTGACTTGTAAATATTTGAATACCAGCTGCTTAATTCAAATAGATTCCTGCTTGGCAAAAAAGCGAAATGCTGTGTTAAGATCACGCGTAAGTAACGAACGAAACAAAAGTAGGTCGCCTATGAAAGACATTTTTGAATACGAAGTTGGGGGCAGAAAGTATGTCCTCGATGCAAAAAAAGCTAAAGACGCCTTTGAAGCAAAGCGCGTGATCTTGGGTCGAAACAGCCCTGAATTTAATGTGATGCCACTTAAATATAAGTGGGCATATGAAATCTATCGCGACATGGAAGCAAACCACTGGCTCCCCCAAGAAGTACCCATGTACGACGACATTAAACAGTGGAGCGACGATAGAACATTAAATGATCGCGAGCGCAATATCATACGCGTCGGTATTGGCTATTTTTGCTCTGCAGAAGGCATTGTGGGCGACTGTGCACAAACCATCATCCGCGAAAATTTAAGCGCACCAGAACTTAAAATGGCAGTAGGGCGCCACGTACAAGAAGAAAATATCCACACCGAATCGCTGCTTTATATGATTTCTTCTCTACGTATCAACCCGCACGAAGTATCAGCCCTCTTTTTATCGATGCCATCTGTCATCCGCAAAAACGAAACTATCTGCAAGCACCTGCCTGAACTTAGACGCGACATCGACCTTACAAAAACGGAAAACAAGCGCCTCTTTGCAAAGACAATCTTTGGCATTACGCAAATTATGGAAGGCACGCAGTTCTTTGGTCTCTTCTTGCCTATCTTGCACCTTGGTAGAAGCGGCAAGATGCCAGGCATGGGCCAGATGTTCCGCTACACCATGCGCGATGAATCAAACCACATCGAACTTGGCCGCAAGCTATTCTTAGCCCTTTGCGAAGAAAACCCAGATATCTTAACGCCAGAATTCAAAAAAGAGCTCGTAGACTTTATGCGTGCTGGTGTCGACGCAGAGATCGCCTTTGTAGACGATCTGTTGCCACAGCCAATTGCTGGTCTTTCCCCAGAAGAAGTAAAGCGCTTTGTTCGCTACAACGCAAATAGACGCCTTATGGCACTTGGATGGGAAGCTATTGACGATGGCAAGGGCAATTTTGTCCTTGAAAACCCATTCCCATGGTCTGCTGAAATCATCTACCTCAAGAAGAATGAAAACTTCTTTGAAACTACGGTGACAGAGTATGGCAAGCTATCCAACTTGCAAGAAGCAAGCAGCGAGCAAGAGTTATTTGAAGGCATAGAAGTATAAAGAAGTAGGTTACACATGGTTATGACAACAACCCCGACAGTACAAGATATTCGCGCGTTTGTCGAAACGCCGAAATCGCGCAAGCCCTCTATTAAATGGGACACGCTAAAAAGCAACCTTATTATTCCGTCGCATCTACCGCGAATCCAGACGTCAAAGGGCCTTGCTGACTGCCAGCCAGAAAAGCTCTTAAACGCCATCGGAGCAGCAATTGCGGATGAAAGGCTAGCTCACGGCTTATCAACCGCCGACGAAATTTTTGTTCCCGAGACAAAGTTCAAAGTGGTTAGCACGGTAAACCGCGTGCTCATCAAGCTTGCACACCTCAAAAAGCAAATCGTCGGCTCAGAAGAAGTACACGAAATCTGCGAAAACAGCCTCCTTGATGAGGGCGAAACACTCGCAGCAAAAGGATACTTACTCTACCGCACACAAAAGCAAAGACGCCACCAGACTGTAAAGAAGCTAGAAGTGATACGCCGCAACGGCAAAAAGGTAGCATGGAATGCCGAAAAGATCCTCAACGCTATCTACAAGGCATTTTTAGCCGATCTTATGGACCGCACTGACGAGCCTCAAGAGCAAGATAGCCAAGAAGCATCAGAAAAGGCAACACTTGTTGCTCAAGCCGTTACCCACGAGGTCACGGGCTCTGGTCGCGAAGTAATCCACATCGAAGAAATTCAGGACTTAGTGGAACACTACCTTGCAGAAATGGGCTATGAGCCTATTGCAAAACGCTTTAGCCACTACCGTCTTGAGCGAGCTCGCCTTCGTTTGATCAAAGAATCACAGGTAGAGACCATCATCGTATTGCCAGAACTTGTAACGCCAAACCTGCTTGCAAGAATAGACTTTGCGATGATTGACCTTGAGCTGCCAATGACCCGTCAAGAGCTAGCTCAAAGACTTGTCTACGGCATGGATGTCGGCCTTACAAGCCAAGAAAAGATGAATACCATCTTAATGAATGCCCGCGCGCTCATGGAGCAAGACACAAACTTTCGCTTCTTCAGCGCAAGGATCTTGCTTACCTATATCTACGAAGAAGTGCTTGAATGGAAAGTAGAAGATGGCATGGGCAAACTCAAAAAAGCACACGAAGTAGGCTTTACAAAGTACCTTAACCGCGGTATTGAAATTGGCCTTCTGAGCCCGGACCTTAAGAAATTTAACTTAAAGTCTATAGCACAAAAGATCAACCCAATGGCAGACCTTAAGTTTGACTTCTTGGGCATTATGACGCTGTATGACCGCTACTTGCTGCACGAGCGCAACGAGTGTCGCGATCCAAGCGTGCTCATCCTCGACGCTAAAAACAAACAACGTATAGAAGTACCGCAGTATCTATGGATGCGCGTTGCTATGGGTATCTCATACAACGAAAAAGAAAAAGAAGAAGCGGCGATCACCTACTATAACATCTATACAAGTAAGAAGTTCTGCTCAGCAACGCCTACCCTCTTTAACTCAGGAACAGCGCGTCCGCAACTTTCATCGTGCTATGGACTTACTGCCGGCGATGAAATCGGCGCAATACGTGTCGACGATAAAGGCCGTAGCTACCCTGTAGGCATATTTGGCACCTTTATGAACTGCGCCTTCTTGTCAAAGTTTGCAGGCGGCTTAGGAGTAGACTTTACAAGCGTTCGCGGCATGGGCTCGCACATCAAAGGAACAAATGGTGAAAGCCAAGGTATTGTCCCCTTCTTAAAGATCATGAACGACACAGCAGTTGCTGTAAACCAAGGCGGAAAACGCCGCGGCGTTGTCTGCTGCTACTTAGAAAGCTGGCATAATGACATCGAAGAGTTTTTGGAGCTTCGTAAAAACGTGGGTGACGACCGTCGCCGCACGCACGACATGCACACTGCAAACTGGATTCCAGACCTCTTTATCATGCGCGCAATCAAAGGCCAGGACTGGACGCTCTTTAGAACAAGCGACGTGCCAGAACTTCACGAAACCTATGGTGCCAAGTTTAAAGAGCACTATGAGCGCTACGAAAAGCTGCACGAAGAAGGCAAGATATGGGGCAAAAAGGTGCGCGCAGGCACTCTTTGGAAGAAGATGCTAAGCGCCCTCTTTGAAACAGGCCATCCCTGGATTACCTTTAAAGATCCTTGCAACATACGCTCCCCTCAAGACCATGTTGGCGTTGTACACAACTCAAACCTTTGTACCGAGATTGTGCTTAATGACTCTGACGAAGAGCATTTTGTATGTAACCTAGGCTCGCTA
The DNA here is from genome assembly GCA_964514655.1 of uncultured bacterium. Classification (GTDB taxonomy): domain Bacteria; phylum Chlamydiota; class Chlamydiia; order Chlamydiales; family FEN-1388; genus SZAS-7. The sequence goes on from CAZEQY010000007.1 coordinate 92,988, forward strand.
AACCTTGCGACGTTTGTAAAGCCAGATGGCACTATCGACAAGCAAGAACTTGCAAAGACTGTCCAGACAGCAGTTCGCATGCTCGATAACGTTATCGACATCAACTTCTACCCAACAATCCCGGCAGAGACAGCAAACCTTCGTCATAGACCAATTGGCCTTGGCCTTATGGGCTGGCAAGATGCATTGCACCTATTGCAGATACCGTTTGACAGCGAAAAGGCAGTAGAGTTTGCTGATGAGATCATGGAGTTTATTGCCTGGAATGCCTTTCATGCATCATGCCTTCTTGCAAAAGAAAAGGGCACCTACTCAAGCTACAAGGGCTCTAAGTGGGATCGCGGCCTTATGCCACTTGACACCCTCGACCTCCTTGAAAAAGAGCGCGGTGTTGCAGTCGACGTAAACCGCAGTAGCAAGATGCCTTGGGATGAGCTTAGAGCGCTCATCAAGAAGCATGGCATGAGAAACTCTAACCTTCTTGCCATTGCCCCGACAGCCACAATTTCGAACATCTTTGGCTGCTCAGCATGTATAGAACCGGATTATCGCCATATCTTTAGTAAGTCTAACCTATCTGGAGAGTTTATCACCATCACACCTGGCCTTGTAGAAGCGCTGAAAAAGATGAACCTCTGGAATAAAGACCTACTTGAAGATCTAAAGTATCACAAGGGCGAACTTGATGATATGACATCGATCCCAGAATCCATAAAGGTACAGTTTAAGACAGCCTTTAAGATCGACCCTCTTGCACTTTTAAAGCAGGCGGCCGTTCGTCAAAAGTGGATCGACCAGGCAATATCGCTCAACTTGTTCCTCGACAAGCCAGATGAAAAGATGCTCTCACGCATCTACCTTCATGCATGGAAGATGGGTCTAAAGACTACCTACTACCTCAAGAACAAGTCTGTAACCGATATCGAAGACGCAAGCCTCGACATCAAGCGCAAGACCCAAGAGCTGCAGCAGACCGTGAAAGCCTGCTCTCTTGCCGACCCAAATTGCGAATCCTGCCAATAATTCATTAAGCCCAGGCCTTAAACCGCCTGGGCTTTTAGGAAATTACCGCGAAGAAAAAATTAAGAGTATATGACACGATTTTGTTACTGCAGCAAGGTTTTGCCGGGTAAAGCTGATGTTATTCGCGAGTGCTGGAAAAATCCTAAGAAAGATACTGATGAAGATGCGGCCTTTTGGCAGCAACTGGGCTTAACGGGGTTTGATGCATGGCTGCAACCTACTAGAGATAGCGACTTCATGATTCACAGCCTAGAGGGCAAGTCTCTTGATACGATCTTTTCGCAGCTTCAAAGACTTATAGCCGAAAAAAATAACGCAGCAGTGAAGTTGTGGAGCTATTATAAGGAGGTCCTTGGCAAAGACTATAGCTTGCCATCTGCAAAGCCAACACTCGAGTGCCTGCTGGATATTTCCTTACCTTCCACCACTCAAGTTGTAAAAAAGGCGTTTATGTATCCCCTTTTGCCCGAAAAGGTAGAAGAACACAGGCAGTTTCAAAAGCACACACCTAGTAAAGAAACCTTTATGCGCTCATTTGGATTAAGCCGCCTTACGGTATGGCTCCAAACAGGCCCCTACTACAGCATTGTCTATACCGAACGCAAGCCGAATAATGAACAAGACCCACTAAAGCGCCTTGCAGCAGGCAGCACCCCCGAATGGGAAGAAATGGCCGCCCTATTACAAGAACACACTGGCCTTAGCTATAGAGAGCTGAGCCCAAACGTCGAGTGGCTAACCGCTTAAATCATTTATTTACATTTGCAAAGCGCTTTGCTAGGATGCGGTTGGAGGTGTGGTATGGTTATAGTAGGGCCAAATGACAAAGGTAGCGAATCCACGGGGCCGCTCGAGCCCGATCAAAAAGGGGCATTGCAAGGGCGAAAGGCGCATCGTCTTAAAAATGATAAAACACCTACACCGCTTATCAAGACTACTGATAGTGTGCCGGAAAGGATTAAAAGACCTGTTTCACATAGGCGCTCATCGTCAGCCGGCAAAGTAAAAGAAGAACACAACCTACTTGCATTACATACCGGCGAGCTTTGGCAGTGTGAGGCAAAGTCAAAAGGAGCGCATGGGGGCTATCTCTATCACTTTCGCATTAAACCTGAAGTAATCGGAAAGATTGATAAAAGACTCGAAGAGATATTTCCCGCTATAGAAGCTGTCCCCAACCATATAAACCCCATGCTCAACATCCAGCGTATACTTGATGTTCCGCTTCTTAAAGAGCTTGGATACTCTTTTGAAAATGGCGTGCTGATACTTCCTGATAAAGAGGCTTTAACAAATAACTGGAGAGAGCTTCAGCAAAAATATCCCCACCTTCCGGATTTAGATATTGCCCCTTCTGAAGGTATTGCAGATGATACTACATTTGCAAAAAGCTATCTTATGTATGATGTGCTGCTATCTGCCGGCAAAGAGTTTGTGCACGATCACCTCTTTCACGTTATACCCACGATCAAGCTTTTGAGCTCAACAACCTCGTTTTCTTATAAAGAAGTGCGCGTAGGAATTGTTATGGCGATACTTAGGTCTCTACGCCGCCTTGAGTTTGCTAAAAGTGAACTTAGTAAACTATGGCCGCAAGATAGTGATGAAGTGATAAGTAATGGCGTACGTATCACAAAGCTTGATATCGAACAGCTTGAAAAAAGCCTAGGGGCACTTGTAGATGAAACAGCCGCCATAGACACCCTTGTAGATAGCGCCACGGGCACCTTACAAACACAAGAAAAGCAGTTTCTTAACCTACCTATGATTCTTAACCTTCGCGGCTGGGAGGTGTATCGAAAGCGTATTTACAAAGATCAGCCCTATGATCCTCATCACCTTGAAGAAGTCTGGAAAGAACTTGGTCGCTTAGAAGATGCCTACCTAGATGATGCCTTACGTGATAAGCCCTTTATTAGAATGAGCCATCCCTTCTATAAGTGCGTTAAAGAAACAGCAACCGAACATGGCAAGCTTTATACCTTTCAGGTCCCCCCACGCTATATTGGCAACGACGATAAAACTGTCTTACATATCCAGCAGGTCTATGATAGCGCTCCTGCTGAAGAGCGCGATTTGCACCACCCACCCCATCCTGCAGCTGTAGAGCTCTTTATAAACCCTGCAAAACGTGCCGACGAATACATAAATCAGTTTCTTGCATGCGATCGGGTACAAAATTTGACTTCAGGCTATACTACAGCAGCTGAAGTTGATGAAATGCTACAGGGTATTTTGCAAAACAACGCTGCACTTATACAAATCCGCAAACGCCACCCTGAAGCCTTACAGCATGCTACATACATGCGCATGCTTGGCTATGAGTACAAAAAGGTAGATGGTGGCGACTTTTTTGTAGCGCCAGATCAAGAATTACTTATGCACAACTGGCAAAAGCTACAAAAATTGTTGCCAACGTTGCCACCGCTAACTACTGAAATTACAAGTAAATCTTTTCTTTTAGATCATTTCAATGGCCCTATCACAATACTTTTAAAACACTTAGTATAGTGTTGCATAATTCATCCGTCCGCTATAGTGGATGGGATTTATTGGGGTATTTGTATGATGAAGTGGCTTTTAGCGCTATTAATAGCAGTATCTAGCGTAGTATATGCTCACGATGCAAAGGTGCTTGTTGTTGCACCTGATCCTTTTATTCGAAACGCCCTTGTGCGCAGACTGCAGATGGAAGGCTATCATTATGTACGCGAAGAAGCCTGTGAAAAAACAGGTCACATGACTGCCCTTTTTAGCGAGTTTCATCCTGACTTTGTGATTGTAGATGGCACTAAAAAAGATCCCACAGACACAATGATCATCGACACGCAAGTAATAACAGCATGCTATAACTCAAACGTCAAGCGAGCGATTGTACTAAGCCCTGTTGATGTCTATCCTCCAAATACAAAACTACCCTTCAAGGAAGATTCATTGCTAGAGCTTAAGCGCGAAACTCTAAAAGACCCGCGCCAAATTGCAAAAATAACAGCTCTTGCACAGTGTCACGAAAATAACGGCCTTAAAAAGCCGCGATTTATCTTTTGCCCCTACACATACCTTGCGGGCCCCCACGACACAGGCTTTACGCAAGACTCTAGCCACCCTGTCAAAAATATCGCAACTCGCATCTTGAAAGCAAAGTGGCAAAAAAACCCCATGGCCGTAATCTCAAACGATGGACGAGCCCGCTATGAGCTTATGCATATCGATGATATGGCATCAGCTGTTGTATACCTACTTACAGCGCCTGTTGAAGATGAAGTCATAAACATTGCCTACGGCTCAGACACCAATATCAGAAACATCGCTGAATATATAAAAAGCCACCTAAAATTTGAGGGAAGGCTTATCTACGACAGCACAAGCTTTGATGATGTTGCTCGGACAGTTCTTGACAACTCGCGACTTACAGCTCTTGGCTGGTATCCCACAGTACCTTCTCAAGACATCATCAAAGACACTGTTCTCTGGCTTGAAACAAAGCTAGATCAACCCTACAATGCTTTAGAAGAAACCCCTTTTATTCTCCCCTAACGCTTAAGGACGTAGTTTATGGATGCTTTAGCTGCCTCAGGACCCAAGGTTACGATTCCGGTGATGCTTGTACAAGCGACATATAAAGCGTGTGAGCGCATCAAAACTATTGCCCTACAAATCCTCACAAGAGCTGTTGACTGGGTTAAAAAGACCCTTGCTTGCAATATTGCTCCACTTATTCTGCCTTCGCTATTGCCCAAGCGCTTTCCAGTCTCTCAAGAAGCAGTCGACACTATACTTGCCGAGCTTAATAGCTCACAATCAAAGGCAATGGCTGCAACATATACCTCACCTGATGCAGCAAAAATTTCGGTCCTAACGCTCCTTTCGTCTAAAAACCCGAGCAAAACTACCGTTATATACCTGCCATCAAGAAGTGGAAGCTGGCAAGATTCCATACAGTATCTAAGGCGCCTACACCTTGATGCAAATGTCCACATCTATGCACCAAACTTTCGCTCAAAAGATGCCGCTACCCTCGAAAATGACATCTATCAGTTCTCAAAGTGGCTGATACAAAATGGCATTCCTTCAGATAAGCTTATCTTCTTTGGAAGCGACATAGGAGCTTTTATAGCAACATGTGTTGCCGGCAAGCTTGCGGATGAAGATATCACTGTAGATGTAATTTCTGATGCGGGGGCAAAATCTATGCATAGCTACGTGCAGCATAATTTTCCCCTGTGTAGCAACGCTGTTGCCACATTTGTCTCAAGCATCGGCTGGGAGTTTGATGTTGAAGAAGCGCTCAAAAAGCTAAAAGGACGCTTTATCTCTTTATCAAGCCCGCACGATCCCGTCGTGCCCCCATCAATAAGCGTCAACACCCTCACAGAAAACACCACCCTTCAGTGTACCGTACTCAATATCGCCAAAGATGAAAACATCTTTGCCCAAGAGCAGCCCCAACGGGCTGAAGACCCCAACTGCTGCATCCACACCCGCCCCTACACGGAACAAGAACATGCTGCCCTAGTCCAGGTTATACGCGCCGGTAGACGCTGACGTAGTATTTTACTTTTATAGGAAGAGCAGAATCGGACTTAAAATGCTGTTGTAGACATTCTTGTACCTTTTGATCCTGTGCTAAAGTGAGCTTGGGATAGTTCATGCGCGACTTCATATTGGCTAAGGTGCGCTCATAGTCATACTGTTCAACAACTGTAACTTCATGCTTTTCAATGAAGGCAAAGCCGCAGCTTATAAGAGAATTATGTTCCTGCGTGGCAGCGCGTTTTTTTATTTCGATGTCTAACGATTGCCGTACTACCTCGCACATAAGATCGCCAATAGGGTCATTATTTACCACTTCATCACCTACATCAAAAAAGAGGCCTTCGGGCATAAGAGCCTCATGAATGGCCGTAATAGACTTCTCATCTTGAAAAAGCGATAAAGCACTAAAGGCAACAGCGCTTGTAAAACAAGCTGCCGGAAATAGTTTTGAAAGGTCAGAAACCTTGCCTACGTGGCAGGGAAAACCAGCCCCTTGCGCGCGGCACTCTTCAAGCATTTCTTTATCAGGATCAAGTCCTATAATTGCAGCGTTTGGACATTTTTTGGATAGTGGAATACTTCCCCTTCCATTGCCACAGCCTAAATCTATAATACTTTCTTGAGCCTTAAAAAACTGAGCCATCACCGTAAAGAGTAACTCTGGATAGGCAGGCCGTCCTTGAGAGTAAAATTGCGCTCGCGTACTAGCAGTTGCAGATTGAATCATGCACGATATACTAGCAAAACATGAAATATTTTCAGATTCTTATTTGAAAAATCTTTAGCCTATGGTATCAAACCAGAGATGTTGCTATCATTATGGGAGAAAGGTGAAGAATATGAAAAAATCTCAAGTCGATATCGTAGGATCTCACGCTGCAATGCTTTCGATTGCCGAAGTGGGGCTTGGTAGCTTACTTCACAGCTTGCATATACCCTTTACGGGCTTTTTTCTTTCGCTTAACCAGATTCTACTGCTATCTCGCGCATCCAGCATAACAGGAACTCAAGGCTCTCGCTTTACACCAGGCTCTATTTCATTCGTGGCAGCTGCATTAAAAAGCCTTTCTCCTGCCGGAAAAAAACTCACCCCCATGCTTGCTATTAGCATGCAAGGGCTACTGTATAATGTAGGCATCTTTTTGTTTGGCCACACAATGCCTGGTAGAGTGCTTGGAGCTACGCTCTCTTGCCTTTGGGGCCTATGTCAGCCTTTTCTAATCTACTACTGCATCTTTGGTAAAACGCTTTTGCAGGTATTTAAGGAAATTGACGAATATCCAAAAACACTCTGCTCCTTCGAATTTCCTTCGGTATGGTATCTAGTTGCTACAGTAGTTATCATTAAGATCATCTCAGCGGTCTCTATTGCCCTCTATGCGCCAAGGATGTCAAGTGACTCTATGGCAAAGTATTTTAGCCGCCTATCTTCGTTCTCCACAAAGAAAAAGCCTATTCAGGCAGTTCCTGAAGGTCCTGGCCGCTATAAAAAAATCGCCTGGCTTGCTGCAAAAGACATGTGCGTATGGCCATTTATCGCCTGCGTCATCCTCAGCAGCATAAGCTTTTGGTTTGTAGAAGGCGGAATGAGCACTCTCGTTGTCATGAACACCTTACGTCCTATTGCCATAGGCTTTTTACTCTTCTTTGGCATACGCCTACTGCCGATGGAAAAGGTAGCCATTTGGCTTGAGCGCCAGCACCGCGGCATCGGCCAAGCCTTCCGTATCGCCCTGCACAAAGTCAAACAAATGTAAAGAGACGAGAACCGATGCGAATGAAGGTGGCGCCGCACTCGATGGCGATAACAAAGTCGCCTGACATGCCCATCGATAGTTCGGTACACTCAGAGTGCAGTGTCTGTAAGGTTTGCTGTAGCTCTTTTGCCTTTTGAAAGACTCTTCGAATGATCGTACTATCTTGTGTATTTGGGGCCATCGTCATCAGGCCTCTTACGCGAATATTTGGCAGGGCTATAAGTTCCGAAAATGCCTCTATAAGGCCTTCAGGGCTAAACCCGTGTTTTGTAGCTTCTTGAGAGATGTTTACTTCAAGGAGTATATCGGTAGTAATGTGCCGCTCTTGGCTTACTTTTGATACTTTTTTTGCAAGATCTAGGCTATCTATAGAATGGATCAATGCAAATTTGCCAATGACTTTTGGCACCTTTTTTGTCTGCAGTGTGCCTATAAAGTGCCAGGCAATGTCACTAGGTAGCTGCGGGATTTTTTCTAATGCCTCTTGGACGTACGATTCACCAAAAATACGTAAGCCCTTGTCATATAGTTGCTTTATGTCCTCTACGCTTCTACCCTTTGTAACGGCAACAAGCTGCACCTTTTGTTCAGAACTCTTAATGTTCTCTAGGACATCATCAAGCATCAGCCATTCCAAGGAAAGGGCGTTTTTCTCCGACTTACAGGCACGCTAAAGACCTCGTATGACAAAAAGAGCATCTTCTTTTGAGGAAGCTTAGCTACAAGCTCTTGGATTGTTGGCTTTTTAGGGCGCTTTACTACAGCACCCTCGCTATCTGCAAAACTAACATCAAGATGGCGATCTTCTATCGATGTCTTTGTCGCAAAGTCATCAAGCTGTGAATGAAAAGCAAATGGCTTTTCAGCCTGCTTTGCAATAGCAGGCTGAGGCGCGGCAGGAGGCGCTTTTGGTTTTTTCTTAACCTCTTCAAAGCCCTCATCATCATCTTCTTCATCTTCATAGCGCCTATTTTCGGGCTTCGTGCCATAGATGCTTCTTGCAACCTGTATGATGCTGTAGAGCACTGCCACTACGCCAATAATGAGCGATATGTAATCATCAAAATTTTTCATACGCTATGCAGCAGGTGATGCGCTGCCTCCAGAAAGTTCTTTTCTCATCTTTGTATCTGCCTGGAGGTTATCCATGCGTAGGTAGTCCATAAAGCCTACTTTGCCGGCTTTTAGAGCTTCTGCCATAGCTTGTGGCACTGCAGCTTGAGCTTCAATGTACTTTGCTTCCATGTCTTTGACTTTAGCGCTATTTTCTTGTTCAGCAGCAACAGCCATAGCTCGTCGCTCTTCAGCTTTTGCTTGAGCAATGCGCTTATCAGACTCAGCTTTATCAGCGCGAAGTTTTGCACCGATGTTTTCGCCAATTGCAATATCTGCAATGTCGATAGACAAAATCTCAAACGCTGTCTGGGCATCAAGGCCCTTATCCAGCACGCGCTTTGAAATAAGCTGCGGGTTTTCAAGAACGAGTAGGTGGTTTTCAGCAGCACCTATTGCGCCAATAATACCTTCACCCACACGGGCGATGATGGTCTCTTCAGTAGCGCCGCCAACAAGCTGGGCGATGTTTGTGCGCACAGTAACTCTAGCGCGGCATTTTAGCTGCACGCCATCCTTTGCAACGCCTGTGATATAGTCTCCGCGGCTTCTATCCGGACAGTCAATAACTTTTGGGTTTACAGACGTACGTACGGCATCCAAAATATCGCGCCCTGCAAGGTCAATAGCTGTTGCACGCTTCCAGTCAAGTGGGATATTTGCTTTTTCTGCCGCAATAAGTGCCGCAACCACATCAAGCACGCGACCACCTGCTAAGTAGTGCGTTTCAAGGTCTGCCACGTTAAACTGCTTTAAGCCTGCCTTATAGGCGTTGATATGAGCATTTACGATGATGCGTGGGGGAATTTTTCGCAGGCTCATACCCACAATGTTAAAGAGCGATATAGGCGTGCCGCTCACAAGGGCCTGAAACCACAGGCTGATAAACCTGCCAAGTATTATCACCAAGATAAAGGCGATTACTGCTAGGACAACTAAGAAAAAGGACACTTCCATGATACTACCTCAAAGGTTTAACAACATAATTTCCAAGTTCTAGGGCTATAATCTCTACCTCAATACCTTTATTGAGGTAGGGCCCGCGACAAATAATAGGATAGCGCTTGCCATCGACAAGGGCATAGCCTGAAGGGCCGCATTCTGTAAGGGTGACTCCCCGTTTTCCGATAATATCGTCTGTCATCTCGGCAGCCTTATAGCCCTCTTGGTCTTTTGAAAGAAAGAAGGTGTTTTTAGCGCTCGACTTTCGAATGCGCCATATGGCAAAACGAATAACAGCAAGTACAAGAACGGATGTCAAAACAAAAAAAAGCGTGCTTGCAAGCACAGATTCTGATTGAGTAAAAAACGCTATAAGTGCGCCGAGAACAAATATAGCTGCACCAACAGCAAATGCGCCACTTGGCAAGTAAAATTCAAGCCAGATAAAAAAAAGGCCTAAAAGTAGCAGTAGATAGGGTGTCATGCGCTATAGTTCTCCTCAACAACGACTTTTGCACCTTCGATACGCACGATAGTAACGCTTGAGCCCTCTTGGATAAAGCTGCCTATGCTTAGTGCATCATATTCAGTGTCATCTACCTTTACCTTGCCGGCAGGTCGTAATGCCGCGCTCACAATGGCTTTAGCTCCAACCTTGGGAAGTGCCGATAGTGGCGATGGAGGCAAACTGCCGGCAATAGCGGCTCGAGAGCGCTTATCATCACTTAACACAAGCACCTTGCCGATACCTAGCTTTGGCCACATATAGCGGCTTAAAAGCACTATAACAACTATAGCACATAAAAAAGCACCAGATAGCCATGCAAGGCGGTTTAAAACATATTCTCCGGCAACGTTTAGTGTATCGCCCTGATACTCTACGGACTCTATGCCAGGAAGCATCATACCGGCAAGGCCCATAATGATAAAGACAACGCCGATGACGCCAAGTATGCCAAGGGTTGGGAAAAAGAAAATCTCAAGGCCTACCAAGATAAGCCCAAACACAAGTAAGACACGCTCTAGTATATTTATGGCTTCAAGTGCAAAGCTTGATAAAGCCACCAAAAATAATGAGATGAGGGCAACCGCTCCGGCAACGCCAAAACCACCTGATGATAACTCCATATAAAAGGCAATAAGCATCACCATAAAGAGTGCTGAAGAGACTGCAGGCGATGCCAAAATCGCCAAAAACTTTGCCTGCCAGGTAAGCTGCACCTCGTGAACCTGAATATTTGCCTTTTGGAAAAAGGGAATCTGATAAAGTGCCGTTTTTGATAGAGGATATACGCCTCTTTCTTCTTCTTTTGCAGAAAGCGGCTCTAGGCTCATAGGCGAAAAGCGTATATCGGCAACGCCGTACTGGATAAGCTGCTCAGCGTTTAGTGTCAGCAGCTTTCCTTTTGGGCTGATGACGATGTCTTCTTTCTGAATTTCACTTTCTTGAGCAAGCTTGATGATTTTTCCTTCGCGCTCGACGAGGATAATATCTTTATCTACCATTGCTTCAGCGATATAGGGATTGCGGCCAAAATAGTTTGCGTGGTTTGCAAAGTCTGTTCTGAGGGCAGAATTTATTTTTTCTGATGCCGACTGCATCTCACCTGCTTCACCCATAGTTATGGGCTCAGCAGCTCCCATGCTTGCATCCTTTGCTATGACGATGTAGCGGCAGCTATAGGCAAGTAACGCGCCAGCTGACATAGCCCAGTTGTCTATATAACAGATAACGGGAATGCCATACTGCACGTCTATTTCTTTAAGAGCATCAGAGATGCGCTCTGCAGCAAAGACCTCGCCTCCTGGAGAGTTAAGCTCTAAGATTATGGCAGCTGGATTTTGCTTTTTATATTCCTTCATCGCAAGGTTTATATAAATCCATGTGGACTCACTTATTGCCTCTTTACGATCTGTCAGCTTGATCATGCCAACAAAGGGTTTATCCTGCTGTAGGTGTACATGCTGGCTAAGAGAGTCTTCAAAGGCATCTGCAAATAGGGATGCACTGAATGCAAAAATAAAGAAAATAAACTTCACAATCACTGTAGAGCAGGCTCCTGTTGAGAGAGAAATTCTAAAAGAAGATCGCGCGTCTTGTGCAGGTCATCTTGCGCATGGGCCATAGAGACAAACCACGCTTCATATGGGCCAGGAGGCATATAAACGCCGTTATCGAACATATGATAAAAGAGCTTATTGAAAAGCCTAATGTCCATAGCCTTTGCTTCAGCATAATTATGCACGTCATTTACGCCGCAAAAGACGGTAAAGCAAGAGCCCACTTGCTGGATGCAAAATGGCAAGGCCTTTTGCTTGATATATTCTTGAACAGGTTTTGTGATAACATCAGTTTTTGCTTGTAGCTCTTTATAAAAGCCTGGCTGCTCACAGAGTTTTAGCGCTTCAAGCCCTGCCTGCATGGCTACGGGGTTGCCTGAGAGCGTTCCTGCCTGATAGACAGGTCCAAGAGGGGCAAGCTTGTCCATGATATATGCCTTACCGCCAAATCCTGCAGCAGGAAAACCTCCCCCCATAACCTTTCCAAAGCAGCTTAAATCAGGCTCAATGCCATATATCGACTGTGCACCACCTAAAGCCACCCTAAAGCCCGTTATGACTTCGTCTAAAATAAGAAGAGCTCCGCACTCTTGGGTACGCCTGCGGATAAGCTCCAAAAATTTTTGGCTTGCTGGAACTACTCCCATATTGGCTGCAATGGGCTCTATTAGCACGCAGGCAAGGTTTTCTTGCACTTTTGGATCAGATAATGCCTTTTCAAAGGCTTCACAGTCGTTAAAAGGAAGGCAAATGGTTGCTTCGAGCATTTCTTTAGGAATGCCCGCTGATGTTGACTCAGCAAGCTTGGCAACTGATGATCCAGCCTGCACCAAAAAGTAGTCTGCATGACCATGATAGCACCCTGCAAACTTGATGATGATTGAGCGCTTTGTGTAACCGCGAGCTAAGCGGCAGGCCGTCATAGTAGCCTCGGTGCCAGAATTTACCATGCGCACCTTGTGACAAGAGGGCATGAGTGTTGTGATCTTGCTTGCAAGCTGCTCTTCGATATCGGTTGTGCAGCCAAATGATGTGCCAAGGCGTAGGCGCTCTACAGTTTTTTCAATAATCTGTGGATGAGAATGTCCATGAATGAGCGCGCCCCACGACATGCAGTAGTCTATATAGGAGTTACCATCGATGTCAGTAATTAATGAGCCAGCGCCGGAATGTGCTACAAGGGGTGTAATCTCAAGGTCATAAAAGGCCCGAACGGGAGAATTTACTCCTCCTGGAATGACTGTAGAAAGCTTTTGAAAGCTAAGTTTACTTGCTGGTCGATTAGCAGTGCGCACAAGACACCTCCGCTAATCTGTATACCACGTATTTAAGTAAATGTCATCTTATTGTTGCTTATATCATAGCGACACTGCACGCGAATGGTTTTGCCTTCACTTTCTATTGTGCGGGTGATGAGGATTGTATCTGGCTTAAAGATCTTGGTTTTTTCTAGCTCAAATGTACATGTGCATTTTGCATCTTCTTTTACATCAAGACCCGGTGTGTGACAAGCAGCATAAAGAAGTTCATTCATGCAGGCATCTACTTTTGCACCAAGCTTTGGGTTTTGAGCGACAATATAACTCTTAAGCAACTTTCCTAGCTTTTCATTAAACCCTATAGGAAATCCACCTTTCATAGTAGCATCGCTACCTATTGTAATTTCAGCTAATTTTGGCAGCTCATCGACAATCCGTTCGGGCCTCAGCAGCATTTCTCTAAGAAGATTTTTTCTATCAGGAGTAAGTGATGTCGACGCCTCTAGCTGCTGTAATAGTGGTATTTTTTCGTAGATATAGGGATCATTTTCATCTAAGCCAAAAGTATTTTCTTTATTCATCATGAGAATAGAAGGCACAGAAATCTTAGCTGTCGGCAAAGTCTTATAAAAGAGCTTATCTATAAAATTGTCTATAACTTTCTCTCGCTTTGAAAGCTTAGGAAGTGCTACTTCTACAACATGCTTTGTAGTTAGATTTGCTGTTGCTTTATTGGTGATGGCGCGAGGGCTAAGCTTTTTTGCCCCTTCGGGCAGCTGTTCTTCTGTAGGCTTAACCTTAGATGCCAATTTATTGTCTGAATGAGCAGGTTTTGGCTCTTTTCCTGCCTCCCACTCCGGCCTATTTGCCCCTGGCGATACTGCACTCATACGCCCCTCCTCTTTATACTTTATTCTACCTGATAGTAAAAATTAAATAAAATATTTACAAATACCACTAGGTAACGCCTTTTTTTTAACCGCGAAGGCCGCGAAGAAGCGCGAAGACTGCTATAACGTAAATTCCTGAGACAATTGTAACTTGGTAGGCGCGATCAAGGCCTTCCAAACTTTGTAAGTTCGGAAAAGTTAAATTAACCTAAGTTGCTAATTGCAACGAAGCGAATGCCATCATCTTTCTATACCATCTTGGATAGATTTCATATAAAAACAAATATCATTTACGTTTAGTCGATAATATTTTTTTGTCGTGAGTGTATGCAGTAAGAAAATCAAATGGCGGATATATCCCACAACCTTTATCCATTTTGTTCACAAAAAAACCAAAGCAAAGCTCGACGTGACTTGAGATATCAAAATTCTCATCATTTTTATTCGTTATTTAGGCATTGATTGTCAAAACAACCACCTTCATCAAAGATTTCATCAGAACCATATCTAATTTTATGTCCCCAGCAATTTTGATCTAAAATTTTGTAGTAAAATTCTTTGCATCTAGTAATATCAGTAACCACGCCTGAAAAAGAAATCGATACAAAATCATCTTGATAGTCTCCAAATGGCTCAAGGTCACAGGAAAATGATAAACTCAAATCGTCGACATCGCATAAAATCAGTTCTACGCCAGCGAATTTTGGATCTTGTGTACATATTAACATTTTTATCATTGGTGCCGCATTAGCAGCTATCATTCCAGAATCTTCTGGCGAAATATAAGTTGGTGAAAGCAAGTAACACTCACGTATAAAGGCATCAGTCCAATCTAAAGATGATATGAATGCATCTAAATCTTCTTGAGAATATATTTTTTTCATAAGTTTTTCCTTTATTCATCTATTGGCAAATGACCACTTCTACTCCCACGAGGGCGAGGATTTTTGGAGTCATATACGAAATTATGCTGATGAGATTCCCTTCTTGGATCTATCAGATCGTATTGCCTATGCCTGCATCCAAACTCATCATAAGTCGTTACCTGTTTAATGTCACCATTTGGCAAATAACGTTTATATATAGCATGTGGTCCAGCTTGCTCTGGTGCATGTTTGGTCCAATATTTCTCATATCGTATTGCATCTTTCGGCGATAATTGACTCTGAAATGAACTCTTAGAATCTTCAACAGATTCAAGTTTTGTTTTGGACTTAATGGGTTTAGTTACATTTTTATTAGCAGCATGACGTCCCTCTTTTATTTTTTTTGATGCTGCGTTTAGAGCATTGGACCCTTTTCGAATAATTTCCTTACCTACATTTAGAGCTGTACGCGATAAATCTAGTATATCTCTTTGCAATATGCCTGCAGCAACTGCCTGACGTAATTCATCAACAGTTACTGTGCTATCCGGCATTTTAGCTGCTTGTTCGACATATAACTCACGATAGCCATCCAGCGTATTATGCCAATCTTGGCAATAATCATACCCATCTTTTCCTCTAATCACGTATGCAGCAATTGAGCTTAAATCGATTGCGGTTCGAAAGGATGATTCAAGCATACCATATATTGCTGCACCATCTATCGCATTACATTCCTCTTCGTAGGCGAACAAACCATACAGGTCAAATTTGGTTAAAGGGTTGCTTTTGACATAGGCATACATGTTAGGGCCGTCAGCAAAGCCTAGTGGGTCTGGAGTAATCCAGCGACCGGTTTCTGGTGCGTAATAACGACGACTGAAATATATAAAGCCAGTTTCAGGATCATGCCGCTTGCTCATGAAGCCCCAGGGGTTGTTAAGGAGCTGCTTTGTGGGGTAGGTTTCAGATTCACCAAAGGCTGTATAACGGTAAGTTTCTTGGGGAAGGCCTGTTTGGGGATCTAGCAGACATACGATGTTGCCACGATGGTCATGTACTGGGCAATAGGTATTACCATTAAGCTCGATAGCTATGCTTGCACCGAGTTCCGCGCCTTTTCCAAGGCCTAGGACGCGATATTCTAAGAGCTCTTGCGTTGCAGGGTCGTAGAAACCAACTTCTCGCTGGCCAAAGTACACGTAATATTTCGGATCTTCGCTGTTAATGCCTTTGGCAATTCGGCGATGGAAGTTATCGTATATGTATGTGACATCTTGATTACCATCAGAGACTTTGGTGAGACGATCTAAGGCATCATAGGTAAAGTGAAAAGTTTTGGTGGGTGATTTTTGTTCTATGAGATTACCGTTTTTGTCATAGACAAACTGTTCCTCAGAAGTGCTTAAAAGCTTGTTTGTGCCATCAAGTGAATAGGAAGAGGCATTTTTGCTTAAGCGATTCGAGATGGAGTCGTTAGTATAGGTGTGGTTTTTTACGCCTGACTCTTCAGTGAGCTGGTAAAGATCGTCGTAGGCGGCAGTGCTTTCTATATGCCCTATAGGATCTGTAAAGGAGTATTTTCTGAGATTGCCTACGGGATCAA